>NZ_JBAGJZ010000077.1:0-24082 GCF_037034285.1 Streptomyces tyrfis | reverse complement strand
ACCACGACGCCCGCACCCACCCTCACGGACCTCGACCCCCATTTCGGGCCCATCAGCGGCGGCAACACCGTCACCATCTTCGGGACCAACCTCACCGGCACCACCGCCGTCCACTTCGATGCCCAGACCGCCGGCAACATCGTTGTCGTAGGGGACAACCAGATCACGGTGACTGCGCCGGCCGGCACCAGCACCGTGGTGGTCACCGTCACCACCCCCGGAGGCACCAGCGACCCCAGCATCGGCAACCCTTACTACACCTACGTCCCGCAACCCGCCCTCACGAGCCTCACCCCCGACACCGGCCCCACCACCGGCGGCACCAACGTCACCATCAACGGCACCGCCCTCACCTACACCGACCAGGTCTTCTTCGGCGCCACACCCGCCGGCTTCGCCGCCATCTCCGACACCATCGTCCTCGCCACCTCGCCACCCGGAGTCGGGAGCGTTCCCGTCACCATCCACTCCCCCGGCGGCACCAGCAACTCCCTCACCTACACCTACGAGTGACAGAGCCGCCCCGGGGCCGGCACCCACCGGTCAAAGGCCAAGAACCTGCACGTTCAGCGACGCCCTGCGCCCGTTCCGTCCGCGCCGCGCCGGTCACGGTCCGGGCCGAGTCGCAGCCGACCCGGCCGTGCTCCTCGCCGATGGCAGTGAGGCGCCGCTCTCGCGCTGCTGGATGCCAGCACTCCACGAGTGCCCACGACAAGCCCCCGCCCGCGGGTCGGGGGTTTTCGCATACCCGGACGGAGGCGACGCCACATGAGCACCGACCTCCTCACCACCGCCCAGGCCGCCGCCCACGGCGGTCGCCGGAGGGGCGGAAGCCGAAGGCGGGGGGCCGGGCGGGGGACGGCCGTCAGTCCTCGGGCTCGTCGATGCCGAACTCGTAGGCGATCTCCCACCGCATGTCGGGGACGACGATGTCCGCGGTCTCGACGGGGCGCCCGTCGGCGTCGTAGTAGGTGCGCTCGACCTCGGTGATCAGGTCGCCCAGGTTGATGCCCAGCAGGTTGGCCTGCTCGCGCGAGGCGCGGGCCGGACGCGGCACCTCGATGGCCTTGTCGATGACGACGCCGATCGACCGCATCCGCTCGACGACGCCGGCCCGTGAGTGCGGGCCCATCTCCGGCAGGACGATCGGGGTGCCGTCGGTGATCGCCATGGGCTCCCACGACACGGAGAGCTGGGCGGGGTAGCCGTCGGCGAGGTACTCGTAGTGGGTGACCACGCAGAGGTCGCCCGGCTCGATGGCCAGCCGCTCGGCGATGTGGGCCGGCGCCGGGGTGCGGGCGGCGCTGCGGGACTCCCAGGATCCGCCGCGGCCGCGCTCGCGGACCTCCGTGCGGAACAGCGACCCGCCGTGGAGTTCGGGGCGCCGGGAGCGGAGCATGCGGCGGCGCTGTCGCGGCCGGCGCACATAGGTGCCGGATCCGGCGCGCCCTTCGAGGACGCCCTCGATGATCAGATGCTCCATGGCGCGCTGGGCGACGGACTGCCCCACGCCGTACTCCTCGGCGATCCGGGCCCGGGACGGGAGCTTGTCGCCCACAACCCATTCTCCCGCCTCGATGCGGGCGCGCAGAGCGGCGGCCACCTGCAAGTAGGGCGCTTCGTGTGGCATGTACGCGACTCCGAACGTTGTACGTCGACATTGACAAAGCTAACCCATCAGGTCGAAGCTGAATATTCAGCCTCACGAACCGTGACGGCCGACCGTCAGGGGATATCTATGTCTGTCGCGCTTCCTCATGCCGTCGCGCTGGCGTCGCTGCTCTCCGCAGCGACCAGCAGCGACCCACGCATCACGGAGACGGCCGACGCGATCCGGATCGAGGTCGATCTCCCCGCCGATCTCAGCGCCGCCACCCGGTCCGCCATCCTCCGCACCCTCAGCACCGCCGACCGGTACGGCCACGACCGCACCGAGAACGGCGACGTCGTGTGGGCCGAGATCTACAGAGAAGAGACAGAGTGACCGCCCCCACCACCCGCCCGCTCCCCGCCCCGGGGGCATTGACGTGGGACCAGGCCGCGGGCCGGGCCTGCGTCTGGTGCAAGAAGCCCCTCACCACCGGCACGGTCCGGGTCGGCGTCATCCGCGACCGGCTCGGCGCCCATGTCCTCGACACCGAGGTGTGGACCGGGCCCTGTTGCAGCCACGTCCGGCCCCGGTGACGCCCGCGGGCCCGTGACACGGCCCGGGGGCGGAGGCCCGGGGGCGACCGGATCGACCAGGAGACCGCAGGAGAACCAGGAGGAGCCCATGGCGTATCGGCCGCCGCCGTGCCCCCACTGCCCGGACCGACGGGCGCTCTGGCGGGACACCAGTCACACGTCCCCGGCGGCGCCGGGCTCGTGGCACTGGTACTGCACCGGCTGCCGACGGCGGTGGGAGCCCAGCCTCGATCAGAAGGCGAGGTACACCCATGGGGCATCAGGAAGATCACGCCATACCGTGTAGCGCCACGCCGGGGTGCCCCGGCACCAGGAGTGTCGTCTACGTATACGACGACCACGGCAACTGCGTGAGCCAGACCGCCTACCCGTGCACCGTCTGCGGAGCGGCCTGACGAGCCGCCCGCCGGGCGTGCGGCGGGGGCGCGGCGGCCGTCAGGAGGAGTCGCGGACGACCAGCTCCGTGGGGAGCACGATGTGCGGGCGCTCCCGGCCCCCGCCGCCGTTCTCCCGGCCCTCGCCGCCTATCTCCTGGAGCAGTACGCGGGCCATGGTGCGGCCCATCTCCTCGATGGGCTGGCGCACGCTGGTGAGCGCCGGGTCCATGTGCCGGGCCACCGCCGAGTCGTCGAAGCCGACCAGGGCCACGTCGTCCGGGATGCGCCGACCGGCCTCGCGGAGCACCCGGCGCGCGCCCGCGGCCATGACATCGGAGGCGGCGAAGACCGCGTCGACGCCGGGACGCCGGTCGAGCAGCGCGCGCATGGCCCGGGCGCCGCCCTCCTCGGTGAAGTCGGCCGGGGCGATCAGGTCCTCGTCGCGGCCGAGACCGGCCGCTGCGACCGCCTCGTGGTAGCCGTCGAGCCGTCGCCGGGCCCCGTAGACGTCCAGCCGGCCGGTGATCGTGGCGATGGTGCGGCGTCCGCGCGCGAGCAGGTGGCCGACGGCGGCGCGGGCGCCCTCGAAGTTGTCCGAGTCGACCGAGGCCAGCGGTTCGGCGGCGGACCTGGGGCCGCTCGTCACGGCCGGTATGCCGAGCTGCTCCAGCAGGTCCGGCAGCGGGTCGTCGGCGTGGACGGAGACCAGCAGCACGCCGTCGACCCGGTGCGCGGTCAGGTACTGGGCCAGCCGCCGGCGCCCGCGGTCGTTGCCGACGAAGGTGAGGAGCAGCTGCATGTCGGTGTCGGCGAGCGCCGCGCCGACACCGCGCACGATGTCGGAGAAGTACGGCTCGGTGAAGAACCGGGCCTCCGGCTCGGGCACGACGAGCGCGAGGGCGTCGGTGCGGTTCCCGGCGAGCGCGCGGGCGGCGCGGTTGGGTACGTAGCCCAGCTCCGCGACGGCCGCCTCGACCGCCTCCCGGGTCCGGGCGCTGACCCGCGGGGAGCCGTTGATGACCCGTGAGACCGTGCCGCGTCCCACCCCCGCCCGCGCCGCGACCTCTTCGAGCGTCGGCCGCCCGTCGCTCCGTGTTCGCGCTGCCGCCATGGCTGCCTCCCGTTCGCGGTCAATTTCTCACAGTCGCGATGACCGGTCCAAGTCCCGTCGGACCGGCGCCGCAACCGGGGCCGGACCTGTGCCGGGGCCGGAGCCGGAACCGGGTCGGCCTCCGGCTCCGGGTCGGCCTCCGGCTCCGGCGCCGTCGGGAGGCCGGCGAGGTCAGCGGCGGCCGGTGCGCGGGGGCAGGGTGTGGCGGCGGATGACGTCGGCGTACCAGTGGGCGCTCGCCTTGGGGACGCGGCGCTGGGTGGCGAAGTCGACGTGGACGGCGCCGAAGCGCTTGGCGTACCCGTACGCCCACTCGAAGTTGTCCATCAGCGACCACAGGAAGTAGCCCCGGACGTCCGCGCCGTCGGCGACGGCCCGCCGCACCGCGTCGAGGTGGTCGTGCAGATAGGCGATGCGCTCGGGGTCGTCGATCCGTCCCTCGGGCGAGACATGGTCCTCGAAGGCGGCGCCGTTCTCGGTGACCATCAGCGGCAGCCCGGGGTGGTCCCGGGAGACGTCGAGCAGCAGCCGGTACAGCCCGTCCGGGTCGATCACCCAGTTCATCGCGGTGCGCGGGCCCTCGGCGAGGTGGAAGGCGACGTGCTCGGAGCCGGGCCACGGGGAGTGGTCGCTGTTGCCGTGGCCGTCGTCGCGCGCGTCGCCGCGGCCGTCGGCGGGCGCGGAGACCACGGTCGGGGTGTAGTAGTTGACGCCCAGGAAGTCGATCGGTCGGGAGATCGCGGCCAGGTCGCCGTCCCGCACCAGCGCGGACCAGTCCACCAGGTGCGCGGTGTCCTCGATCAGGTCCTCCGGGTACGCGCCGCGCAGCATCGGACCGGTGAAGACCCGGTTGCCCACCGCGTCGATCCGGCGGGCGGCGTCCGCGTCGGCCGCGCCGCCGGTCAGCGGGCGGACCTGGTGGAGGTTGAGGGAGACCGAGATCCGCGCGGCGGCGGGGAGGCGGTCGCGCAGGACGTCGACCGCCCGGCCGTGGGCGAGGTTGAGGTGGTGGGCGGCGCGGAGCGCGGCGGCCGGCACGGTGCGCCCCGGGGCGTGCACGCCGGAGCCGTAGCCGAGGAAGGCCGAGCACCACGGCTCGTTCAGGGTGGTCCAGTCGGACACGCGGTCTCCGAGGGCGCGGGCCACCAGGCCGGCGTACTCCGCGAACCGCTCGGCGGTCGCCCGCTGGGGCCAGCCGCCCGCGTCCTCCAGGTCCTGGGGCAGGTCCCAGTGGTAGAGGGTGGCGACGGGCCTGATGCCCGCTTCGAGGAGTTCGTCGACGAGCGCGCGGTAGAAGTCCAGCCCGCGTTCGGTGGCGGGGCCCCGGCCGGTGGGCTGCACGCGGGACCAGGAGACGGAGAAGCGGTAGGCCGTCAGGCCGAGCCGCTTCATCAGGGCCACGTCGTCCCGGTAGCGGTGGTAGTGGTCGACGGCGGTGTCGCCGGTGTCCCCCTCGTGGACCTTGCCGGGGGTGTGGCTGAAGGTGTCCCAGATGGAGGGGGTGCGGCCGTCCTCGGCGACGGCGCCCTCGACCTGGTAGGCGGAGGTGGCCGCCCCCCAGAGGAAGCCGGGTGGGAACCGCACGGTCTCGGCGGCCTGCTTCGGGCTGGTGTCGGGTCGTGCGACGGTCATATGGGAGCGCTCCCGGAAGTGGTGGGACGGGGTGGGCCGGGCCCGCGGTGAGCGGGGCCGGGACGGTTCGGGGCCACTGCGGTCGGGGCCGCTGCGGTCGGGGCCGTTGTGGTTCGGGGCCGTTGTGGGTCGGGCCCCGCGGTGGGCCCCGTGGTGGGGGCCACTGTGGTGGGGGCCGAGGGCGGGGTGACGGGGGCCGAGGGCGGGCGGGTCCTCGCGGGGCGGGATGGCGTGGCGTGGCGTGCCGTCAGCCCTTGACGGCGCCGGACATGATTCCGCCGACGATCCGCTTGCCGAAGATCACGAAGATCACGAGCAGGGGCAGTGTGCTGATCAGCGCACCGGCCATCACGATGCTCTGGTCCGGGGTGTAGGAGGCGCTCAGCCGGCCGAGGGCCACCTGGAGCGTGGGGTTCTGCTGGTTGAGGGCGAGGTAGGGCCAGAAGAAGTCGTTCCACGCCTGCACGAAGGTGAGCATCCCCAGCACCGTCATCGCGGGGCGGGCCACCGGGAGCACCACACTGCGCACGATGCGGAAGTTGTTCGCGCCGTCGACCTTGGCCGCCTCGATGAGCTCGTAGGGCAGCGCCTCGCTCAGATACTGACGCATGAAGAACACGCCGAAGGCGCTCACCAACGTCGGGAAGATCACCGACTCCAGCCTCCCGCCCCAGCCGAGGCCGGACATCACCATGAACAGGGGGACGACGCCGAGCTGGGGCGGGATGGTGAGTGTGGCGACGACCCCGGTCATCAGCGCGCCGCGTCCCCGGAAGCGCATCTTGGCGAAGGCGTACCCGGCCAGGGTGCAGAAGAAGAGCGTCGCCGCCGTGATGCAGCCGGCGACGATGACGCTGTTGACGATCGCGGTGCCGAGGTTCGCCTGGTTCCAGGCCGCTTCGAGGTTGTGCGCCAGCCGTCCGCCGGGCAGCAACGGCGGTGTGGTGTCCAGGACTTCGTCCTGGGTGTGGGACGCGGCGACCAGCGTCCAGTAGAGCGGCAGCAGCGAGCCGACGCCGACGACGGCCAGCGCGGCGTAGGCGAAGGGGCCGCCCCGGAGCTGCTGGCCCGCGCCCGGCCGGAAGCGCATCGGGCGCCGTCGCGCCGACCCGCGCGCCGCGCTTCGGAGGGCGCGGCCCGCGGCCCGGGGGCCGGCGGCATCAACGCCGGCCGTGCTCGGGGTCGGGGCCGTTTTCGCGGTCATGCTCGTGCTCGCGACCATGTTCGTGTTCGCGGTCATGTTCGTGTTCGCGCTCGTGGTCATGGAGATCGCTCCCGGTCAGTCCGCGGAATTGCGTACGAAGCGGCCGATGAGCCAGTTGACCGCGGCGATGATCAGCAGGAGGGCGAGCATCGCCCAGGCCACTGCGGCGGCCGGACCAAGATGCCCGAGGTTCCAGCCGTAGTTGTAGAGATAGACGCTGAGGGTCTCGTACTGATTCTCGTTGCCGCCGGTGGCGCCGAGCCTGCCGCCCTCCAGCAGCAGCGGTTCACCGAACAGCTGCATGGAGCCGATGGTCGAGATGACGATCGTGAAGAGGATCGTGGGCCGCAGCGAGGGGACGGTCACCTTGCGGAACTGCTGCCAGCGCGAGGCTCCGTCCAGCGAGGCGGCCTCGTACAGGTCGGTGGGCACGGCCTGCATGGCGGCCAGGTAGATCAGGGCGTTGTAGCCGGTCCACCGCCAGATCACGATCACGGAGATGGCGATCTTCGAAGTCCAGTGGCCGTTGGCCCAGTTGGTGTCGCCGAGGCCGACGAAGTGCAGCAGCCAGTTCAGCAGGCCGCCGTCGGCGCGGAAGACCAGGGCGAAGACGAGGGCGGCGGAGGCCACCGAGGTGGCGTACGGGGTGAGCACGACCGTGCGCCAGAAGCCGCTGGCGCGGAGCCGGTAGTTCAGCAGGTGGGCCAGGCCCAGCGCCACCAGCAGTTGCGGCGCCGTCGACATGACCCCGATCAGAAAGGTGTTGCCGACGGCCGTCCAGAACTCCGAGTCGTGCAGGATCCGGTCGAAGTTGTCCCAGCCGACCCACTCCATCTGGTCCAGGCCGGTCATCTCCACCCGGTGCAGGGCGATCCAGCCGGTGTACAGCAGCGGGTAGAGCCCGAAGGCGCCGAAGACGAGGAAGAACGGGGCGATGTAGGCGTACGGGGACGCCTTGTCGTCGAACCGCCACAGCCGGCTCCGCCAGGACGGTCGGGGGGCCTGGCCGGGGGCGGTCCCCCGGGAGCCGTCGGGGGGCGGGGCGTACGCGTGCCGGCTGGGGGTCGAGGTGGCCACGGGCGGGAGTCCTTCCCTGCGTTGCTGCGGTGTTCGGGCGATCCGGTGTTCGCGCGTTCCGGGGTTCGGGCATTCCGGGGTTCGGGCATTCCGGGGTTCGGGCATTCCGGCGGGGCGGCATTCCGTGAGGCGGGCGGTGCGGAAGCCGGGGCGCGGGCGGCCGGTGCGGGGCCTGGATACGGCGGCCTGGATACGGCGGCCTGGGCCGGGGGCCGGTGGGGCCCGGGGGCCGGTGGGGCCCGGGGCGGGCCCGCGCTGGTCTCCGTACGCCCCCGTGGTCCCGCCCGCCCCGCCCGGCCGCGGTCGTCCCGGGCCCACCCCGGCGCGGGTCCCGTGCGGTCAGCCGAGCGCCTTGCCGATCGCCTCGGTCGCCGCCTTCCACGCGTCGTCGGGGCGGGTGCCGCGCTGCTCCATGTTGTTGATCTGGGTGGAGAAGGTGTCCTTGATGACGCCGTCCTTCGGGCCGAGCACGGTCTCGGGGATCGACACGGCCTCGTCCGCGTAGATCCGGCCGATGGGGGCGTCGTTGAAGTACGGGAGCTTGGCGTCCTTCACCTCCGGCAGCTCGTACGCGCGCTTGTTGGAGGGGAAGACACCGATGGCCTTGAAGACGGCGGCCTGCTGTTCGGGGGCGGTCAGCCATTTCACGAGCTTGGCGGCCTCGTCGGTGTTCTTGCCCTGCTTGGGCACCGCGAGGAAGGAGCCGCCCCAGTTGGCGGCGGTCGAACCGGGCGCGGTGGTGATATCCCACTTGCCCTTGTTGGCCTCGCCGGCGTTGGCCGAGATCTGCCCGGCCATCCACGCGGGGCAGGCGACCGTGGCGACGGTCCCCTTGCGCAGCGCGGCGACCCATGGATCGCTGAACTGGGCCAGCCCCTGGGTGAGTTTCTTCGAGGCGGCCTCGGCGGCCAGGTTCCAGCCCTGCTTGACGCCGGTGCTGTCCTTGTAGACCGGCTTGCCGCCCTCGTCGTAGTACTGCTGCGCGTTGGAGCTCACCACGGCGTTGAACATGGCGCTCGCGGAGTCCATGAAGAACGTGCCCTCCGGGGCCTTCTTCCGGTACTCCTCCCCCAGCCCGAGGTAGTCCTCCCAGCCGCCGGAGATCCGCTTGGCGACCTCCTCGCGGTCGGTCGGCAGGCCGGCCTTCCCGAACAGCTCGGTGTTGTAGCAGAGGGACATCGGGCCGATGTCGGTGCCCGCGCCGATCACGGCGCCGCCGGGCGCGGTGGCCTGCTTCTCCTTCCAGGAGACCCAGTCGCCGACGTCGATGACGTCCCCGAGGTCGACGAAGGCGTCCGCCTTGGTGTCGACGATCTCCTTGATGCGGCCGACCTCGATTCCCTGGACGTCCGCGAGGCCGCTGCCCGCGTTCAACTGCTGGAGGAGCTTGGGGTAGTAGACCTTCTCGTCGGTGGTGACATCCTCCTTGACCGTGATGTTCGGGTGCAGCTCGTGGTACTTCTCGAAGAGCCCGGCCTCCTTGTAGCCGAACTGGCCGTAGTCGGCGACGATCAGCGTGACGTTCCCGTTCTCGTCGGGGCCCTTGCTGCCCGACGAGTCCGAGCCGCCGCAGCCCGTCAGCAGCAGGGCGGAGGCCGTCAGGCCGGTGGTGGCGAGAACCGCGGCTCTGCGGCTCCGGCCGGCGGCGGTATGGGTGACGCGGGTGATGCGCATTCCACTACTCCTTGGTCCGGGGCGGGACATGGGCGGGACACGTGCCTGACGGGATGTCATGCGTCGGGCCCGGGTGCGGGTGCCGGCGTGCGGGCGGATGTGCGTGTACGTGCGCGTGGACGCATCGCGGTACGGATACGGGGCGGTGCCGGTGATGCCGGGTGGTGCCGAGTGGTGCCGGTGGTGCCAGGCGGTGCGAACGGGCGGCGGGCAGCGCTTCGAGCGGGGGGATCACACCGTGGGAGCGCTCCCATTTGTCGATGCCGGAAGGTTCCTGCCTTGGAGGGGCGGGTGTCAAGAGTTGAAGACGGCTCCGTTGCGCGAGCGTGTCCGGCACGTCATGGGACTGTGCCCTGCCGACGTCTTGCCCCAACCCGCCTGCCCGGCACCGGACTTCGGCCGCCGCACGAGAAGGCTCAGCTCAAGGGCGGCGCGCCCGGCGACGTCGGCCCGCCCGCCCCGGGCCCGCCGAGCGCACCTCCGCTCCCGGCCGCCCGAGCCGACGGGCGTCCCCCCGCCCCCGCGCCCGCCCGGCCGCCCGCCGGAAGGTGAACGGCTCATCGCGCGCCGGGGCGCGCCGAGCCGGGCCCGCGTTCTCCCTCCGAAGCCGGCCCCCGCCACGCGCCCGGACCCCGTTCGCGTCACGCACACCGTTCGCGTCACGCGCCGGACCCCGACCCCCGCCACGCACACCGTTCGCGTCACGCGCCGGACCCCGACCCCCGCCACGCACACCGTTCGCGCCACGCACCCGAACTCCGGCCCCGGCCCCGGCCGCGAACCCCGAAGCCCGGCCCCGGGAGGGCGGCCCCGAATCCGTCCTACGCCGCCCTCAACCGGGCCAGCGTGGCCTCCAGTTCGGCCTCGGCGGCGCGCCCCGCGGACTCCGCGTCGCCGGCCACCACCGCCCGTACCAGCGCGTCGTGCGCGTGGTCGCCGTGCGCCGGGTCCTCGCGGCGCAGCCCCAGCAGCTCCACGAGATCGATCAGCCCCTGTCGCAGCGCGGGCGCGAACTCCCCGAAGAGATCCGTGAGTACGGGGTTGTGGGCGGCGGCCACCACCGCCCGGTGCAGGGCGATGTCCGCGTCGACGAACTCCGCGTCTCCCCCGCCGACCGCCGCCCGCCGCGCGGTCAGCGCCGCGTCGAGGGCGACCAGGTCCTCGTCCGTGCGGCGGCGCGCGGCCAGGCGCGCGGCCTGGACCTCGATCAGCATCCGCACCTCGTAGACGTCGGTGACCGAGGCGCGGCGCAGCCGGGTCGGCCAGTCCTCCGCGGCCCGGTCCGCGATGACGAAGACGCCCGCGCCCTGGCGGGACTGGAGCAGCCCCAGCGTGGCCAGGGTGCGGACCGCCTCGCGGACCGTGGAGCGGCCCACGCCGAGCGTCCTGGCGAGCGTGGTCTCGCCCGGGATCTTCGTGCCGACCGGCCAGTGCCCCTCGGTGATCTGCTCGCGCAGATGGCGTGTGGCCTGTTCGACCAGGGGGCTGGGGCGGAGCGGACCGAGCGAGGACACGAGTTCACCTGTCAGGTTGTCTGAGGACTTGCTTTCTGGTTACTGTACCCGGCATGACGCTCAGCGGTCTCCTTCTTCTCGGCTGCCGCGGCGGGGCCTGAAGCGACCGGCACCCCGCCGCGGGTGCCGTGCTGTGCCGGTCGCGTCCGGCGACGCGAGAAGAGACCGTTCCATGTCCGACCGTCCGACTCCCACCCCGACTCAGAACCCGGCGCCCGTCACCGCCCCCGCTCCGGACCCGGCGCCCGCGCCCGTTCCCGCCCCGGCTCCGCACGCCGCGCCGACGCCCGCTCCGGCGTCCGCGCCGGCGCCGTCGGCCCCGGTCCACGTCTTCCCCACGATCTGCACCCCGCGCGGCCCGGTGCCCGCCGACGCGCCTCACTGGAACCGGCAGCGCGCCAGTTCCATGCCCTCCCACCGCTACCGTTCCGCCTTCGACCGCGTCGAGGTCCCGCTGACCGGCCGCACCTGGCCGCAGGCCCGTGTCGAGCGCGCCCCGCTCTGGGTGCCGGTGGACCTGCGGGACGGCAACCAGGCGCTGGCCGAGCCGATGGACACCCCGCGCAAACGGCGGATGTTCGACCTGCTCGTCGCCATGGGCTACAAGGAGATCGAGGTCGGCTATCCGTCCGCGAGCCGCACCGACTTCGACTTCGTGCGGCACCTGGCCGAGACCGACGCCGTGCCGGACGACGTCACCGTCGTGGTCTTCACCCCGGCCAGGCCGGACCTGATCGACCGGACCTTCGAGTCCGTCGAGGGGCTGGACCGCGTGGTCGTCCACCTGTACACGCCGACCGCTCCCGTCTGGCGCGAGGTCGTGCTCGGGCGCGGTCGCGACGAGGTGCGCGCCCTGGTGACGGACGCGGCGACCCGGATGGACCGGCGGGCGCGGGCCCTGCCCGGGACGGACATCCGCTTCGAGTTCTCCCCCGAGGTCTTCGTCCTCACCGAGCCGGATTTCATCCTGGAGCTGTGCAACGGCCTCACCGAGCTGTGGGACGCGTCCCCGGACCGGCCGGTCATCCACAACCTGCCGGCCACGGTGGAGATCGCGACGCCGAACGTGTACGCGGACCAGATCGAGTACATGCACCGCAATCTGGCCCGGCGGGACGCGGTGATCCTCTCCGTCCACCCGCACAACGACCGGGGCACCGGCACCGCGTGCGCCGAACTCGCCGTCCTGGCGGGCGCGCAGCGCGTGGAGGGCTGCCTGTTCGGCAACGGCGAACGCACCGGCAACGTCGACCTGGTCAACCTGGCGCTCAACCTGCACGCCCAGGGCGTCGACCCGATGATCGACTTCTCGGACATCGACGAGATCCGCCGCACGGTCGAGCACTGCAACCGGCTGCCGGTGCCGCCCCGCCACCCGTACGCCGGGGACCTCGTCCACACCGCGTTCTCCGGCACCCACCAGGACGCCATCAGCAAGGGCTTCGCCCACCGGGCGGCCGGCGGCGAGGAGCGCTGGGAGGTGCCGTACCTGCCGATCGACCCGGCGGACCTGGGGCGTACGTACGAGGCGGTGATCCGGGTCAACAGCCAGTCCGGGAAGGGCGGGATCGCCCATCTGCTGCGCGGCAACTACGGCGTGGACCTGCCGGCCCGGATGCGCGCCGACTTCTCCCGCACCGTGCAGGCGGCGACCGACGACAGCGGGCTGGAGGCCACGCCCAAGGACCTGTGGGAACTGTTCGAGGCGACGTACCTGGTCCCCGGGCGGGACGGGCATGTGGCCCTGACGTCCTGGTCCACGGACCGCGCCCCGGCCGGCGAGCACCGGTTCGTCTGCACCCTGCGGGTGGGCGACCGGGAGGGCGACTACGAGGGCGTCGGCAACGGTCCGGTCTCCGCGTTCACCCACGCCCTGGCGGCGGCCGGGATCGAGGTGGACGTCCTCGACTTCGCCGAGCACGCGACGACGACGGGCCAGGGCAGCCCGGCGGTGGCGTACGCGGAGTGCCGGGTGGGCGCGGACGGCGAGCGGTGCTGGGGGGCGGGCCGGGACACCTCCGTCCTCACGGCGTCCCTCCTGGCAGTGCTGTCGGCGGTCAACCGGGCGGGGATCTGAGCCCCGACGCCGCACCGCCGACCGCCGCGTGACAGCGGAGCGGCGGGAGGGCAGGAGCAACGGGAGGGCGGCCGGCGGGGGCGGCCGGCGCATACGGAACCGGCCGCTGCCGTCCGCCGGTTCGCCGGTTCGCCGTGCGGCGGGACCCGCCCTGACGGTCCCCCGTTTCACCGTGCGACGGAACCGGCCCACGACCGTCCCCTCGTTCACCGTGCGGCGGGACCTCCCGTGACCGGCCGTCCGCCGGTCACCGTGCGGCGGGAGCGGGCTCCCTCACCCGCCGTTCCGGAACATCGACGGCGGCGGGGCCGGGGACGGACGGGCGTCGGCGTCGCGCACCGCCGCCGCGCCGCCCGCGAAGTCGATGAGCGCCCGCCCGTGCTCGACCCGTCCGGGGTGCGGGTCGGTCGCGACCCGGCGGGTCAGTTCGGCGGTCCTCGGCGGCAGGTCCGAGGCGAGCAGCACGGCGTTGCCGAAGCGGCGGCCGCGCCACACGGCGGGGTCGGCGGCGAGGGCCAGCTCCGGGAAGACGGCCGCGGCGGTGGCTATCTGGCCGCGCAGATGGGCCAGCGGCGGCCCGTCCGCGAGGTTGGCGACATAGCTCCCGCCGGGCTTGAGGACCCGGCGCACCTCGGCCAGGAACTCCGTGCTGGTGAGGTGCGCGGGGGTGCGGGCGCCGCTGAAGACGTCGGCGATGACCAGGTCCGCCCAGCCGTCCTGGATCTTCCCGAGCCCGTCGCGCGCGTCGGCGGACCGGACCCGGATCCTGGCCTGCGGGTCCAACGGCAGCTCCCGGCGCACCAGCCGGACGAGCGCGGCGTCGGTCTCGACGACCTGCTGGGTGGAGCGCGGCCGGGTCGCGGCGAGGTAGCGGGCGAGCGTGAAGGCGCCGCCGCCCAGGTGCACGGCGTGCAGGGGCCGCCCGGGCGGTGCGACGAGGTCGATGATGTGGCCGATCCTGCGCTGGTACTCGAACGACAGAAAGGTGGGGTCGTCGAGGTCCACATGGGACTGCGGGGCGCCGTCGAGCGTCAGCGTCCAGGCGCGCGGGCGGTCCCGGTCGGGCACCAGCTCCGCGAGCCCGCCGCCCACCGGCTCCGCGAGGACCGCGGTCCCGCGCCCGGCGCCCGGACGGCCCGTTCCGCCGTCGGTCCCGCGGCCGGCGCCCGGACGGCCCGTTCCGACGTCGGTCCCGCGCCCGGACCGTCTCCGGGCGGTCTCGCCCCCGCCCGGCGTTCCTCGACGTGCCACCGCTGCTCGCGCCCGCTCACCACTCGCCGTCCGGACCGGTGCGTACGGAACGGCACCGGCCGCGCCGGGGGTCTCCCGGACGCCGGTTCCATTATGGTCGCGGGCGCGCGGCCGGTGGTCAGCGGCAGTTGTCGGCGGCTTCCAGCACCCGGGCCGCCTGGTCGAGGGCCGCCCGCAGCGCGGCCGGGTCGGTGACCGGCGCGTCGTCCCCGGGCGGCAGCAGCCAGCCGCCGCCGTCGGCCTGCGGTTCGGCGGGGACGCGCAGCCCGCGTCCGTCGGTCCGCGTACAGGCGCTGCCCGGGACGTCCCACGCCTCGGCCGTGCCGGGCGGGACCAGGAAGCCGAGGATGTCGCAGGCGCCGTCGTGCAGCACCGGCCCCACCGCCTCCTGGTCGGCGCCGCGGCGCAGGATGTCCACCGCCTCCAGCCCCTGACGGGCCGGAACGGTCACCAGATCACAGGGTCCGACGCCGTGGCCCCGCGCGGGAGCCGTGGTGCGCGTCGCGGCCGGGGTCGTCGCAGTCGTCCGCGAGCCGCTCTCCGTGCCGAGATGCAACAAGGGACCTCTCCTCTCAATCACCGGTGTGTCATCGCCGGACGGAGCCGGATTCCGTCGTCCTCCGTACTCCGCAGAGACCAACGCGCCGGACGCGTCAAGGGCTACGGTGCCACGCCGCCGCAATGGGTGGCAGTTCATGGCAGATCGCGGGCGAGATGCCCCTTTTATCAGCAAAGACGCCCTATGTAACTGGTCGCACCGGGTACGTTCTTGCCCGCCGGGGCGCCGGCAGCAGGAACGTACCGGCTGCGGAGGAGAGGTGCTGGTCGATGGTGTCGGCAGGGGCGGTTCCCAACCTCGCCTTCCGGCGGCTGCGCGGGCGGCGCTCCGCCGGGGAGTTCGCCGCCGCGGTCCGCAGATCCGCCCGCGAGATCGGCGAACGGGTCGCGTGCGACGCCCGGTACATCGGTCGCGTGGAGTCCGGCGAGATCCGCTGTCCCAACTACGCGTACGAGCGGGTCTTCCTGCACATGTTCCCCGGCAGGTCCCTGGCCGACCTGGGCTTCTCACCGCGCGAGACGGTACGCGGCCGGGGCGCGCGGGCCGACGCCGAGAACCCCTCCCCCTTCGCGTCTCCCCCGACGCGTCCCTTCCCCCTTCCCCCCACGCTCCACAGCGACACCGACGAGGAGAGCGACGTGCTGCGTCGCGTATTCATGACGAGCGGCACCGTGCTGGCGGCCGCACCCCTGGCACCCGGGCCCGACGGCGCTTCCGCCGCGGCCGACACGTCCGGCCCGCACCGGGTCGGCGAGGCGGAGGTGAGCGCCGTCGAGAGGGCGGTGCGCCGGATCCGGCTGCTCGACGACCGGCACGGCGGCGACGACCTGTACCGCGACGCGGCCCGGCCGCTGCGGGCGGCGTACGCGCTGCTCGACTCCGGGACCGCCGCCAGGCGTTCCACGGCCGACCGGCTGCACGCCGGGGCGGGCGAACTGGCCATCTCGGTGGGCTGGCTGGCCCATGACTCCGGCCGGCTCGACGACGCCCGCTCGTACTACGCGGAGGCGCTCGCCACGGCCCGGCTGGCGGGCGACACGGCGCTGGAGGCGCACGCGTTCTGCAACGCGTCGTTCCTGGCCAGGGACACCGGACGGCCGCGCGAATCGGTGCGCGCCGCCGAGGCCGGGCAGCGGGCGGCGAAGCCGCTGGGCTCGCCGCGACTGCTGGCGCTGCTGGCGCTGCGGGAGGCGGGCGGCCGGGCCGGGCTCGGGGACCGGACGGGCTGCGAACGCGCGATCGGCCGGGCCCGTACCGCGTTCGGCCGGGGGCCGTGCGACGCCGACCCCGAGTGGATGACGTTCTTCCGGGAGGCGGAGCTGGAGATGCTGGAGGCGCAGTGCTGGTCGGCGCTGGGCGACTGGTCGCGGGCGGCCCGCCACGCACGGCGCGCGATCCGGCTCCAGGACCGGCACTTCACCCGGAACCTGGCGCTCTACCGGGCCGAGCTGACCTGGGACCTCGCCCGGGCCGGCCGGCCGGAGGAGGCGGCGACGGCCGGGCACCGGGTGCTGGACCTGCTGGACGGGGTCCGGTCCTCCCGCATCCGGACGATGCTGGCGGGCGCGACCCGGGTGCTGGCCCCGCGCCGGGACACGGCCGAGGTGCGGGGCTATCTGGACCGGTACGCGGCGGAGCCGGGCATGTCCGCGTAACCGGCCCGGAGCGGGCGGAGCCGGAGCGGGCAGGACCACGTAACCGTTCCGGGCCGGGCAGGACCGGAGCGAACGGGGCCGGAGCGAACGGGACTGGGGCGGCCGGGCCCACGTAACCGTTCCGGGCCGGGCGGGTCCGGAGCGGCCGGGACCGGAATGGGCAGGCCCACATAACCGTTCCGGGCCGGGCGGGCCCGGAACGGGCAGGTTCCCGAACGGGCTGAGCCGGAACGGGCTGAGCCGGAACGGGCGGAGCCGTGGGCCCGGCCGTACCCGGCCCCGGCGCCCGCGCGGCCCCGGCGCCCGCCCGGTCCAGGTCCGCCCGCGGTCCCCGGGGGCGCGCGTCCGCCCGCCCCACCCGGCTCCGAACGGCTACCGCTCCAGGTGCCCGGTGTCGTTCCAGCGTTCCAGGGCGGGCGCCCCGTAGGCCCAGCCCAGCACCGACAGGGACGCCGGATCGAGGCGGATGCGCGCCGCGAACGACACGTCCTCGCCCAGCCACCGCGCCCCCAGCGCCCGCAGGATGTGGCCGTGCGCGAAGACCAGCACGTCGCGGTCGGCCGAGCGGGCCCAGTCGACGATCCGGTCGGCGCGGGCGGACAGCTCGGCCGGGGTCTCCCCCTCGGGCACGCCGTCGCGCCAGATGAGCCAGTCCGGCCGGTCCGCCTTGATCTGCGCCGGGGTCATCCCCTCGTACGCCCCGTAGTCCCATTCCAGGAGCGCGTCCCACGGCCGGGCCCGGTCCGCGAAGCCCGCGAGGTCGCAGGTCTCCCTGGCCCGCAGCAACGGGCTGGTGCGCACTTCCAGCCCCGGCAAGTCCGCCCACGGGCCGCCGTGCAGCCGCTCCCCGAGCAGCTTGGCGTCGGCCCGGCCGGAGTCGAGCAGGGGGATGTCCGTCCTGCCGGTGTGGTTGCCCCGGACGGACCACTCCGTGCGACCGTGCCGGACGAGCAGGATGCGCGGTGCCATGACGGCTCTCTCCTGAACTGGGATCTGGGCCGGAGACCGAGCCGATGCCGACTCGGAGCCATGTCGACACCGATGTCGACAGCGGTCGACATCCAGTCGACGCGGATCTTCCGGTTCCCAATCATCGCGCACGCGCCCGCGAGGCAACCTCCGGGGCGGAACAGACGTCCCTCTCTGCACGGGCACCCCTGTCCGCACGGCAGAAAAAGGGCGGACCGGAGCAGAAGACGCAGGGGGCCCGGCACACACCCCGGCGGAGAACACGGCCGACCCGCGCCGTACGGTTGAACGCCCGCTGCCAGTCCTATGAACACATGATGGAGAGCTACCGGATGCAGCCTGCCCGCACCGCGCCCGTGCCGCGTCCGCGGCCCCGTTGGTGGACCGAGCTGCCGCTGCTGGCCCTGGTGTACGGGGCCTACTCGGCGGGCCGGCTGGTGGTGCGCGGCGACGTGTCCACGGCGGTCGAGCACGGCCTGGCCATCCTGCGCCTGGAAAAGGCTCTCCACATCAACGCCGAGCACCCGCTCAACCGGCTGTTCACCGCCCACCCCTCCATAGGCATACCCTCCGACTTCGCGTACGCCTCGCTGCACTACCTGGTCACCCCGGCCGTCCTGGTCTGGCTCTTCCGCCGACGCGGGGCCGTGTACCGCCGGGCCCGCACCTGGCTGATGACGTCCACGATGCTCGGTCTGATCGGCTTCACGCTGATGCCGACCTGCCCGCCCCGGCTGCTGGACGCCGCGTACGGCTTCGTCGACACGATGGCGCAGTACAGCTCGTACGGCTGGTGGGGCGCCGAGGCGAGCGCCCCGCGCGGCCTGGGCGGGATGACGAACCAGTACGCGGCGATGCCGAGCCTGCACGTCGGCTGGGCGATCTGGTGCGGCGTCATGCTGTGGCGCCACGCCCGCCATCCCCTGGTCCGGGCCGCGGCCGTCGCCTATCCGCTGGGCACCACGCTGGTGGTGATGGGCACGGCCAACCACTACTTCCTCGACGCGGTGGCGGGCGCCGCCGTGATGGGCGTCGGAGCGCTGCTGACCACCCCCGTGATGCGGGCCGCCGACCGGGTCCGGGCGCTGCTCGCCGCCCGCCCCCACAGGGGCGTGCCGCGGCCGGAGTCCCCGATTGTCGGTGGCGGATGCGAGACTTCGGCGGGTGAGCGAATCCCTGGCCAGCGGACCACCTCCGCAGACTCCGCCCATGCCGGAACGGCGGACGCCCCGGGCGGCGTCCCGGCCCCTCCCGTCCCCCGGGCCGACGCCGCCGCACGAGCGGGAGCGGCGGGGGACGACGCTTCGGCAGCGGCTCGCTGAGCTGCGCGGCCCGGGCGTCGCGCCGCGCCCGCTGGACGCCCGCGCGCTGGCCGCCCTCGCCGCCAACCCCGGCTGCCGACGCCGCGCCCTGCTGGACGGCGCGGGGGTGAACAAGGCCGCGCTGGCCGAGGCGCTCGGTTCGCCGGCCCCCTTCGGCCAGTCCCAGTTCGCGCTCGTCCGGGGCAATTCCTTCGAGGCCAGGGTCAAGGCCGACGGCGGCACGGAACTGATGCGGCTGCTCCACGAGCACCTCGGCGGCGGCGCCCCGGCGCCCGACGAGGTGCTGGCGCCCGATCTGGCGGCGGCGGGTCCCGAGGGCCGCGCCGCGCGCACGGCGCTCGCGCTGCGGGAGGCGACCGGGGCCGGCCGCTGGACGCTGCTGGACCACCCGATGCTGACGCTGGAGGTGGCGGGTTCCCCGGTCCATCTGGAGCCGGACACGGTGGTGGTGCACCCCGACGGCGCCTGGACGGTCGTCGAGATCAAGTCCTTCCCGATGATCGACGGCTCCGCCGACGCCGCGAAGGTCGGCGCCGCGGCCCGGCAGTCCGCCGTGTACGTGCTGGCGCTGGAGCGGGTCGCGGAGCGGACCGGGGGCGCCCAGGTCGGTCACCGGGTGCTGCTGATCTGCCCGAAGGACTTCTCCAACCTGCCCACGGCCTCGGTCGTCGACGTGCGCAAGCAGCGCGCGGTCACCCGGCGCCAGCTGACCAGGCTGACCCGGGTCGAGGACATCGCGGCGGCGCTGCCGGAGGGCACGACCTTCGACCCGGCGTGCCCGGCAGGGCAGTTGGACGCCGCGGTCGACGCGGTCGGCGCGGCGTACGCGCCGGAGTGCCTGTCCGCGTGCGAACTCGCCTTCCACTGCCGGGCGAAGGCCCGCGCGGCCGGCGCGGTGGAGGCGCTGGGACGGAGCGTGCGCGGCGAGCTCGGCGGGCTGACCACGGTGGAGGCGGTGCTGGCCGCGGCCGCGGGCAAGGAGGGCGATCCGGCCGACCCGACGGTCGCGGCGCTGCGCCGCGCGGCGGCCCTGCGCGCCGACGCCCTGGAGCACACCGCCGCGATACGGCACGGCGCGGCCGTGCCGGACGGGCGCGGGACGGCGGCCCCGGTCCCGGAGGAAAGCGGGGCGGCATGTCGCTGATCAGCACCCTGGCCCGGCTGGAGGCCGTGGAGAGCGGCCGGGCCCGGCCGTTGGCGACGGTCCTGCACCGCCGTCTCACCGACCGGCCGCTGGTCCTGGTGCCGCTGACCACCGCAGGCGAGGCGGGCGCGCCGCTGGGCGCGCTCGTCGGCGCCGACCGGGAGGCGCCCCGGCTGCTGGCGGTCCCCCAGCCGCGCGACCGGGACCTGCGGTTCTCGTTCCTGGCCGACCTGGCCGACGCGGTGCTGCCGCACATCGAGGCGTACGAGGACGTCGTCGAGCCCGCCGAACGCAACGAGACCGATCCGGCTACCGGCAAGAAGACCAAGGTCGAGGTCGAACTGTGCGCGGACGCCCCGCAGTTGATCGTGCCCAGCCGGGCGGGCATCGACTTCGTGCGGCTGCTCGGCCGTTCCATGCGGTTCCGCCGCACGGCCGAGGACGACCCCGACGCCCCGTACCCGGCCCCGGCGCGGGTCCCGCTGCTGGGCCGCTGGTTCACGCACTACGGGGAGCGGGCCCGGGTGCCGGGCTCCTCGCTGCTGCTCGCCGTCACGGATCTGCTGAACCGGCACTGGGCGACCGGGCAGAGCAGCCTGGAGGACCAGCATCTGGGCGCGCTGCTGGCCTGGATCGATCCCCCGGCGGGCGAGTCCGGGGCGTCGGCGGCGCTGCGCGCGGAGTCGGCGCGGGACGGCGAGGGGCAATTGCTGTGCCCGCCGGCCGGTCCGGCCACGGATCCGGCGTTCGACAACCGGCTGCTGGCGCCGGCCATCGAGCGGTACGACCGGGCGCGCACCGAGCTCGCGGCGGCCGAGGACGGTCTCGCGGCCGACGCCCGGCTCGCCGGGCTGACCGCCGCCGAGCGGGAGATCCGGGAGCTGCTGGCCGGGGTGATGCGGCCGACCTGGGACGCGGTGTGGCGGGGCCTCGATCTGCTGCGGGAGCTGCCCGAGGGCGCCAGGGCGGAGGACCGCTGGACCAGGGACCGCTGGTCGTTCACCGGCCACCGGGACCGGGTGCGGTCCGGCGAGCCGCCGCAGCCGCGCCGGGACGACGCGGTGACGGCGGCGCAGAAGCTGGCCTCGCGCGAGACGGCGCAGGCGCAGCTGGACGCCCAGGAGGCGCTGGACGATCCGCTGGTGCTGGCCGGGCGGCGGCTGGCCGGTGAGGCGTTCGTCGGCGAGGTGACGGCGGTGGAGATGGCGTACAGCGAGTCGAAGCGCCCCTCCCCGCGCCCGCTGGTCACGGTCCGCACCGACGAGCGGCCCCATCTCGGCGAGCGCGTCAAGGTGTTCCGCTCGCTGGACGGCAGACCGCAGACCGCCGAGTTCGTCCGGTACGCCGAGGCCGAGGAACCCGGGGCCGAGGGCTCCGGGGCCGACGACGTCGACGGCGCGGCCACGCATGGACCCGGCTTCGAGGGCGGGGCCGCGCGGGCGCTGGTGCTGCGGATCACCGACCGGATGGGCCGGGGCAGGGAACCGGCCCCGGGTTCGGTGCCCGAGCCGGGCGACCGGATCACCTGGACGCTGTTCGAGCACGACCAGCGGGGCGGCCCGAAGCTGCCGGACCCGGAGGACACGCCCTGGACGCACGGCGGCCCGCCGGGCGCGGCGGCCGGGCACGCCGAGCATCCCGACCCCGTGACCGCGGAGGACCTGCTGTGACGTACGACCCCGAACCGGGCGCCGTGGCCGGCGCGCTCGACCCGGGCACGGAGGCGGCCCGGGCCACCGAGGCGATCCTCGCCGGCACCATGGGCGGCGCGTCGCGCGGCATCGTGGTGGACTCCCCGCCGGGTGCGGGCAAGTCGACGCTCGTGGTGCGCGCCGCGCTCGAACTGGCCGCAGCCGGACGCCCGTTGATGGTGGTGGCGCAGACCAACGCCCAGGTCGACGACCTCGTGGTGCGGCTGGCCGAGAAGAACCCGGACCTGCCCGTGGGCCGTCTGCACAGCAGTGACGCCGACCCGTACGACCCGGTGCTGAACGGCCTGGCCAACGTGCGGAAGTCGGCCAAGGCGGCGGATCTGTCCGGTCTCGACGTCGTCATCTCGACGGCCGCCAAGTGGGCGCATGTGAAGAACGTCGAGCCGTGGGGCCACGCGATCGTCGACGAGGCGTACCAGATGCGCTCGGACGCGCTGCTGGCCGTGGCGGGGCTCTTCGATCGGGCCCTGTTCGTCGGCGATCCGGGGCAGTTGGACCCGTTCTCCATCGTCGGCGCGGAGCAGTGGGCGGGGCTGTCCTACGACCCGTCGGCGAGCGCGGTCGCCACGCTGCTGGCGCACAATCCCGGGCTGCCGCAGCACCGGCTGCCGGTGTCGTGGCGGCTGCCAGCCTCGGCGGCGCGGCTGGTGTCGGACGCGTTCTACCCGTACACCCCGTTCCGCAGCGGCACGGACCACGGGGACCGGCGGCTGTCGTTCGGCACGGCGTCGGACGGCTCGGCGCCGGACCGGGTGCTGGACGAGGCCGCCGAGTCCGGCTGGGGCCTGCTCGAACTCCCGGCCCGGCACACCCCGCGCACCGACCCGGAGGCGGTCCGGGCGGTGGCCCTGGTGGTGCGCAGGCTCCTCGACCGGGGCGCCGCCGCGACGAGCGAGCGCTCCCCGGACCCGGTGCCGGTGACGGCGGACCGGGTCGCCGTCGGCACCGCCCACCGCGACCAGGCGGCGGCGGTGCGGGCCGCCCTCGCCGAACTGGGCGTGACGGGCGTCGCGGTGGACACCGCTAACCGGCTCCAGGGCCGCGAGTTCGACGTGACCGTGGTGCTCCACCCGCTCTCCGGCCGCCCCGACGCGACGGCCTTCCACCTGGAGACGGGCCGCCTGTGCGTCCTGGCCTCACGCCACCGGCACGCCTGCGTCGTGGTCTGCCGGGCGGGCGTCGCGGAACTGCTGGACGAGCACCCGTCCACGGAACCGGTCCGGCTGGGCGTCACGGTGAAGTTCCCCGACGGCTGGGAGGCAATGTTTACCACATGGGATCACTTCCAGGAACACAAGGTGTCCTGGCGACCCTGACCACACGGACCCCAGGGCCTCTGACCAGCGTCTAAGCGTCGGTTAGTTCAGTAAGTTCGGTTGGTTCAGACAGGGATGCCGGACAGCTTGGACAGCCTCAGAAGCTCTGGGTTACTGCGTCGATGCAGGGACGACAGGACCCGGAAGACCTCCCGCGCCATGGGGTGGATGCGGGCCATCTGAGGGGCTGCCTCCCACGCTTCCGACAGGGACTCCAGGGCCCCGTCACGGTCCCCCACGTCCAGCCGTGCCCTGGCCAGGTTCATCCGGGACGGAGCCACACGAGTAGCAGGCAAGCCCTCCAGGGCCGCGTCAAGGTCTTCTGCCACTCTCAGAGCCTCACGGGGCCGCCCCAGGTCCAGCCGAGTAGCCAGAACGTGTGTGGTCGTGTTCTGCGGGCCGAAGATCATGCTGTGCCGGTTCCAATCCCTCTGGAACCACTCGGAGGCTTCCCAGGCCGACTTGATGTGTCGTTCCGCCTCCTTCTTTCCTTCCTTCTTGTCCTTGAAGCGTCCAGCCAAAGTCATCCCCCGAAGGTTCAGCAGTCCGACCGCAAAGGCCCTCTCCTGCCCTGACAGGCTGGCCTGTGCCTGGCTGATGGCCCGGTCTACGACCATGAGGCCGCCTTCAAAGTCCCCACCGTTCAGGTAGGCCCCCGCCCTATCCCTGGCAGCAATGGCCATGCCCAGGGGGTTGGTCTTCTGCTCGACGGCCCACCTCTGGCGAGTCACGGCCAGTTCCGCCATGTCCATCCACCTGTGCCGGGCGGCCAGCCAATAGACGCTGCTGTAGACCTCTGACAGGGCCATCCAGCTATCCACCGTGTTGGCAGCGTGAGCGTACGTCGTGGCGTCCAGCAGAAGGCCGGGCAGCATCGACAGGAGCCGATCCACCTCCGCCTTGTCCCGGAACTTCCCAGCAGTCTCCACAGAGGCCCTGAGAGCGTCTTCCTGGACCTCTTGCCGTCCTGGCAGGTCGTAGTCACGGACGGCTGAACGGAGAGCCGACAGGCGCTCTTCTCCGTTCCGGGCCACAGACGCTTTCCCCAGTACCTCCGCCATGCTCAGCCCCATGGGCTTACCCAGGTCGGCAGCAACAGCCGGGGTCAGGGTTCGGTCTCCCACCTCGATCTTGGAGAGCAGGGAAACGCTGATGTTGGCCAGCCTCGCTAGCTGGCTTTGAGTGAGTCCACGTTCCTTCCGGAGCGCAGCAAGGTTCGCGCCCGGTGCCAGTTCGGTGGTCTTGCCCATGTGATCAGCCCTACCCAGGAAGACGGTCGCTGGAGCCATCGTTGCAAGCCTTAG
>NZ_JBAGJZ010000076.1:0-24338 GCF_037034285.1 Streptomyces tyrfis | reverse complement strand
ATCTTGTACTGGAGTGCCCGCGGGTAGTCGTGCCGGCTGAGCCGGACCCGGGCCAGGATCGGGGCGCGGTTGATGTCGTTCCCCTGATCGGCGATGTCGAGCAGCAGTGACTCGAGCTCGGTGTGGGTGGCGAGTTCCCGCCCGTGCATCCGGTCCTTCTCCGAGCCGAAGACCTCCGCCAGCTTCTCGTACTGCCACGGGTGCAGCACGTTGTAGAAGTCGGCCCCGTCGGACGGCTTCTGCTTGTAGTAGCAGGGGTTCACCAGCATCTGCTCGATGCCGTAGAAGCCCTCGTTGTCCAGGACGAAGACCACCGGACGCAGGTGGTGGCGCACGTGCGTGGACAGCTCCTGGCAGATCTCCTGGAACGAGCCGTCCCCGACGAACACCAGCGGCCGTTTGAGCGGCTGCTGGCGGCCCAGCGCCACCCCGGTGGCCGCGCCGACCGAGTAGCCGATGGACAGCCAGCTGTTCTGCGCCACGAAGCTCGCCCGCTCCGCCATCCGCAGATTCATCGAGCCCAGCAGTGCGAACGCCGCGTCCGAGACCACCGTGAACGGCGAGGTGGCCTCCGGTCCGTCGCCCTGCGCCAGGCTCAGCAGGAAGGCGTTCATGTGCTGGAAGAACCCGTCGTACGTGAGTTCCTCGGGGTGGTCCGTGCTGCTCAGGCCGGTCAGGAAGGCGTTCGTGCTGGCCGGGACCTGCCGGTCCTCGGCGTGTGCCAGTGCGAAGAGGTCGGTCTCGAACGCCCGCTTGCCGAAAGAGCTGCCCAGTGCGTCCCGCAGCGCCGGGACGAACCGCGCCAACTGGACGTCCGGGAAATACTGCGCGCCGACGCTGACGCCGTCGCGGGCGGCCACGATCCAGTCGTCGCCGATCGACTTCTCGCCGCCGAGGTTCTTCGACGTCGACCAGGTGCCCAGGCCGATCCGGCACCCTGCGGCCTGGAAGGCCTTGCGTACCTCAGGCAGGCTCGCCTTGCCGTTGTAGACGCCCGTGAAGCCCGGGGTGTTCTCGGAGACCACGGACTTCGCGCCGACGGTGGTGAAGAACGGGATGCCGGTCAGCTGCACCAGCGAGACCAGCTCCCGCTCCAGCCGGTTGCGCTCGATCTCCTCGCCCGCCCAGAGCACCGGCGTGCCGAGCCGTTCGACCAGCTTCACCGAGGCCTCCACCGCCTTGGCGAGCATTTCCTCGTTCTTCTTGGTGAATGGCCGTTCCTGGCGGCGGAGTTCGCCCTGCGGTGCGGCGCACGGGGCGTTCCAGAGGTCGTCCATCACCTCCAGGTAGACGGGTCTGCGCTCGGTCAGGCCGGCGGTGATCGCGCTGTCGATCTGCGAGGGCGCGAGCCCGGGGTTGGAGATCACCTGTGCGTCCACCGTGACCTGCCGGTAGACCTCCAGATTGCTCTCCCGGCGCTGGCTCATGTGCGAGGTGAGCAGACCGACCGCCTGGTAGTTGAGCCACTGCTCGTACGACGGCGCCGCGTTGATCGCGATCACCGGCACGTACTCGACGTACGCGCCGCCGATCGGGTTGAGCAGGCTGAACGCGCCCACGCCGTAGGTGACCGCGACGGCGGCGACGCCCTGCTCGCCCTTGGCGAGGTCGGCGTCGGCGGCCCGCACCCGGGCGTAGGCGTCGGCGGCGTAGCCGCCACCGATCTCGGTCGGGGTGCCGACCCAGCGCACCCCGGTGGTGGCGTGCATGATCGTCAGGAACGGGCCGAGGTGGTCGCCGGGCACCCCGAACAGGTACCGGATGCCCAACTGTTCCAGTCTGGTGGCCAGGTAACGGCCCACCGTCCACTCGCTGTTGCCGCTCATCTGCTCAGTACCTCCGCTCTGCGTGCGTGGCCGGTCCGTGCCTCGGGCCGGATCTCCGGTCTGGCGCGGGGCGGTGGCGCGGGCGCCTCGTGCACGGCGATCGCCGCGCGGACGGCGGTCTCCACCGCGCCCTCGATCCAGGCGTGTTTGAGCGAGACGTGCTCGCCGGCGAAGTGCACCGGACCTTCCGGCTTGACCACGTCGAGGTGGAAGCTGGTCATCTGGTGCGGGGTGTACACCGCCGCCTCGCCGAAGGCGTACGGGTCGCGCAGCCAGCTCTGGGTCCGGCCGTAGCCGGTGTAGAACACCTCGATCCGCCGGCCGTGCACCGACTGGAGGTTGCGCAGCGCGTACACGTACCGCTCGGCGTCGGCCATCGAGTCCCAGCGCACGGCGTCGTCCGACCAGCTGTAGCTGGCCAGGACCACGCCGCCGCCGTCGCTGCCGGGCACCGGGTGCGAGGGGTAGTACATGAAGCGGTTCGGGTTGTCGGTGGTCGAACCGCCGCCGAAGCAGTTGGTGGCGGGGCGCACGCTCGCCCGGCGCAGGGGGGTGTGCCGGAAGACCTCCAACTGCTCCTGGCTGATCCGGCTGGAGTCCACGCTCCGGTGGGCGCCGAGCAGCACCCTGGGCAGACTGGGCGGCGGCCGGTGCCCGTTGTGCCCGTTGTACGTGGCCGGCGCGGCTGCCTCGGCGTCCTCCTCGCCGGCCCGCTGGTAGTACTCGTACAGGCCGGGCTCGATGGAGTCGAGCTCGTCCTTCCAGTCCGCCTCGGTGAACTCCCACCACCGGCGGGAGAACTCCAGCAGCACCTTGGTGGCCTGGTCGTAGTGCGTCTCGATGATCGCCCGGCGCTTCTTGTACGAGTACGGGGGCGAGACCTGGACGAACCGCAGCGCGGAGAACGGGACGGTGACGATCGCGAAGTCACCCTTCCAGACCGTGGGTTCGGCCTCCGGGTCGCCCTCGGGCACGGTGTGGACGGCGACCTGCGGCCCGTTCGGTCCGACGTCCTGGCCGCCCCCGCCGTCGCGGTGCGGGTCCCAGTACTCCAACCGGATCATCCGCTCGCCCATTTCGAGCTCGTCCTGGAGCTCCATGGCCAGGGCGTGGGGCAGCTGCCAGCTGCCGCCCTCGATCTCCCAGTAGGTGGCGTCCGGGTTGATGTCGCTGCGGCCCAGGAAGGTGTGGAAGAAGGACAGGTGCAGCCGCGAGGTCATGTTCTCGATCGTGCCGATCGCCTCGATGGCCTCGTCGCTGAAGCCCGCGTACTCGCGCAGGAAACGGCCCATCGAGTAGCCGTCGAAGTCGCGGATCACCCGGGCCCAGCCGTCCAGCCACTCGGCGAACGGCTTGCGCACCCGCTTGCCGTTCTCGATGTACGAGTAGTAGTCGCGGACCGGCTCCAGCGCCTGGTTGACCATGTCGGCGGCGGTGATCCGCACCTCGTCGCCGGTGAGGTGGAAGCCCTCGTTGATGCAGCTCGGGTCGGCGGCGTACTCGCTGCGGCGGGCCTGGATCCGGTTGGTGCGGATCCAGCTGTTGAAGCGCTTGACCGGCTCGCGGAAGTCCGGGCTGTCCTCGCCGTACTTCCAGACCTTGCCGTCCTCGAAGGACTCGTAGACCACCGGCGGGACGGGTGGGTTCTGGTTGCCGGTGTCGGGATCGACGTCGACGTTGTAGAAGAGCTGCCGTTCCAGGCCGAGACTGTCGACCAGGGCCAGGGTGAGCGGGTGGAAGCTGGGCAGCCGCATCGCCCCGGCCTCCCCGTACTGCACCGGGTCGCAGAACGGGCCGTCCTGCTCGTCGCCGGTGGAACGGAAGGTCTTGATCCGCCCGCCGACCCGGTTGGCGTTGGCTTCGAGGATGGTGACGTTGTGCCCGGCGTCCTTGAGCAGCTTCCCGGCGACCAGACCGGCGATCCCGGCGCCGACGATCAGCACGTCCTTGGGCCCGCCCGTCTCCGGGATGCCCTCCTTGATCAGGACGTCGAGGTAGCGCAGTTTCAGGTCCTTGTCGTCGGGGCCGACCAACAGCAGCTCGCGGGCCAGCTTCCGGCAGGTCTGCCAGCGGGCGCGGTCGTTGGCGGCGCCCTCGACAGTGGGGTTCTCGTTCATGGCTTCTCCTCGCCGCTCAGGAGCCGACCGGCTTGTTGGGAAGGTCCTCGCCCTCGGCGAGCAGCCTCAGCGTGCTGATCGAGGGGGTGAAGGCGTAGAGCGCGCCCGTGGTGCGGACGAAGCGCTTCATGTCGACGGTGCCGGAGGTGCCGTCCGCGAGCTCGATCGAGGCCTTGCCGGCGAGGCCGGTGACCTTGTCGAAGCCGTTGGCGGCCACCTGGTCGGACGGGCTTTCGCCGGGGGTGAACGTGTCGTCGTTGGACCAGTGCCGCTGGACCAGTTCGAACTGCTCTTCCAGCGAGGTGCCGTAGCAGACGAACATCAGCCCGCGGTCCTTGCCGTCGTCCGGGCCGCCTTTGAACTCGGGGCCGTACGGAATGCCGCGGCGCATCAGACGGTGGCTCTTCGGCTTCTTGTCGGCGATTCCGGCGAAGGCGCGCGGATGGGTGCGCCGGATGTGCGCGGCCCAGGGGGTGTGCCGGCCGATGGGGTCGTTCGCGTAGTCGAAGCCGTTCCGGTCCGAGCCGAGGCCGGTCACGGCGCTGCACGGCGGAGCGAGCGGTGTGCCGTCCTTGGCCCGGCCGACCAGACAGGCGCCGAGCCGATGGGCGTCCATGTTCCCGGTGAAGTTCTTGACGCCGTCCGCCACGGCCTTGTTCCAGCCGGCGACGTCCTGGCGAAGGCGGCGCACCACCTGGAGGGAGCCGTTCTTCATCCACTCCGGCGCCTTCCGGTCGCCCTGTTCGCTCTTGTAGCCGAAGACGAACTCGCCGGGTTCGATCAGCTCGGTCCCGGCGTGATTGTCGCGGAAGCCCTTGCGGCCGGCGTCCTCGCGGTGGAAGTCCTTGACGCCGGGCTGCGAGATGCCGTCCTTGTAGCCGAAGTGCTCGTGCCCCTTCAGATCACCCTTCAGAGTGCGGCCCTCGTCCACGTGGACACGTGTGATCTGGTGGGTCTGCTCGACCGTGTCGAGGTTCTTCAGCTTCTCCTTCAGCAGCGCCTCGGTGTCCGCGGCGACGATGAGGACCGCGTGCACGACCTTGTCGCCGGTCCCGGCCCCGAACAACCAGGTCCTGGGGGCGCTCTCACCGGTGTCCCCGAGGTCCTCGGCCCGTGCGGCCGCGCCCGCGCAGAACGACGTGAAGGCGCTGAGGTCCTTCTTGATCTGATCGGGCTTGTTGGCGATCGTCACGAGGCCTTCGAAGGTGAGGGAGACCCCGCAGCGGACGGTGGTGATCGACGGGTCGCGGCCGAAGGCCCGGCGGGCCAGCGAGAACTGCTCGTTGAAGTCCTCCGTCTCGTTGGTCGTCGCGACCGTGTTGAGGATCGCGGAGAGCCAGCCGCGGCCTTTGGCGGCGTCCGGGAAGCGCAGGTAGCGGAAGTCCATGAAGTCCTTGTTGAACGCGGCCAGGATGTTGCCCTGGATGTCGGTGGACCCGCGCAGCTCCGGCTGGGGCAGCTGCTCGATGGACGGGACGGCGGTGGGACGGGTGGGGGTCGTGGTCACAGCGGGGTTCCTCGCGTGGGGTGGAGGGCGGCGGATTCGTAGAGGGATGACACGATCAACGCCGATCACAAAAAGTGACGATCGGATACTCAACGTAACTACGCTGTTACCATGAGCTCTGTCAAACGGAGGCCGCCCCCTCGGCACGTCACAGGGCGTCGTCGGATGGAGCGTCCCCACGCAGGCGCGGGCGGGGACCGGCACCCCGGCCGTCCGCAGCCTGCGAGGCCGTCGCGAGCCCCCCTGATGTGACCGTCCGAAGTCGAATGGCAACGATGGGAAAGTCGGGCGCCGCCCCGTGCCTGGCCGTATGACGGGCTCGTGGGCCAGCCGGCAGTGGGCGATACGGCGGCTGCGCATCGGATTCACCTGATCGAGTACATGATCGGTGTTTCGGGCGGGTCGTCGGCTACTCCGCATGTGGAGGCCGCCTTCCCGGACGGCACCCTGCAACCGCGCCCGGCGCATGGCTCACACGGCAGGCGCCGGGCCCACATCCCGGCCGCGCGGCGGGTACGTCCTACAGCCGCGGCGTGCGCGGGGGCTCGGCACGCCGCTCCCCCGTCGCCACGAAGGCTGCTGCCAAGCGCAGCAGGGAGGTGTCGGAGTAGGCGGGCCCGTCGAAGGTGAGCCCGACGGGCATCCTCGTGTCTGCCATGGTGCCCATGGGCACGGTCACCGTGGGGATCCCCAGGTGACGGAGGGCCAGGTTGCCGTTGGCCACCCACACGCCGTTGGCCCAGCCGTGCGCGGCGGTGTCCGGGTCGATGTCCATGTCGGCGCCGCCGACATCGGCCACCGCTGGGAACACGACCGCGTCCAGGCCCAGCTGTTCCATCCATTCCTCCAGGTCCACACGGCGCGTGAGTTCCAACCCCTTGAGCCCCTCGGCCACGAACGGAAGCTGCGTGAACGGGGCCCCGGCCATGTCGCGCACCGACTGCGGGTAGTGGGAGATGTGTTCTTCGACGCCGTCGTAGCGGTCGGGCAGTGCGCCCTCGGGCTCCGGGAAGATCTGGCCGCCGTCCACATCGGCGATGGTGCTCAGGCCCGGGTCGCCGTTGGCCGCGACGAAGTCCTCCCACGCCCAGGCGGAGAGCTCCACGAGCTCGGTGCGCAGGTACTCGGGCGGGACCAGGCCTCGGTCGGCGATGGTGGGGGCTCCGGGGCGGTCGCCCTCGTAGTTGGTCACCGCCGGGAAGTCGACCTCGACCACGGTGGCACCGGCGGCCTCCAGGTCGGTGCGGACCGCGGCCCACAGATCGATCACCGACGCGCGGGTGTGGATGCGGTGCCCCATGGCGCCGCCGATCCCGGGTTTCCTGCCCGTGCCTGCGTGGGGGTCGGCGTTGATGTACATGCGCGGCACGCCCAACGTGACGCCGCGCAGGGTCGCCCGTGCCTCGTCGGGGCCGGACGGCGCCAGCGCCAGGTAGGACTCGGGGCGCACGTCGCCGGCCCTCGGGATGTCCACCCACGGCTGGGCTCGCCAGAAATCCCCCCGCGTCTCGGCGTCGTCGGCGACGACGATGTCGAGGACCTCGAGAAGGTCGCCCATGGTGCGCGTATGGGGTACCACCACGTCCATGGTGGGCACCAGGGGCCAGTTCCCGCGCACCGAGATGACCCCGCGCGAGGGCGTGTAGGCGCAGAGGGCGTTGTTGGAGGCCGGGCCGCGCCCACTGGACCAGGTCTCCTCGCCCAGCCCGAACGCGCAGAAGCTCGCCGCGGTCGCGGTGCCCGAGCCGTTGGAGGAGCCCGAGCCGAAGGGAGCCGTGAGGAAGTCGGCGTTGTAGGGGCTCTCCGCGCGCCCGTAGAGGCCGCGCTGCATTCCGCCGTTGGCCATGGGCGGGAAGAGCGGGGTGGCCGCCTGCACGGCGGACTTCTGCACGATCGTCTGCTGTGCACGCTGTGCACGCGGGCCAAATCGTCCGGCCGGCTGCCGTCTCTTCCGTTGTGCGACCGCGGACGCTCGCATACCGGGCTTGGCGCCGGCCGTCCGATGCGACCTCGCGGGTCGGTACGAGCCCGCCGTCCCGCTCAGCGGCGCCGGCCCTCGGTCGGCCGCTGCCGGCCGGCGCTTCAAAGCGCTCGGCGCGCCGCGGCGATGCGCTTGGGGTCCCAGCCTGGCCGGGGAACCGAGTCCATCAGCAGGCGGGTATACGGGTGCCGGGGGGCGGCGAGAACTTGCTCGGTGGCGCCCGCCTCGACGATGCGGCCGTGGCGCATGACGAGGACGTCGTCGGTGACGCAGCGGACGACGCCGAGGTCGTGGGTGATGAACAGGTAGGCGATGCCGGTCCGTTCGCGGATGTCGGCGAGCAGGTTGAGTATCCGGGCCTGGACGGATACGTCGAGTGCTGCGACGGCTTCATCGAGGACCAGGACTGTGGGTTCTACGGCCAGGGCACGGGCGATGGCGACGCGTTGGCGCTGGCCACCGGAGAGTTGGCGCGGCAGGGCGCCCGCCTCGCGCGTTCCGAGGCCGACCTGGGCGAGCAGTTCCCGGAGCCGGGTGTCGTGGTCGGTGCCGGGGAAGTGGAGCCGCAGGGTCTCGCGCAGGACGTTCTCGACGGTGATGCGCGGGTCGAGGGAGAGGAAGGTCCTGGAAGACCATCTGCATCTCGCGGGCCCGGGCCAGACGGGCGTCGCGTCCGCGTTCGCGGCGGCCGGCACGGTCGTGGCCGTGGACCAGGACTCCAGTTGGTGGCTTGAGCGTGCGGGAGCCGGGTGTCTCACCGTCGGCTCGCCCGGCCCCGGAGCACCGGGTCGAACGGATCGTGACCGCCAACGGGCGCCCGCTACCGTGCCAGATCCCTGGCGCGCGCGGGGCTCGGATCCCGTTCCAGCGTCATAGCGGGTTTCCATCCGGCGAGACGACGTCCCAGGTCCCGAATCGTGTCAGGCCGGCTGATTCGGCCGCCGCCACCGAGGCGTGGTTGTCGAGCTGGCAGCGGTACTGCGGTTCGTATTGCCGTGCGAGCGCGTGTCGGGAGATCGCACGCACGACGCGCCGGGCGTGGCCCTGGCCCCGGTAGGGCGGGAGCGTCAGCACGCCGAGGTCGGCCAGCGGGGCGTCGTTCCACGGGTACATGCTCGCCACGCACACCAGACGCCCCTCGTCGAACGCGCCGTAAACGGCCCAGTGGCCGAGTTCGACGTACGCGTCGTCGAGATCCTGTTCCGACGCGGCTTCCTCGAACCGCTCGAATGCCCGCGCGTCGGCCTCGGTGAGCGGACGGACCGAGGGGGCGTCCGGTTCCCCGAGCAGTGTTTCCCGGCCCTTGTCGGTGAAGTAGAACAGGTTGTCGGCGCCGTGCAGCGGGATTCCGGACTTCTCCAGGCGCCGCCGGAAGCCCGCCTCGTCGACCGGCTGCCCTTCTCCCAGTGCCATGGCGGCGGCGACGTCCGGAGCGAGCAGTACGCGCGTCCTTCCGTCGGTCGTCGTGAGAACGGTGAGCCGCTCGTCCTCCTCCAGGGCGGCGTCGACGGTGACGCTGAAAGCCTCGTCGCCGTAGAGGAGCCGGCTCGTCGGGGCCGGGCTCAGCCAGAAGTCGGTGATGGCGGAAGGGAACACGTCTGGGACTCTCTGCTCGTCGTGGTCGGGCGACTGGGCGATGCCGTGGACGGCCGTACGGCCGGACCCGCCCCGGGGTCAGAAGCGTTTGACGAGACTGACCGAGCGGTCGGTGACGGTGAAACCAAGCCTCTGATACAGACCGAGGGCGCCGGTAGGGCTCTCGGCGTCGACATCGAGCACGGCGTGCTTCAGGCCGTCGGCCCGCAAGGCCCGCAGCACATGGGCCAGCATCGCGCGGGCCAGCCCGTGTCCTCGCGCCTCCCGCCGTACGCCGACAGCCGTCACATATCCGAACGGGCCACCCCGCAACGGCCACTCTTCCTGGTTCACGTCGACGAAGACGAACCCGACGACGCGCTCGCCCTCGTGCGTTCCGGGGGCGACGGCGAGTACGGACAGATCCGGGCGAGATGCGCTCAGGCGGTCGCCGGCGGCCCATTCGGCGGCGGTGACCGGCTGAGTGCCCCAGTGGTCGCGGAACGCGTCGTTCAGTGCGGACCTGGCTCGTTCCTGCCATTCCTCGGCGTAGGGCACGAACCTCACTCCGGAGAGATGCGGCGGCGCGGGGACCGGCGCGGCGAGATCGCGTTCCAGCTCCATCCACCACCGGGCGCGTTCGTAGCCGTGTGCCTCCAGGAGCCGGATCGCAGGGGTGGCGTGGTCCTGCGCGCTCGATGCCAGCCATCCGGGCAGGGCGGCGTCGCAGGCCGCGAGATGCTGGAGTCCACGGGCCTCCTGCCATGCCAGCAGCGCCCTGCCGATGCCTTCCCCACGGCGGTCGGGGGCCACGGTTCCGTCGAGGTCCACCCAGACGATCGTCTCCTGGCTCTCCGGGGCCACGGCCGAGCCGTAGGCGACGGCCCGCCCGGCGGAATCGACGGCGATCACGGCGTCGCGCTCGGGGGTGAAGGCCGCGCTTCCGAACTCCTCCTCCAGTTCGTCTCTCATGACCAGCGACCGCGGGTGGTCGATCCTTCCCGCGGCACGCTTCAGGTCGAGGATCAGACCGATGTCATCGGCGGTGACGGGCCGCCAGGCAAGTCCGTCGCCCGCGGTGGGCAGCGCGACGGACGACGGAGCGGCCACCCGATCACTCAATGGAAGGAGTCCAGGACTGTGGTGTGCGGTCCCGCTCACGAAAAGACCCTCTCTCTACGCCGGCTGCGTACCTGAGAACTGCCGTGGCGACGAGCCGGCAGGAGAACTGCACGAGGGCCGGCGTTCCACGGGGAACCGCGTCGTGCGGTCTTCGTCTCGGCGGCACTCGAGCCGTCCGGACCTCACCCGTCACCGAAGTCGATCGTATCGACTGAAAATCACACAATGAATCGATTAATTCAGCACACCCGGGGCGGTACCGCAGCCCCGGGTGTGCGGTCGTCGGCTCATGGCCACCGCGCGGTTCTACGAGCGGTGGCTTCTTCCCGCTCGGTCTCGACGCTCACCCCCCGTCCCGCAGGATCGAGGTGAGCTTCTTCTCCAGGACGTGCTTGGGCGCCGCGCCGACCCACGCGCCCGCGGGTCGGCCGCCTGTGTAGACGACGAAGGCGGGGACGGAGGTGATGCCGAGCTGGGCGGCCAGCACGGGCTCCTCGTCCAGGTCGACCTTGACGACGTCCAGGTGGTCGGCCTGTTCGGCGGCCAGCTGCTCCACGATGGGGGTGACCATCCGGCATGGGTGGCACCAGGTGGCCCAGAACTGGACGAGGACGGGTCGCTCCGCGTGGAGGACGCGTGTGGTGAACGTCTGCTCGGTGACACTGTCCACCGGGCGCGGGGCATGTGCGGGCATGTTGTGGGCTTCCTGTCTTGTCGCACGTGGGAATGTGAGGTCCGGTGTTGCCGCGGTGTGGTCTACCGGACGGCGCCGGCAGCCGTGTGGCGGTTCTGTTCGACGGCGCGATCGACGTCCTCGTCCAGGAGGTCGGCGTTGACGGCGAAGGCCGCGGTGGAGCCCATGCCGGCCGCGGCCACGACCTGGGCACGCGGGTCGACGACATTGCCGACGGCCCAGACGCCCCCGACGCTGGTGCGGCCGGTGCGGTCGGTGACGACCCAGCCGGCATCGTCCTTCTCGCATCCCAGCCCGGTCAGCAGCTCGTCATACGGGACGAAGCGCGGGAAGAGGAAGGCAGCGGTACGGGGCACGACGCGGCCGTCGGCGAGTTCGATCCCGCGGAGCCGGTCGTCGTCGACGACGAGATGCCTGATCTCCCCCTCGATCAGGTGCAGACCGCGTGCCTTCAGCTGCTCCCGGTCCTGCGCGGTCAGCTCCAGGGTGTGCGGGAGGAAGACGACGTCGTCGCTCCACTGGCGCAGGAGCAGTGCCTGGTGGACCGCGCCCGGGTGAGTGCCGAGGACGGCGAGGGGCTGGTCGCGGACTTCGTAGGCGTGGCAGTACGGGCAGTGCAGGACGTCCTTCCCCCACCGTTCGCGGACGCCGGGGATGTCGGGCAGTTCGTCGCGCAGCCCGGTCGCGATCAGGACGCGGCGGGCCTTGAGGACCACCCCGCCGGCCATGCGGACGTAGTAGCCGTGGTCGATCTGCTCCACCCGGCCCCGCAGGAGCTGGACACCGTAGCGGGCGGTCTCGGCCCGTCCGAGGTCGAGCAGGGCGGCCGGGGGCAGGCCGTCGCGGGACAGGAAGCCGTGCATGTGCGCGGCGGGCGCGTTGCGCGGCTCACCGGCGTCGATCACCACCACCTTGCGGCGGGCACGGCCCAGGAGCAGGGCGGCGCTGAGACCGGCCGCCCCGGCGCCGACCACCACGACATCGTGGACCTCGTCCGTGTCGCCCTGCTGTGCCGTGCTGTTCTTTTCGTTCGTCGTACTGATCATCGGAACAACCTCCTGCCGCAACAGTGCGCACCCGGCACCTGACCGACAACTTCCGTTGCCATTTCCGGGACGCAAGAGGTGGAATGGAGGTATGGACGAACAATCACCGATCGCCGCCACGCTGGCCCAGGTCGGCCCCCGCCTCAAGCGCGTCCGTGCCCAGCGCGGCGTGTCCCTCTCGGCGCTGGCCGAGGCCACCGGCATCTCCAAGAGCACACTGTCCAGGCTGGAGTCGGGCCAGCGCCGCCCGAGCCTGGAGCTGCTTCTTCCCCTCGCACAGGCCCACCAGGTACCCCTGGACGAACTCATCGGGGCACCGGAGGTCGGCGACCCGCGGGTCCGCTGCAAGCCCCGCGTCCACAACGGTCGTACGACGATTCCACTGTCGACACAGCCGGGACGCCTGCAGGCCTGGAAGTCGATCATCCCCGCGGAACACAACCGACCCAAACCCGTCACGCACGAAGGGTACGAGTGGCTGTACGTCCTGTCCGGACGCCTCCGGCTCATCCTGGCCGACCACGACCTGGTCATGGGGCCGGGTGAGGCGGCCGAGTTCGACACCCGCCTGCCGCACTGGTTCGGCCCCGCGGGCGATTCCCCCGTGGAGGTGCTCAGCCTGTTCGGCCCCCAGGGGGAACGCGTGCACGTCCGGGCCAAGCCCCGGTCCCGGGCGGAGCCGTCGGCCTGACCTCCGTTGACGGGAACACCCTTCGGGAGGCACGACGGGTGGCCGGTGGGTACTGGATCAGGACGCGAGCTGCTGGTTGTCGCGAGACATGACGCTGGTGGCGCAGGCCGGCAACTGTGAGACCGGAGTGCCTTGATGGGAGCCGGTCGGGTAGGGCGCGGGCCATGCGGAGTCCTGGTTCAGCCAGGGTGGGAGCTTTCGGTCACGTCGTCAGCCCCCTGAATCACTGAGTTCGCAGTCCTGCCGTCCCGCCGTGTGTTTCTGCGGCCGGACCAGCGCGCCCTCGGGTGCTGACCGCGGTGACGAGATGACCTTCTCGTGCTTCTCCTCACCTCGGAGCAACTCAATGCCTTTACCGCTGTTTCTGCTTGCCCTGGCGGGCTTCGCCATGAGCACCTCGGAATTCAGGCTCGCCGGCCTCTTGCGGGACATCGCCTCGGACCTCGGCGTCACCGTCCGGCGTCCTCTTGGGCATCAAGGGGACGCCGGAGAGCCTCGACACCACTGGCAGCGCTGTCCGACGAGGCCGCCACCACCGGGTTCGCCGTCGCCGCCCGGACCAGGCCACCCCGGCGAGCCGCTCCAGGAGCGACATGGCACCCGCTCGGGGACTCGAAGAGTCGAACGGCGGGCACGCACTGGCCCGGACGGTCCGAAAGACCGTCAGAGGTTCTTTGGTACCGAGGCGGGGCGAGTGACAGGCGGTCAGGCGCGGGCGGCGATGTAGGCGTCGGCGATCTCGCGCAGCCGGGTTCCGTCGAAGGAAGGCCCGTGACCGGGGTGGACGACGGTGACGGGCAGGGTGCGCAGCCGGGCCATGGTGGCGACGTAGTCCATCTGATCGGCTCCGTGGATGTCGTCGAGCAGCTGGTCGTCGTAGACGACGTCGCCCGAGAAGAGCGTCTGGGCCCGGGGGTCGTACAGCGCGATGCCGCCTGGGGTGTGGCCCGGCAGGTGCAGGACGGTGAGTTGCCGGTTGCCGAGGTCGATGGTGTCGCCGTCCGTCAGGTACTGGCTGACGGCGACCGGACGTAGCCGGTAGGTGTTCGGGTCGTAGTCCTTGTGCGGAACGGCGGAGATCAGCAGCTCGGGCACGTCTTCGTCGTCGGGCTCGGCCATGCCGAGCTCGTCGAAGAGGGCAGTGGAGGCCAGTGTTCCCGGCGGCGGAGTCCGGAGGTTCTCCGCCTTGTGGGCACGGCAGTCGGCGAACTCGTGGGCGCCGCCCATGTGGTCGAGGTGTCCGTGCGTGACGACCAGGATCGGCTCGTCGGTGAAGAGGTGCGGGAACGCGGGGCGCAGCGGGGCCATGCCGAGGCCGGCGTCGACGACGAGGTCGCGTCGACTTCCGCGGATGTGCCAGGTGTTGGCCTGCAGGAATGGATGGACGTGCGGTTCGTGGATCAGTGTGATGGCGTCGTCGACCGGGGTGGCGGTGACCCAGTGGTCGGCGATGGGCAGCGTGCGGACCGGTGTTGGGATGATGGCTGCGGCGCTGTGCGGGGGTTGGATGGTCACGGGCGGGCCTTTTGTCGGGTGCTGCTGAGCAGGGCGTACACGACGGTGGAGACGAGCGGGCCGATCAGGGCGGACAGGTCCAGGCCTCCGGCGGCGCCGGCGCCTGGCCCGACCAGGACGGTGGTGTTCACGAACAGCAGGGCGGTGACGGTGCCGGAGACGAGGGCGATGACGCCGGCCGGGTTGTAGCCCCGGCGGTACCAGAACGGTCCTCCGGGTCGCATCCTCACCCGGCACGGCCTGCCTCCCCTGGCCGTACTCGACCGGGCCACCGGCGAGCCCGTCCGCCGCTACGAACGCGCCCGGCCGGGCGAACTCGTCCACATCGACGTCAAGAAACTCGGCCGCATCCCCGACGGCGGCGGACACAAAGTTCTCGGCAGAGCGGCCGGCAGCCCGAACAAGAACCGCCGCAACGGGGCGGGATACGCCTACCTCCACACCGCCCTCGACGACCACACCCGCCTCGCCTACACCGAAGACCTGCCCGACGAGACCGCCCCGACCTGCGCGGCCTTCCTCGCACGGGCCACCGCCTGGTTCGCCTCCCTGGGCATCACCGTCGAACGCGTCCTGACAGACAACGCCTGGGCCTACAGCAAGAACACCTGCCGCCAGACATGCCGGGAGCTGGGCATCAGCCCACGCCGGACCAGACCCTGGCGGCCACAGACCAACGGCAAGGCCGAACGCTTCCACCGCACCCTGCTGGAAGAATGGGCCCACCAGCGCCCCTACACCTCAGACACCGAACGCCAGGCCACGTTCACCGACTGGATCGACTGGTACAACTACCACCGACCCCACACCGGCATCGCAGGCCAAACACCCGCCAGCCGCGTCACCAACCTGCCCGAACAACACACCTAGGCGGTGCAGGAGCGGGCGGTGTGGACGGTGGTGGCGGTGAGGTAGAAGGTGTCGGGGCGCCAGAGGATGCCGGCGGGGGCGTCGGCGTCCAGGAGTGTGTCCAGGGCCGCGCGGTCCTGGTCGTCCAGACGCTCGCCGAACTGGTCGCGTTGCCGGGCGAGACGGGTGCGCAGGTACTCGCGGGCCGGGAGTCCGAGCGGGGCCGGCAGGTCGGTGAGGAAGGTGCGCGTGCCGGTGGGAACGAGTCCGGCCCGGGCCAGCATCGCGGGCCAGTCCTCGGCCTCGTCCACGGAGCCCGGGAGTTCGGCGCGCATGGTGGTGAAGCCGTCCTCGTTGCCGGCGTCCAGGCGGGCCTGGAGCCCGGGACGGCCCAGGCCGATGTCACGGGGGAGGAAGCGTACGGGCAGGCCGCGTTCGGCCACGGCGAGCAGGCCGCCGGGGCGCAGGGAGGCGGCGAGGGCGGTCAAGGCCGCTTGCTGGTCGCCGAGATGGTGGACGGCGTTGGCGGACCAGATCAGGTCGGCCGTGCCGAGCCTGTCGAACTCGTCCGGCAGGTCGGCCTGTTGGATGGCGATACGGCCGGACGAACGTGCACGGGCGCGCTCCAGCAGGGCGGGCGACTGGTCGACGGCGACCACCTCGGCCCCGGGGAAGGCGGCGGCGAGCAGGCCGGCGACCACGCCCGGCCCACTGCCGACATCGAGCACACGCCTCGCGTCGACACCGCCCAGCAGATCGCGCAGCCAGTTCGTGGCCTGGGTGAGCGCGGAGATGTGCAGTTCGGCCTCGCGCTCCAGATGGGAGCAGAGGGCGTCCCAGTCGATGTCGTGGACGTGCTCATGATTAGGGCGGTGAACGTGGTGCATGAGGTACTCCGATCCGGAAGAGGTGGCCGGGGTCTGTTCGGCGGATCGAGGCGCGAGAGGCCGGCGGCCGACTGCGAGCCCGGGCGAGCGGGGTCTGGCATGCTCATCTGCGGCGTTGCTCTCGGCTGCCGACGCTCTGCGCCTACGTCGTGATCCGCCGGACACGGGGCGTTGGCCAGAGGTACGGACGGCGGCCATCGCGCGTCCCGGCGCGGCGGAGCCCGGCCGGAATGCGCGATGCTCGTCGGAGCTCAGCGGAGGAAGGGGCCGAGGTGTCGTTCCAGGACGGGTTGGGGGGCGGCGCCCGTCCACGCCTTCGCGGGGGTGCCGTCGGCGTAGACCACGAAGGCAGGGATCGAGGAGACTCCGTGCCGGTCGGCCAGTCCGGACTCCTCGTCGACGTTGATCTTGACGACGTCCAGGACGCCCGCACGCTCGGCGGCCAGCTCCTCGACGATGGGGGTCATCCTGATGCACGGCCCGCACCAGGGGGCCCAGAACTGGATCAGGACGGGCCGCTTCGCTTGCAGTACGCGGACGGGAAAGGTCTGTTCGGTGACGCTGTCCACGGGGCCGCCGCGCTTTGCTGCCATGGTGAGACTCTCCTTGTCGATGTGTTCGTGAACGGGTGCCCCGACGCCGGGGCGATCCGGCTGCGGGGATCACCGGACGGCCCCCGGACACCCTGCACTGATCGGCCGCCCGGCCGCCCGGACCCCACCGGCCGACGCCGGCTGCCACGACGAGATCGCGCGCGGTCGGCCGAGCGGTCATGCCCGGGCAGCCGTGCCGCGGTGCCGTGCGACGGCGTCTTCCACGTCCTCGTGGAGCAGGTCGGCGTTGATGGCGAACGCGGCGGTGGAGCCCATGCCTGCTGCGGCGATGACCTGGGCGCGTGGGTCGACGACGTTTCCGACGGCCCATACCCCGGGCACGCCGGTGCGGCCGGTCCGGTCCGTCACGACCCAGCCCTGGTCGTCCTTGGCACAGCCGAGCCGAATCAGGAGGTCGTCGCGCGGGGCGGGCCGGGGGAAGAGGAAGACCGCGGTCCGGGAGATCATCCGGCCGTCGGTGAGCTCGATGCCGCGCAGCCGGTCGTCGTCGACGACGAGCCGCACGGCCCTGCCCTCCACGATGCTCACGCCGAACGCGTCCAGCTGTTCCCTCTCCTGCGGGGCGAGTTCGAGGGTGTGTGTGAGGAGGACCACGTCCTCGCTCCACTGACGCAGAAGCAGCGCCTGGTGCACGGCCCCCGGGTGTGTGCCGAGAACGGCGAGGGGCTGGTCGCGGACCTCGTAGGCATGGCAGTACGGGCAGTGCAGAAGGTCCTTGCCCCAGCGCTCCCGGACGCCGGGGAGGTCGGGCAGTTCGTCGCGCAGCCCGGTGGCGACCAGAAGACGGCGGGCCCTGATCACGGGGCCGCCCTCCAGGCGCACGTCGTAGCCGGGCTCGACATGCTCCACCCGGCCCCGGACCACATCGACGCCGTAGCGGTCGATCTCGGCCCGTCCGAGGTCGAGCAGGGTCGCCGGAGGCAGGCCGTCACGGGACAGGAACCCGTGCATGTGCGCGGCGGGCGCGTTGCGCGGCTCGCCGGAGTCGATCACCACCACCCTGCGACGGGCCCGCCCCAGCAGGAGCGCGGCGCTCAGGCCCGCTGCTCCGGCACCGATCACCGCCACGTCATGGACCTCGTCACCGGTCGGCGCCACGCCGCCGGCGCGTGTATTCACCGTCGTCTTGATCACTGCGATCACCTCCGGCCCCCAAAGTGCTCCAGCACCGGACCGCAAGCAACTTCCGTTGCCATTTCCGGGACGGCCGGATCGGAAGGGGCTCGTGGACGAGTACTCCCCCGTCGCCGCCGCGCTCGCCCAGACCGCGTGCGGCGCAGGATCCATACGCGGCGCCGTGTGACTTCGCCCGCGCTCGCCGGGCCGCGAGGAGTTCGTGGCCAGCGGATCGTAGAGTCTCACGCATGCATGCAGAACGTACTCCCGAGCCCAGCGCCCTCCTGATCAACGGCACTGTCGGCGTCGGCAAGACATCGGTGGCCGAAGGCGTGGGCGACCTTCTCGCCGACGCCGGGATACCTCACGCCGTCATCGATCTCGACTGGCTGAGGCAGTCTTGGCCAACGCCTTCGGGAGACCGCTTCAACTTCGGCATGATGCTGCGAAATCTGCGCGGTGTCTCAGGCAACTACCTCGCCGCAGGAGCAGTTCGGCTGGTCCTCGCCGGCGTGATCGAGGACCCGGAGGACCGGAAGCTGTGCGGCGACGCGATAGGCATCGGGCTTTCGGTGTGCCGGCTCCATGCCGAGTTGCCCGTCATCCACGAGCGACTCGCGCGGCGTCACGAGAACGAGCCCGAAGCGTTGCGATGGCACCTGGCCAGGGCCGGTGAACTGGCCGGGATCCTCGAACAAGCGGCGGTCGATGACTTCACCATCGACGCCACCACGCGCCCGGCCGGTGAGGTCGCCGCGGAGGTGACCAGGAAGGCGGGTTGGCTGTGACGCAGCTGTCACGCCTGCGTCGGACCAAGGGCGAGGCGCCCGCGACGGGCGGCGCGAACACGGGTGGCCGCGTTCAGCCGTCCAGCGCAGCCGGGGCCGCCGACTCCCCGGCACCGACGCCTCCCACGTCGCCGGGCCCCGGCCGCCTCGGCACGCTCGCCGGGCACGCCGCCATCGGCTGGACAAAACCCCGCCTCGTGGCACTCAACCACGCCTTCCCGCCGCCGACCCCGCTGTGCGTGACCGAGGCCGCGACCGCGACCGCCACGATCCCGCGCGCCGGCTCCGACCACCCGCACGAGACGGTGGAAAGCCACTGACCGCTCGGGCGGCTCCGCCCTGACATCGCGCCCCCGCTCCCCGCCCGGCTGCCAGACCGGGTGGAGGAAAAACCCACCATCCGAGCAAGGAACCTGCCATGCCTGAATCAAACGACACCTCCGCCCTCGGCCGCGTCGGCGTCATGCTCCCCCGTGACCTGCCCGTCCGGGATGTGCTGCCGTTCGCCCGGCGAGCAGAAGAACTGGGATTCGACCAGGTGTGGGTGGTCGAAGACCTCGGCTGGCGCGGCGGACTCGCGCAAGCCGGCCCCGTACTCGCCAGCACCACCGGCATCACCGTCGGCATCGGCATCATGCCCGCCGGCGCCCGCAACGTGTGCTTCGCCGCGATGGAACTGGCCACCCTCGCGCAGCTCTACCCCGGCCGGCTGATCGCCGGCATCGGCCACGGCATGCCCGACTGGATGCGCCAGGCCGGAGCCTGGCCCGCCAGCCCCCTGACGCTGATCAAGGAATACACGACTGCGCTGCGCCTGCTGATACGCGGCGAGCCCGGCCCGGCGGGCGGTCGCTACGTGCGCTGCGAGGGCGTCGTCATCACCGAGACACCCGACATCGTCCCCCCGGTCATCCTCGGCGTACGCGGTCCCAAGTCGCAGGCAGTCGCGGGCGAGGTGGCCGACGGGCTCCTCCTGGCCGAACCCGCGGCCCCCGCCTACATCGCCTCCTCCCTGCAGAACATGGAATGCACTCCTCACACGAGCAGCCGAGAAGTCGTCACCTACGACGCCGCCGCTGTCGATGACGACGAGGAAGCCGCTCTCGCCCGCGTCCGCGACGGTCTGACGGCCATCGGCGAACCGGCCTGGGCCGCGCACATCGACCCCCTGCCCTTCGCCGCACAGTTCCGTGAACACCGCGCCGCCTGCACCGACGCCCGGCAATTCGCGCAGACCATGCCCGCCGACTGGGTCCGACGGCTGAGCGTCACCGGCACCCCCGCCCAGGCTCGCGAAGCGATCAAGGCCCGCCATGCGGCCGGCGCGACCGGCGTCGTCCTCACTCCCACCGGCCCCGACCCCCTGGCCTCCCTCGACTCACTCGCCCGTGTCCTGGACACCCGCCCCTGAACCGAAAACGCCACGATCTCGAAGAACCTCGTGCCCACTGACCGACGGAAGGTGCCGTTCGACCTCTTCTGCGTGATCGCCCTCCGCCAGGGCCGAACACCCTGGCGGAGAAGGCCGCTTGGCGCACTGCTCCCGCAGGCTCGTTCGCCGAGGCCTGCCGGGACTGTCGCCCGCCCTACGACACCACGCGACAGTCCGCGCCCGAGTACCGGACGGCCTACGGTCGCTGCCACGCCCCCGTCGAGACCCGCACAACCCGTCCGCGACCTCCCGCCTCCCGGGACAGAACCACTCGTTGGTGCGGTCCAGGAGGTTGCGTTGCGGTTCAGGAGGTCGTCGACGGCGATCACGCGTTCACGAGAAGCGCGTGGAGTGCCCTTCGAAGGACGTCCTCCGGCTCGTGCGGGGCGTCGCGTCTCAGTTCTTCGTACACCGGCGCCACACTCGCGTCGCCCGGAGTTCGGGGCTCCAACTGAGCGGCTCGGTAGGTCATGGCGCTTCCTATGACGAGGTTGCTCGCCGCGTACGCGACCCACAGTGGCGCGGCTGCGCCCGACCTGCCAAGTCGATCGGAGAGCCCTTCCGAGAACGCGAGGTAGGCCGGCCCTCGCGGTGGACGCATGGCGATGACCTGAACAGCCCACGGGTGCTCGAGAAGATGGCGGTACAGCGACAACAGCACCTCCGATGCCTCCTCTTCACGGAGAGCGCGCTGAACCGCGCTATCACGTCCCAGGGCATGATCAAGCGCCAGATCGAGTGCATCCGAGATGCCGTCGATGCGCGAGTAGAGGCTTGCCGGCGCCGCCTCCAGAGCGTTCGCCAACGCGCGAAGCGAAAGACCCTCGATCCCCGACGTGTCCAGGATGCGCACTGCTGCGCGCGCGATGGCCTCCGGATCCAGAGCCCGGACGCGCCGCACGGGCTTGACGTGCTCCCAGTAGCTCATACCACTCCTTAAACGATCAGTGTTAGTTTAGCGGCATGATCAATGCAACCCTGCTCCCTGTCGGTGACGGCCTGCGCGCACTTCGCCCGCTGTCCTCCCGCGACGCCGAGCGGTACGCCGATGGAACCCGTGATCCACTCGTGCAGCAGTACGGCCACCTGCCTGAACCGGAGTACACGCCCGAGACCGTAGCCCGCCTCGCTGACGACGTCGTTCCTCGAGGCCTCCAGACCGGAGACCTCGCGGTGCTCAGCATCGTCGACGAAGCGGACACATTTCTCGGCAGCCTGGTTCTCTTCGACATCACGGACAGGACCGCCGAAGTCGGGTTCTGGCTCCACCCGGACTCGAGAGGCCTGGGTCACTCGGCCGCGGCACTGGAACTCGCGGTGGGACTGGCAGTCCGCAGTGGCCTGAGCGAACTGACAGCACGCACCGCGACCGGCAATCTCTCGTCCCAGCGATGCTTGGAGCGCAGCGGATTCAACCGGACAGGGATCAACGTCGGCCGCACGCCCTCCGGCGGACACATTGAACTCGCGCACTATCAACGACGTCTGAAGTAAATCGCGCGTCGCGGAAGGCACCACGACCTCAGGCGCCGGGGTACACGTGCAGTGGGCCAACGCACTCCCGGCGGCGTGCCCTGCCTGCCCGCCGCCGCTCACCACAACGACCGCGGCCCCGGTCACCGGGTCGGAGCCGCCGCGGCCGGTGCCTCGGCCGCGGCGCACACCGGACACAGCCGACCCCTCGCAACGAGGGCTGAGCGTTTCTCACCCGAGGTTGAGGGCCGGTTCGCACGGGACCGGACGGACGGAAACCCGGCGACCCGTGGGCGCCGTACGCGGTGCCCGCCGTGTGCACCTCGCTGACCTGCGACGGCAGACATCGAGCTCGCGAACCGGTTGAGTGCGGCCAGGCCGCTCCCCACAATGACCGTATGGCATTCATCTTCTTCATGACCCTGCCCGGGCTGATCGTCGCCCTGACCTTGATTGCGTTTGTCGACCAGCTGCTGTTGCGCACGGGGCGGGCCGGGGTGTTGCCATGGAGAAACGGCGCGCGACAGGGTCAGATATCGGCGACCGGGTTCGAGCAGCTGCACGCGAGTCTTTCGCCGGGCAAGCAGAACGAGCTGAAGGAGCGGCAGTCGGCACTGGTCATGCCGGACAACGAGGATGACGGGGCACCGCCGAACAGGACAACGGTGGACCTGGACGGAGGAACTGCGGTCGTCCGGGTGCCGCGCCACACCTGCTCCTGACCAGCCCCCAGCCTTCGATGAGAAAAGGCCCGTCCACCAGCCTTCGGTGAGAACACTCGACCTTCGCCGCGAGAGGTCAACAGCACCGTCCGTGCTCGCGCCTGATCGGGTGCCGATCAGGCTGCCTCAGTGCCGTCCTGATGACGGGCGCGGCGGTCCTCATCGCCGCCCTGCTCCGTACCGCACGCACACGACCCGGACCCGAGGCCCCCGATCCGCAGCGGAGGACGATGCCGGGGACCGTGCGGGGGTCCCGCACGCCCAGGCAGCCTCGCCCTGAGCGCGGAGGGTGAGCCGTACGCGGGTGGGGACAGGACGGCTGATGGAGGTGCCGGCCAGGGCGGCCCGCTCAGCCCGCTGACATTCGGGGCCGATACCACCGTGGCATGGGACAGGCTGTCATGGCCCGGTACCCCTTCTTGTGTGGGCCCTGCCGTCCGGCGCACCAGACAGCCACCATCGATGGCTCACGACCCCTCGTCGCCCAGATCGGGATGCACCGCCGTTCACCGAGCCCGGCAGGCAGGCCGCGGCCGGGCCTCCCGCTTCAGACGCTGGGCGGACCGTTGCCGCCGCCTCGCCTCCGCGCCGCAGCCCCGTGCCCGACCGGTACGTCCGCGAAGGCGGCCGGCCGCACATCGGCTCCTGACAAAGGAGATCGTCCGAGTGAACACAGCGCCCGCCACAAAGCGCATTGGACTGCGGCCCGCAGGGGTGCTGTTCAGCTTGTTCTCAACGATCGAGAGCGTGGGCCGCAGGCGGCTCGGTCTTGCGCAGTTGTGTGAATGGCACGGCCGGGGCAAGCACGAGAGCGATCGCTCCCACGAGCAACAGGGCGAGCCAGGCGCCAGAGCCGTCGATGACGATTCCAGCCGCCGCAGACGCCAGCGATGCTCCGAGGTTCACGGAGGTGTTGATCCATGTCGACGCTTCCGTCCGGCCGGATTCCGGAACGACGGTGTCGGCGATGAGGTACCCGGTGATGAGGGAGGGAGCGAGGAACAGACCGACGAGCGCGAGGCCCGCGGCGAAGAGACCGAGTGTGTCCAGCTGCGACACGAGCACCGCGGCGAACCCCATGCCGAGGCACAGGGCGAACAGTCTTTTGCCGATGCCTGCCTTGAGGTTCAGCTGCCCGTAGAGGAATCCTCCGAGAGCGCTTCCGCCGGCAAAGGCTGCCAGGAGCCAGCCCGAAGCTGCGACAGCATCATGTTGCGCAGCGGCTGCCGGCGCTGCGATCTCCGCGACGCCGAGTACACCGCCGACGCCCAGGAGGACGATCAGTACCCGTGCGAAACCTGGTTGGCGCAACGGACGATCTCCTCGCGCGGCGCCCCCTCCTGTTCCGCGAAGCGTCCTTGACGACGCGCTGGACGTCATCGCTGCGGTGCCGAGGGAAACGGCTGCCGCGGTCACCCAGAGCCCGGTGCTGGGAGAACTGGCGACCACGACTGCGGTGATGACGACGGGGCCGGCGACGAAGAGGAGTTCTTCGCACACCGCGTCGACACTGAAGGCTTTTGTTCGCTGGTCGCCGGCCGTCGTGAGCGATGCCCAGATCATTCGCATCGCTGCCCCCAGGGGCGGCGATGCGAGGCCGATCACCGCGCTGAGGATGAGGAACCAGGCATCGACGACGCCTTCGGCTTCCGTGATGAGCGCGAGAGCGATGAACCCTGAGGCTTGGCCTGACGCCATGGCGGTGAGCGCGATTCGTTGGCCGAATCGATCGACGGCCCGGGCCCGCCAGGGTGCGGCGACGACGTTGGCAATTCCGAACACCGCTGTTGCGAAACCGGCTTGCGTGTACGAGCCCGTACTGTCCTGGACGGCGAGGAGGAGGGCCAGACCGCCCATGGCGAGAGCGGACCGACCGATCAGGGCGGGAAGGAAGGCGCGAAGCGCGCCAGGAAGGAGAAGCACTGAGAGCACGAAGAAGCTCCGATGATGTGCGACCGCCGTCGTATGCGCGGCCGTCAGATTCCGACGGTTGTCGAGGTCCGGAGGGCACGAAAGATCGCACCCTCAACGGATCAGAACCTGGGCGGGAGAGACCCAGGACCGTCAGATGAACATCACAATGAGCATCCGATGATGCTAGCAGACTGCGGATGCCGGGCCGCCTGACGCTTTCTCAGCGAACTGACCTACGCGACGCGTCATGAACCCGGCACGGATCAACCCGGACCGGGCCGGCCGAACCTCCCCGGGCCTCCTGGCCGACGGGCCGTACGCGGCAGCGCGCGTGCCGTCAGGGCACCTGTGGGAGCACCCGGCAGAGTGCGTCCAGCGCTCCCGGCCAGGCGCTGTCGGTCGGGGTTCCGTAGCCGATGACCAGGGCGTCGCGGGCCGGGGCCGCGTCCGGGTGGCGGAAGCGTGAGAT
>NZ_JBAGJZ010000075.1:0-25060 GCF_037034285.1 Streptomyces tyrfis | reverse complement strand
TAGGGACGGGCGGACGGCGGCAGGGGGACGGGGAGTACACGAGGCCGGGCCGGGCCGCGCCGGGAGCCGTCCGGGCCGGGGGCCCGGGGGCCGGGCGCGACCAGGCGAAGGCAGGCGGGTTCAGGCGGGTTCAGGCGGGTTCAGGCTCCTCAGGCCCCGGTGGTGCCGTCGACGATCTCGCGGATCATGTCGAGATGGCCGTTGTGCCGGGCGGTCTCCTCGATCAGATGCAGGACGATCCAGCGCAGATCGGGGTGTCTGCCGTCGCGGCGCGGACGCTTCGCCGGGGTGTCCAGGCTGTGCGACGCGACCAGTTCGCGGTAGCGGGTCGTGCGGGCCTCGTAGGCCGACAGCACCTCCGCGAGCGGCATGTCCACCGCGATGCGCATCTCACGGTCGGGGTCCTCGTCCGTCCAGGGACCCTCGTCCTCGCCGCCGAGGAACGCCACCTCGAACCAGTAGTACTCGACCCAGCTGAGGTGGTTGATCAGCCCGGCGATCGTCATCAGCGGTGATCCGGGAAGCGGGGCCCGGCGGGCGTCCTCCGGCGAGACCCCCTCGCATTTCGCCCGCGCGGTGTCGCGCGTGTAGTCGAGAAAGGTGGCCAGCTGGGTGCGCTCGTCCCATGCGGGAGGCGAATCGGTGCGTGTCATCGGCGTACACGATGGGCGTGGGCGGGAGCGTTTGTCCACCGGAATTCCCCAATGGGGCCCGCACCTGGGTCCGTGGGCCCACGCCCGGGCGGGCGGGGCTGATTACGCTCGTGGCGACCGACCGCGAGCCCACCCGACCGGCGCCCGTCGTGAGCGCCCGTCCGGCGCGCCCATACGCACCATGACCTGCACAACTCCACCTGATTCCTTTTCATGGGGTGATGTGTCGATGAGTGATGGTTTCTTCTACTCGTACCACCTCGGCTGGAGCCGCCCGGACGCCGAGTCCCTCTTCGCCGATCTGGAGGCGGCCGGGCTACGGCTCAGCCACCCCGTCACCCGGCGGGTCACGCTCATCGGGCCGGGGCCCGACCCGTGGGGCAGCCTGTCCTGGGTGACCCGGGAACAGCTCGTGCTCCTGGCCGGGCTGCAACGGCTCGACAGCGTCGACTTCCTGCTCTGGACCGAAGGGGGAACCGACGTCCCGGCGCGTGTCCACAGGACGCCGGACGGGGTCGTCGCGCTCGAATTCGGGCTCGGCCGGCTGACCCGGGACGAACAGGAGGCGGCGGCACGGGCCATCCGGGAGGCCATCGGGCGGGCCTCCGTGCTCTGCATCGGGTTCGTCGTCGACCGGGAGGGAGCCTCCGCGGCGACCGACTGGAGCGGTGTCGTCGTCAAGGGAACGTCCTTCTTCGACAGCTGGCCCGACACGCTCGCCGTGCGGCACGAGATCGCCGCGGTGCAGCCGCAGTTGTTCGGCGTGGCGTCGTACGACCAGTCGCCGTGGATGCTGTTCGGGAGCGAGGTTCCCAGCCGGTAGCGGAGGGCCCTCGGAGCGGTCCCGGAGCCCCCGAGCCCCTCAAATCCTCGATCCCCGGCCCCTCACGCCTCCCAAGTCCCTCACGCCTCTCAAGTCCCTCAGATTCCCTCCAGCCAGCCCCGCGACGCCGCGAACCCCAGCAGCAGGCCGACCGCGAAGACGCCCAGTCCGACGGCGAACACCGCGGGCATCAGCACCGGCCCCCACGCCCTCCGCCCGGCGATCGTGGGGTGCCGCGCCGGGTCCGCGGGGTCGTAGCTGACCCGGACCGGGGCCCCGACCTCAAGGCCGAACGGGCCCGGGGCGTGGTCGGTGAACTCGATCTCGCGGCCGTCCCGGGTCCGGAACGCGAAGACGTACTCGGTGGCGTACCTGGTCTCCGCGCCCGGCCCCCGGTCGACCATCCGCCGGTCCACGCACCGGCCCTCCGCGTGCTCACCGCGACGGAGCAGCCACAGCACCCGGCGCAGGCGCAGCGCGAACCGGACGGCCAACGCGCCGAGGACGAGGCCGAACACGAGCATGAAGGTGGCCATGCCCCCGGGCAGGATCTGCATGAACGAACGCCTCTGATCCCTTGAATCCGTGATCCGTTACTCGATTTACCGGGTGCGCCGCGCCGCCGGACTTCCGGGCCCGTCGGACTTCTGGGCCCGTCGGACTTCCGGGCCCGTCCGGCCCGCGGCGCGAGCGCTACTTCACCGTGATCGACTGGACGAGCGCGTCGAGGTCCTGGCGGCTCAGCGACCCCTTCACCGCGTTGATCCGCACGGCGAACGGCACATGCTTCGAGTCGACGCCCGCCACCACGACGCCGGTCATCGGCGTGCCCGGAGCGGGGGTCCGGTCCTTGCCGCTCGACGTGAACTCGTAGTCGATCCTCCGTGCGTCACGGGCGCTCTCCGCCCCCGCGAGCCGGACGTCCGAGGTCTCCTTGCGGGCCGCGCCCAGGCCGATGCCGGCGCCCGCGGCGGCCGCGGCCTCGCCGGCGTCGTCCACGCCCGTCGCGAAGTCCAGCTGCACGGAGACCATGCCCGTGCGCAACCCGCCCTCCTCCTTGAGCGCCACGGCGGCGTTCGCCTTCGCGCGCTCGGCGGCGGGCTGCTCCTTGTACCCCTTCTTCTCGGGGTATCCGACGGACAGGCTCTTCGTGTCCAGCGTGCCCCAGCCCTCCGGGACGGACGCGGCCTCGTCGCCGCAGCCGGTGAGCAGGGTGAGGCCGATGGCGGCGGCGGTGACCGCGCCGAGCGCCCGGGACATCTTCATCGTCGTCGTCATCGTCCTTCGCCTCTTCGTCGTGCGTGATTGCCGTACGCCGTCCGTCGCGCGCCGTACGCCGTGTGCGACGGCACGGCCCGCGCCGGACGCGCGCCGTGTGCCGCACGGGCGGCCGTACCCGTGGCTACAGCTACAGCTACAGGTACGGCCGCCCCTTTGGCTACCCGTGCCGGCCGGCAGCGCCGTTTCACGCGGCCGGCCGGCACGGGCCCGCGTCACTTCGCGCAGTAGCTGTACGGGAGGTACGAGCGCTTGTCGCCGTTCGGGGCCCCGAGGAACTGCGCGTCCGTCAGGGTCTCCTTCTTGTGCTCGTCCGAGACGGAGAACCCGAGGCTCATGCCGAGCGAGACCTCGAAGCCGAACTCCTGGGCGTCCGTCTGGCCGTGGTACTTCATCGAGCTCGACAGTCCGTCCTGGAACATCAGCTGTTCGAACGGGTCGTTCCCGGCGGGCTTCTGCTCCATCGAGCGGTCGCCGAACATGTACTCGAACGGGGCGGTGTTGTCGCCGGAGCCGTTCAGCCACTGCTCGGCGATGGCCCGCTTGGCCTCGGTGGCCTGGTCCGTGTCCTTGCCGAAGATGATCGAGTTCGTCGTGACCTCGATGCCGGTGTCGCCGGAGGAGTCGGTGCCGCTGACCTTGCCGCCGCGCTTGTCGCCGTCCTTCTTGCCGTTGTCGCCGCTGATGTCGCCCTTGTTGGCGGTCGAACCGCCCTCGTGGGTCTGGGTCATGTCGATGCGGACGATCTTGCCGGTCTTCTGGTCGCGGGTGACGGTGATCGCCCCGGTCCGGCTGTCCTTCGCGGAGGCCGCGCCGCCGTACGGGCCGACCGTGCCGCTGACCTTGCCCTCGAGTTCGAGCTTGGCGGTGTACGTGTACGACTCGTTGCCGTTGACGTCGTCCTTGGTGATGGTCGCCTCGGGGGAGAACTTCGCCTTGCCGCCGAGCTTGGCGCCGAGCTTGGTCTCGTCGCCCGAGCTGATGGAGAGGCCGCCGTCCGCGTAGGCGTTGAGGCCGATCGTCGAGTACGAGATCTTCTTGTCGCCGATCTTCTTCTCGACGTCCTTCTTCTTGTCGGCCCACTTCATCCCGGAGTACCAGCCGCCGCCGTAGCCACCGCTGTACTTGGTGGAGGTCTCCCACATCTTCATCTCTTCGATGTCGTCGCGCATCTTCTGGGCCTCCTCCTCGCTCTTGAAGACCCAGGTGTCACCGTTGGTGATCTTGATGCCGCCGCCGACGTCCACATCGGCCTTGCCCAGCTTGCCGAGCTTGACGCCGGGGGTGCTGGCGGTGGCGCCGGCGGACGCGGCGTCCGTGAACGTCATGTAGACCAGCTTGTCGTTCTCGTCGACCTTGCCGTCGCCGTTCACGTCCGTGTTGGCCTGGCTGACCTTCTGCTGGAAGCCGTACTCGTTGCCCCACTCGAACCAGCCGATCTTGACCTTGCCGCCGACGGTGTCGGAGACGCTGGAGACCTGGCACATCTTGGGCTCGTAGTCGGCGTCCGTCTTCGGCTTGGCGGTGGTGTCGCCGCCGCCGCCCGAGGAACAGCTGCCACCGCCGCCGCCCATCGAGCTGATCACGCAGAGGATGCGCTCGCCGATCTGCCCGCCGATGCCCGCCACGGCCATCGCGCCGATCATCGTGACGACGAGGACGACGACCCCGAGGTACTCCATCGCGGTGGCCCCGCCGTCCCGCCAGGAGTACCGGTACGGCTCGGGCGACCGCTCGTCCTCGCGCTCCTCCAGCAGCCGGTGGACGGCCAGCCCCGCGGCGGAACCGGTGGCCAGCGACACGATCGGCATCAACGTGCCCTCGACGCCCACGAGATGCCAGGAGACGGCGAGCCCGTAGACGACCGCCGCCACCGGTACGCCCAGGGCGGCGAGCAGCGTCAGTGGACGGGACTCGCGCCGCTCGTACGGCAGGACCCGGGCCGAGGCCAGCACGGTGACGACCGTCGTGATGACGTTGGGCACGTGCAGCAGGCCGAGACGCCAGCCGAACGAGGCCAGCCGCTCCTCGGTGGCGAACAGCTCCAGGAGCCCGCGCGACACCAGATATCCGGCGGCGATGTAGACCAGGGCGCCGGCGGCCCAACTACGGGTCAGGGCGAAGAAGACGCCGCTGCCCGCGCCGGAGGAGTCACCTCCGCCCCCCGGTGGTATGTGGCCCGCGTTCCCGCTTCCCCAGCCCCCGCCACCCGTCACGGCACTTCCTCTCCGACGCCCGCTTGCCCTGCCCTTCCCCGCCGTCGCGCATGCGGGGTGTGGACGTGAGCGTACGGATGTACGGGCCGGGTGACCTGGGCCCTTGGCCCCAAAGACGGGCCCAACCGCCGGGCGTCGGCGTGGGCGTCGGGCGCGCCGCCGGCATCGCCCGTGCCGGACGTGCCGTCCGCGGCGAACATGTCATCCGCGCCGGACGTGCCGTCCGCGGCGACGTGCCGCCCATGCCGCTCGCGTCGAACGCGCCGAACGCGTCGGACATGCCGAACGCGCCGGACATGCCGAACGCGCCGGACATGCCGGTGCCCCGCCCTGCCCGCGAGGGGGTGCGGGGGAGGGGCGGGGCACCGGGGCGCCGGGCGTCGGCGGGAGGCGCCGGACGCCGGGCGCCGGGAGGGCGGCACGCCGGGGAGCGCGCCGCCGTGGCGGGGAGTCCGGCGGCGGTCCGGAGCTCGGCCCGGACCGCCGCCCGGGGCCGTCAGTCGAGGTCGTCCGCGAACGTTCCCGCCCGCTCGGCGACCTCCGGCCGCCGTATCCGCAGCACGGCGAAGCCGACGACCCCGACGACCAGCGCGCCGACGAACACGTACGGCAGCACGTTCAGCGGCCACTCCGGGACGGGCCACAGGTTGCGGTAGAAGACGTAGACCATCGCGGCGGCGCCGATCAGCCCCAGGCCCCAGGTGAGCAGCAGCCCGCGGGCCCCGATCCGGCGCACGAACAGCGGCGCGGCCAGGCACACCAGGGTGTAGCTGAGCATGTAGCCGAAGACGCCGATGGTGTCGATGTACGACGTCGCGTTCAGCGGCGCGGTGCCGGCGCCGACCACGAGCACCGCCGGGACGGCGACGAACGGGGTGACGGTCCAGATCGCGGCGGACGGGGTGCGGTGGCGGGGGTGGGCGACACCGAGCCGGGCCGGCATCACGCCCTCGTTCGCCATGCCGAACAGCAGCCGGGCGGCGACGGTGATGCAGGCCATCACCACGGCCACGAACGAGGCGGCGAAGCCCGCGTGCAGGAAGAACTTCAGGAAGCCGAGACCGGACATCTCCGCCAGCTCGTCCATCGGGTCGGAGCTCCTGCCCAGCGCGTCCGCCCCGCCGAACCCGGCGACCTGCGCGTAGGTGGCGAACATGTAGAGCACACCGGCCAGGATCGCGCTGCCCATCACCGAGCGGGGGATCGCCCGGTACGGGTCGGTGGCCTCGGCGCCCAGCGACGCCGCGCCCTCGAAGCCGACGAAGCCGAGCACGCCCAGCACCACGGCGAAGACGATCCCGTCGAGGGTGGAGCCGCTCAGGCTCAGCTGGTCGGTGTCGATCACGTTCCCGCTCTTGAAGAAGGCGGGGAGCAGAACGACGACGATGAGGACGATCGACACCACCTCCAGCACGGAGGCGACCCGCGCCGCCGTCCGCACACTGGCGATCGTCAGCCGCATGGCGACGGCGGCCAGCAGCACGTCCAGCAGGATCTGGCCGGTGACGCCGGTGAAGAGCCCGATGCCGATCTGGTCGAGGGCGCGCGCCGTGTAGTACCCGGCGCCCGCGAGCGAGCCCGAACCGATGCATATCGCCCCGATGAGCAGCGCCCATCCGGTGACGAAGGAACCGGGCGCCCCGAGCGAGAGCCGGGAGAACGCGTACAGCGAACCGACCCCGGCGCGCCTGCGGGCGAACACGCAGATGCAGTACGCGATGGCCAGGACGGCCGCCATGGCCAGGAAGAACGAGAACCAGGCGCCGTTGCCCGCGGACGCCGCCATGCTGGCGGGCGCGAACGCGATGACGGCGCTGGGCGCGACGTTCGCGACGCTCTGCGCGCCGACCTCGAACGTGGAGACGGAACGGTGGGCCAGTCCGTCGGCCTGCCCGTGCGAGGCGGCCCGCTGTCCGGTGATGCTCATCTCCGGTCCTCCTTCTCCATCATCAGCAGCTGGCGCAGGGCGTGCCCGGCGGCGAGGTCGGCCAGGGCGTCGCCCGCCTCGTCCAGCGGGCGGCGGGCCGAGATCATCGATTCCACGTCGAGGTCGCCCGACACCACGAGGTCCACCAGGGCCGGGATGTCACGGGCGGCGTCGACCGAGCCGTAGTTGGAACCGAGGATGCGCTGGTCGGCCTCGGCGAGCGCGAGCGGGTCGAACCGCGCGGTACGGCCGGTCGGCGGCAGGCCGACGATGACGGCGGCGCCGCCCTGGCCCAGCGCCGCGATGGACTGCTCGGTGGTCTCGATCTTGCCGATGGCGTCGAACACGTAGTCCAGGCCCTCCGGGACCAGGGCCCGCAGCGCCTCCACGACATCGCCGTCGCGCGCGTCGACCGCGTCCGTCGCGCCGAGCCGGCGGGCCAGCTCCAGCTTCTCCGGTACGACGTCGACGGCGACGATCCGGCCGGCCTTCGCCAGCCGGGCGCCCTGCACGCAGGACAGCCCGACCCCGCCGCAGCCGATCACGGCGACGGTGGCCCCCGGCTCGACGCCCGCGGTGTTGCGCACCGCGCCGACACCGGTGGCGATGGCGCAGCCGACCAGCGCGATCACGTCGAGCGGCGCGTCCTCGCGCACCTTGATCGCACCGGACTCCGGGACGACGACCCGCTCGGCGAACGAGGAGACGCCCAGGTAGTGGTGGACCGGCTCGCCGTCCACCGAGAGCCGGCTGGTGCCGTCGTACAGCACCCCGCCGGGCGCGACGACCTCGGCGACCAGGCTGCACGCGGCCGGGCGTCCGGCGAGGCAGAACCGGCAGGAGCCGCAGGACGGGACCCAGGAGAGCACGACGTGGTCGCCGGGGGCGAGACCGATGACGCCCGCGCCGACCGCGGTGACGACGCCCGAGCCCTCGTGCCCGAGCACCACCGGGACGGGGTGGTCCCACTCGCCGCGGATGACGTGCAGGTCGGAGTGGCAGACCCCGGCCGCGGCGACGGCGACCTCGACCTCTCCGGGGCCGGGCGGGGCCAGGGTGACGTCGGTGACGGTCACCTCCTGCCCCGGCGAGCGGAAGACGACGCCGCGCACGGTGCGTGCGGCGTTCTCTCGGGAGGACGGGGAGCTCATGGGCTACTCCTCGGGTGGTGCGGGACGAGCGGGGGAGGGGTGGGGGGAGGAAAGAGAGGGGCGGGCGTCACGGGGGACGGCCACCGGGGCGCCGTGTTTAGCGCCATTAAACTTTCGTCAGAGTTTTACAGCACTAAACTCGACGGGTAAAGACCCTTCCGCCCGACTTTTCTCCCCGACCGCTCACCGAGGCCGCGCATCGATCACCCGCCGACCACCCCGCCGCCCGGCCCTCCCGACGGGTCCGGACCGGGCCGGACCACCCGCCGCCCGACCCTCCCGACGGGGCCCGGGTCGCCCGCCGCCCGGCTCGTCCGACGGGGCCCGGCCACTCACCGACCGGTCCCCGGCACTCCCCGTGACAACCGTGACAGGTAGCGTGTCCGCCATGTCCGAAGCCCCTGACAGCCACATGTCCACGATCGGTCCGCGGCTGCGCGAGCTCCGCCTGGCACAGGGGCTGACGCTCGCTCAGATCGCCGAGGCCGCAGGCGTCACCAAGGGGTTCGTCAGCCTCGCGGAGCGCGGCAAGACCTCGGTCTCCGTGCCCACCCTGATCCGCATCTGCGAGGCGCTGGGCACCGGCATCGCCACCCTCTTCGACTACCCCGACCAGGACGTCGTCAAGGGCGGCCAGGGCGCCCGGCTGGAGATGGGCGGCCATGGCATCGAGGAGTTCCTGCTCACCCCGGCCGAGGAGCGGCACGTCCAGGTCATGCGGACGATCCTGACCCCCGGTGGCGGCTCCGGAGGCGCCTACAGCCTGGAGGCCGAGACCGTCTTCGCCTACCTGGTACGGGGCACGCTGCGGCTGACGGTGGACGGCGAGCCCAGGTTCCTGGAGGCCGGCGACTCGACGACGTTCTCGGCGCGCGCCGCCCACGCCTGGGACAACCCCGGCGAGGAGGAGGCCGAGGTGCTCTGGTCGATCGCCCCGGCGCTGCCGCGTTTCCGCACCAAACTCCGTTCGTAGGACGGCCGTTCGCGGGGGCGGGCCCGATGGGCGTGCCAGTGCGGCCGTTCGCGGGGTCGGGGCCCCCGCGGGGGGCCGGGCCGGCGGGGCCCGACGCGCGCCGCCGCCCCGGCCCGCTGCGGGCTATCGCCGCCCGCCGGCCTCCTCCGGGGCGAACTCCACCCGCGTCCCGGGCCGCAGCCCCCACGCCTCCATCGCCCCCGCCTCCGACTCGATCACATGCCGGGCCCGCAGCCGGGGCAGGCCGAGCCGGCCGGGCTTCATCGTGCGGACGGCGATCACGTTGAACTTCCGGTCCACGTACGCCACATCGATGGTGAACCGCATGCCGAAGGTGTGCACGCTCCCGCACGGAGTGATCAGCAGCGCGCCGTCGATCCCGTCCTGTTTCAGCAGCCCCCGGCTCCTGGCCCGGTACGTGGCCGCGATCCGCAGCGGTATCCCCGCCCCCCGTCCCCCCTGTGCGTCGGTGACCGTCAACGTTCCCTCGCCATTGCGCCATTGAGCCATGGTCATGACGGTAGCGCCCGGTCACGGCCGGTGGGTCCGGAACGGCGCGCGGTGGGCCCCAGGGCCCATGACCCGTATCCGGCCTCCGCCTAGGGTCGGCACCGTGTACGCCATGCTGACAGTGCTCGCCGCACTCTGGGGAGCGGCGTCCGGGCTCCTGGTCCCGCGCGCCGCCTACCGGTTCTCCGTCGAACCCGAACACGCCTGGCGCGACACCTGCCCCGGGGGCCACGCCCTGACCGGGGCCCTCGGCGGGTGGCTCGGCTCCACCCGGTGCGCAGCGTGCGCGACGGCGGTACCGACGGCCGCCGCCGCACGCCCCGGAGCGGCGTCCGAGGAAGCCCCGGCGGCGGCTCCCGGGAAGGCGGCCGAGGAAACCCCCGCGGCAGCTCCCGGGGAAGCCCCCGAGGGAGGCGCCGCGGCCGACGGACCGGGCGTCGGCGCCGGTGCCGGGGACCCCGCCACGCGCCCCGGTGCGCGTTACGCGCCGGGGGCGCTCATTCCCGTCGTCTCCGCGCTCGCCTGCGCCGTCCTCGCGGCGGCCACCGGGTTGCGGCCCGAGCTCGCCGTGTGGCTCCTGCTGGCCCCGGTCGGCGTCCTCCTCGCGACCGTCGACCGCCGCGTCCACCGGCTGCCCGACCAGCTGACCCTGCCCGCCGCCGCGGCGGTCGCCGCTCTCCTCGGCGTCGCCGCGCTGCTTCCCGAGCACGCCGGGCACTGGGTGTCCGGCCTCCTCGGCGGGGCGGCCCTCGGCGGCTTCTACTTCCTGCTCTTCCTGATCAACCCGAACGGCATGGGCTTCGGGGACGTCAAGCTCGCCCTGTCCCTGGGCGTGGCCCTGGGCTGGTACGGCTGGGGGGTCCTGTTCGCCGGAGGCTTCGCCGGCTTCCTGCTGGGCGCGGTGTACGGGCTCGCGCTGATGATCCTGGGGCGGGCGGGACGCAAGACCGGCATCCCCTTCGGCCCCTTCATGATCGCGGGCGCCCTGCTGGGGATACTGCTCGGCGGCCTCGCCGCCTGACCCGGCCGCCCCGGGCCCCGCCCGCCCGGCCGGGGCTCCCGGGCCCCGCCCGCTCGGCCCGGGCCCCGGCCGCTCCGGGCCCGGCCCGCCCCCGAGCCCGGCTGCCGAATCCGCTCGCCGCCGAATCCGCTCGCCGCCGAGTCCCCGCCGCCGAATCCCGGTCGCGCGCGATGCCGCCCGGCTGACACGATCCCCGTATGCCCGGAACACCCGAGGAACCACGAGCAGGATCACGACCACGGCCGGAGCCCGGAACCGCCCCCGGAACCGCCCCCGAATCCGCGACGGCCGCGGAGCGCGCGCGGTTCGACGCCCTCGTCGCCGAGGCCGCCGCCGTCTCCGTCGACGGCTGGGACTTCTCCTGGCTCGACGGCCGGGCCACCGAGCAGCGCCCGTCCTGGGGGTACGCCCGCGCCATGGCGGACCGGATGGCCCGGGCCCGGGCGGCGCTCGACGTCCAGACCGGCGGGGGCGAGGTCCTCGCCTCCGTGCCGAGGCTGCCGCCGCTCACCGTCGCGACCGAGTCGTGGCCGCCGAACATCGCCCGCGCCACCGCCCTGCTGCACCCGCGCGGGGCGGCCGTGGTCGCCGACCCGGACGAACCGCCGCTGCCGTTCGGGGACGACGCCTTCGACCTGGTGGTCAGCCGGCACCCGGTGACCACCTGGTGGACGGAGATCGCCCGGGTGCTCGCGCCCGGCGGCACGTACTTCTCGCAGCAGGTCGGCCCGGCCAGCGTCTTCGAACTCGTCGAGTACTTCCTCGGCCCGCAGCCGCCCGAGGTGCGCCGCGCCCGCGACCCGGAACGGGCCCGGGCCGCCGCCGAGGCGGCCGGACTGGAGGTCGTCGATCTGCGGATGGAACGGCTGCGCACCGAGTTCTTCGACATCGGCGCCGTCGTCTACTTCCTGCGGAAGGTGATCTGGATGGTGCCGGGGTTCACCGTCGAGGAGTACCGCCCGCGACTGGCCGAACTGCACCACCGGATCGAGACCGAGGGACCGTTCGTCGCCCACACCACCCGGTTCCTGATCGAGGCCCGCAAACCCTGACGGCCCCACGAAACCGGCCTCACGAATCCGGCCCACGAAACCGGCCGCGCGAGGACGGGCCCGGGCCCGGGCGGACCCCGCCCGCCGCTTCCGGACGGAGGTGGGACCCTGTACGGAGAGTACATGGGAGGGAACTGGCCATGAGGACGGGCAACGAAGAAGGAGTCCCGCGGGTACCGCGGCAGGGCAGGGCGGACTGGCTCAGGGGCGCGCGGATCGTCGGGGTGTACGGCGTCCGCTACCGGCCGGAGGGCCTGATGGGGGAGCCCGAGGCCGCGGAGTTCCTGCTGGCCGACGGGCAGTCGGTGCTGCTGACCTGCGCTTCCGACCGGACCCTGCGGGTCGGGCCCGGTTCCTGGCCGCGGCTGCCTGACTGGTGCGTGCCGTCCGGGCAGTGGGAGTTCGCCGCCGTGCCCGGCCTGCCGGAGCCGCCCGAGGGCGGCTGGACCGTCACCCGTACCGAGGAACGCAGGGATGAACGCGGCGAGGTGCGGGAGGCCGTCATCCGGTGCGAGGACGGACGCTTCGTCGTCGTCGGCGGCGACTCGCTGGCGGTCCGCTTCACCCGCGACCACCGCGGCGCGCCGGCCACCGCCTGAACCGCGCGCACCGGCCTCCGCCGCCGGAACCCGGCCGTTCGCCGGGTGCGCCGGCGGCGGCCGGAGGCCCGTGGCGCCCCGGCCGGCGGCCCCCCGGCTCCCCGGTCTGCCGGCCGTGCTCGCACCGGAGTCCGACGAGTCCGGAGAGTAATTGTGGAGTGGCGTGGCACGCAGCACGACTTACGAAGGGTTATGGTGGAAACCCCCCCTCGGGCCGGTCCGTAACCCCCCCCACGGACCGGCCCGTTTTTCTGCGCCGATTCCGGGCGCCGCGAGGGCCGGGCCCCGGACCCGCCGAAGCCCCGCGTCCCGGCCTCCCGGCCCCGGACGTCAGCCGTGTGCGTCAGCCGCGTCCGGCCCAGATGTTGGCGCCCGCGGTGTCCACGGCGAAGACGTCGATCTCCCGCAGCTCCTCGTCGGTCAGCGGCGCACCGGCGAGCGCCGCGACGTTCTCCTCCAGCTGCCGCACGCTCGACGCGCCGATCAGCGCCGAGGTCATGCGACTGTCCCGGAGCACCCAGTTCAGCGCCAGCTGGGCCAGCGACTGGCCGCGCCGCGCGGCGATGCCGTTCAGCCCGTTCAGCCGGCGGACCACCTCCTCGGAGAGCAGACCGGGGTCCAGCGACTTGCCCTGGGTGGCGCGCGAACCCTCCGGGATGCCCGCCAGGTACTTGCCGGTGAGCAGCCCCTGGGCCAGCGGCACGAAGGAGATGCAGCCCATGCCGGCCGCCTCCAGGGTGTCCAGCAGCCCGTCGTCCTCGATCCAGCGGTTGATCATCGAATAGGACGGCTGGTGGATCAGGGCCGGCACGCCCATCTCCCTGAGCAGCCGGGCCGCCTCGGCGGTCTGCGCCGCGTCGTACGAGGACACGCCCACGTACAGCGCCTTGCCCTGCCGCACGGCGGAGGCCAGCGCCCCCATCGTCTCCTCCAGCGGAGTGTCCGGGTCGAAGCGGTGCGAGTAGAAGACGTCGACGTAGTCGAGGCCCATCCGCTTCAGCGAGGCGTCCAGCGACGACAGCAGATACTTGCGGGACCCCCATTCGCCGTAAGGGCCGGGGTGCATCTCGTAACCGGCCTTGGTGGAGACGATCAGCTCGTCCCGGTACGGGGCGAAGTCCTGCCGGAAGATCTTGCCGAAGTTCAGCTCGGCGGAGCCCGGCGGCGGCCCGTAGTTGTTCGCCAGGTCGAAGTGGGTCACACCGAGGTCGAAGGCGCGGCGCAGGATCGCCCGCTGGGAGTCCAGCGTGCGGTCGTCGCCGAAGTTGTGCCAGAGGCCGAGGGAGACGGCGGGGAGGCGGAGACCGCTGCGCCCGCTGCGGCGGTACTCCATGGAGTCGTAACGTGTATCGGCGGCTTGGTAGAAGAGAGGAGAATCAGTCACGTTTCTCTCCTTATCACGGACTTGTGACAGACCGGGTTGGGCCGGTCTGCCGCCCGCGCAGTAATGTGTCGGTCCCGGGGAACTGCGAGGGCGTGGCGGAGCGACGGACTCTGCGGAGCGGTGCGGCGATCCCCAGAGAGGCGACCCCCGGACCCCGGCCGACGGGGCGGGCGGGCCCGCACGGAACCGAGAGGTGAACTCAGTGAACTTGCGCGACCTGGTGTACAGGCTCTACGCGCGCCGGGTGGAGGCCCGCCTCGACCACACCCAGGTGCCCAAGCACATCGGCGTCATCCTCGACGGCAACCGGCGCTGGGCGAAGGCCTCCGGGGGCACGGCCGCGCAGGGACACCAGGCCGGGGCGGACAAGATCCAGGAACTGCTCGGCTGGTGCAGCGAGACCGACGTGGAGGTCGTCACCCTCTGGCTGCTGTCCACGGACAACTTCGACCGGCCCGAGTCCGAGCTGACCCCGCTCCTCGGCATCATCGAGAACACCGTGCGCGATCTCGCGGCGGACGGCCGCTGGCGCGTCCACCACGTCGGCACGCTCGACCTGCTGCCCGCCCACACCCAGACCGTCCTCAAGGAGGCCGAACAGGCGACCCTCGGCGTCGACGGGATACTGGTCAACGTCGCCGTCGGCTACGGCGGGCGCCAGGAGATCGCGGACGCGGTGCGTTCGCTGCTGCTGGAGCACTCGGAGAAGGGGACGTCCTTCGAGGACCTGGCCGAGATCGTCTCCACCGACCTGATCTCCGAGCACCTCTATACCCGGGGTCAGCCCGACCCGGACCTGGTCATCCGCACCAGCGGCGAGCAGCGGCTGTCCGGCTTCATGCTCTGGCAGAGCGCCCACTCCGAGTACTACTTCTGCGAGGTCTTCTGGCCGGCGTTCCGCCGCGTCGACTTCCTGCGCGCCCTGCGCGACTACGCGGCCCGCCACCGCCGCTTCGGCGGCTGACGCCTCCTCGGACGAGGCCCCCGCGCGCGGCCCGGAGCTCTCCGCCCGCGCCCCGGCGCATCCCGTCCGCGCCCCGCCCCGGCATGGCTTCGGGTGTTCGAGGGAATACCCCTGACAGGCCGACGCCCGGTCACAGCCAGGCGGGCGTCGGGTCCAAGTGAGCGGCATGGAGTCCGCTCGTCCGGGAGGCCCTTTGCACACGAAGGACCGTACACACAGCGCGTCCGACGCGGAGGGCCGGCGCTCGGCCCGTGCATCGGGGCCGCAGCCCGGTCGTCCTCTCCCATTGGGATGCTCCGCGACGCCGTCGCACCCCAACCTCGTCCGAGGGGGTACGTCCTTCCGTGGTGACCAGCACAAAGCGCCGCATGTCCGACAGGCGCACCTACGTTCTCGACACCAGCGTCCTGCTGGCCGATCCGAACGCCATGGCCCGCTTCGACGAGCACGAGGTCGTGCTCCCGATCGTCGTGGTCACGGAACTGGAGGCCAAGAGGCACCACCCGGAGCTGGGGTACTTCGCCCGACAGGCCCTGCGCCTGCTGGACGACTTCCGCACCCGGTACGGCCGGCTGGACGCCCCGATCCCACTGGGCGGCCTCGGCGGGACGCTGCGCGTCGAGCTCAACCACTCGGATCCCGGCGTGCTCCCCGCCGGCTACCGCCTGGGTGACAACGACTCACGGATCCTCGCGGTCGCGCGCAACCTCCAGGCCGAGGGGTACGACGTCACGGTCGTCTCCAAGGACCTGCCGCTGCGCATCAAGGCGTCCTCGGTCGGCCTCCTCGCCGAGGAGTACCGCGCCGAGCTGGCCATCACCGACTCCGGCTGGACGGGGATGTCGGAACTGCCGCTGGCCGCCGAGCAGGTCGACCTGCTCTACACGGAGGAGACGCTCCACGTCCCCGAGGCGGCCGAACTGCCGGTCCACACCGGGCTGGTCCTCCGGTCCGAGCGCGGCAAGGCCCTGGGCCGGGTCACCGCCGACGGGAACGTACGCCTGGTGCGCGGCGACCGCGAGGTCTTCGGCATCCACGGACGCAGCGCCGAGCAGCGCATCGCGCTCGATCTCCTCCTCGACCAGGACGTCGGGATCGTGTCACTGGGCGGCCGGGCCGGCACCGGCAAGTCGGCGCTGGCGCTCTGCGCCGGCCTCGAAGCCGTGCTGGAGCGCAGGCAGCACCAGAAGGTGATGGTCTTCCGCCCGCTGTACGCGGTCGGCGGGCAGGAGCTGGGCTACCTCCCCGGCACCGAGGCCGAGAAGATGAGCCCCTGGGCGCAGGCCGTCTTCGACACCCTGTCCGCGGTCGCCGGACGCGAGGTCATCGAGGAGGTGCTGGGGCGCGGCATGCTGGAGATCCTGCCGCTGACCCACATCCGGGGCCGCTCGCTGCACGACTCCTTCGTGATCGTCGACGAGGCGCAGTCCCTCGAACGGAACGTCCTGCTGACCGTGTTGTCCCGGATCGGGGCGAACTCCCGGGTGGTCCTCACGCACGACGTGGCCCAGCGGGACAACCTGCGGGTCGGGCGGTACGACGGGGTCGTCGCCGTGGTCGAGAAGCTGAAGGGGCACCCGCTCTTCGCCCATGTCACGCTCACCCGGTCCGAGCGTTCGCCCATCGCCGCCCTGGTGACCGAAATGCTGGAGGAAGGCCAGATCTGATACGGGATACGCCCGTTGGTGCCGCCCGGTGAGCGCAGCAGCTTAGCCGGGCGGCATCCCGCTGCGGGGATTTTCCGTAAATCACTTGCTCCAAACGAGGTGTGAGCTTTCCCACGCAACGGAGAATTGCTTCCCGGCGTGCCGTTCCGGCAGAGTCTTGCTTCCGTCAGGCCCCGCATACGGCACACCCGCACCTCCCGAGGTGCCACGCACCACACAACTCAACAACATCGGCCGTATGCCGCCCGCGAGCACCACGCGGCGCCCCCTTCCCGGGGTCGCCCACCGGGCCCGTCGCCTCCCGTGACCCAAGCAGTGGGGAGGCCAGTGCCAGGGGCACGATTGCGCCCGCGAGGTCACCTAAGCGGGCGATGCTGGAAGGAAACCGTGTGAGCCGGATCTCGGTCCGGGGGTTCGCCGTGGCGTCAGCCACCGCGGTCACCACCGTCGGCGCCGTCGTGGGCGTTGCCTCGGGCAGCACTCCCGCTGCCGACGACAACAACTTCGAGGCGACCGCAGCGGACACCACGCTGCTCGCGGACATCCCCGCCGGTCAGCAGGCCCAGGTGCAGACCGCCTCGCTGACGCAGCAGGCCGACGCCCAGGCTTCCGCCGCCGACGCGGCCGCGAAGAAGTCCGTCGAGGAAGCGGCCCGCTTCCAGGCCGCCAAGGACGCCAAGGCGAAGAAGCAGGCGGCCGAGGCGAAGCTGGAGAAGGAGCGCAAGGAGAAGGAAGCCGAGCGCGCCAATCGTTCCGAGGTCCGCAGCACGGCATCGTTCGCCCAGCAGAGCTCGTACACCGTGGCCCAGGTCCAGGCGATCGCCCGCCAGATCGTGCCCGCCGACCAGTTCCAGTGCTTCAGCAACATCGTGAACCACGAGTCGACGTGGAACTACCGGGCGAGCAACCCGTCCTCCGGCGCCTACGGCCTGGTGCAGGCGCTGCCCGGCTCGAAGATGGCGAGCGCGGGCGCCGACTGGCAGACCAACCCGGCCACACAGATCAAGTGGGGCCTCAGCTACATGGACGGCCGTTACGGCAGCCCCTGCGGCGCCTGGTCGTTCTGGCAGGCCAACCACTGGTACTGAGTCCCGGTACCGAGGTCTCAACCTCCCGAAGCCCCTCGCCGTCCTACGGTGAGGGGCTTCGCGCGTGTACGGTCGGGTCCGGACGGCTCGGCCGGTGAGCGGTGGGGAGAGGGAGCGGGGGAAGAGGGACGATCATGTCGAGACTTCCGGGGTGGCTGGGCCGCCTGGGCATGGAACTGACCGACCTGGGCGGCCGGCTGGAGCAGCGCAAGATCGAGGCCGGGGCCGGGGCGGGCGTGGACATGGACGTGGACGTACCGGCCGCGCCGCCGGTGACGGGCGGCCCCGTGCCGGACGACACGGGCCGGCGGGACGCCGCGGACCATGTGCCGCCCCCGCCCGCGTACGCCCCCTCGGTCGCGGCCCGGCCCGATCCGGTCGAGGCCATCCCCTGGAGCATGCGGGTCGCCGCCGAGGCGGGCTGGCGGCTGCTGGTCCTGGCGGGCACGCTCTGGGTGCTGATGAAGGTCATCAGCGCCGTGCAACTGGTGGTGCTGGCGTTCGTCGCCGCGCTGCTGGTCACCGCGATGCTCCAGCCGACCGTCGCCCGGCTGAAGCGGTACGGGCTGCCACGCGGCCTCGCCACCGCCGTCACCGCGATCCTGGGCTTCGTCGTCATCGGCCTGGTCGGCTGGTTCGTGGTCTGGCAGGTGATGGACAACCTCGACACCCTCTCCGACAAGGTGCGGGCGGGGATCGAGGAGTTGAAGCACTGGCTGCTCGACAGCCCCTTCCACGTCACCGAGCAGCAGATCAACGACGTCGCGAAGAACCTCAGCGACACCATCGGCACCAACACCGAGGAGATCACCTCCGCCGGGCTGCAGGGCGTCACCGTGATGGTGGAGTTCCTCACCGGGGGGCTGCTGGCGATGTTCTCGACGCTCTTCCTGCTCTACGACGGGAAGCGGATCTGGCACTGGGTGCTCAAGCTGGTGCCCGCGCAGGCCCGGCCGGGCGTCGCCGGGGCGGGGCCGCGGGCCTGGCGGACGCTGACCGCCTATGTGCGGGGCACGGTCATAGTGGCGCTGATCGACGCGATCTTCATCGGGCTCGGGATCTGGTTCCTCGACGTCCCGATGGCGGTGCCGCTCGCCGTGTTCATCTTCCTCTTCGCCTTCATCCCGCTGGTCGGCGCGGTGATCTCCGGGACGCTCGCGGTGGTCGTGGCGCTGGTCACCGAGGGGGTCTTCACGGCGCTGATGGTGCTCGTGGTGGTGCTCGCGGTGCAGCAGATCGAGGGCCATGTGCTGCAGCCGTTCATCCTGGGGCGCGCGGTACGGGTGCATCCGCTCGCCGTCGTGCTGTCCGTCGCGGCGGGCGGCATGATCGCGGGCATCGGCGGAGCCGTCGTCGCCGTGCCGCTGGTCGCGGTCACCAACACGGTGGTCGGCTATCTGCGCGCGTACGGGCAGGAGGAGGCGCTGCGGCACTCCCCGCCGCCACGAGGGGCGACCGCGCTGGACGTCGCCCCCACGCCCGCGCCGGGCGCGTCGCCCGAGACCGGCGACCGCGACGGCGGCGCGAGGGACGGCGGCGCGAAGGACGCGGCCGGCAGGCCCTGAACCGGGCCGGGGCCGCGCCCAGCCGGGAGACGGCGCGCCCGCGCGGGAGACAGCGCGCCGCGCGGGAGGCGGGGCCGTGCGGCGGACGGGGCCCGCGCGGGAGACGGACAGATCCGCGCGGGGAGGCGGACAGAGAAGAGCCCCGGGGACGGTCGGTCGTCCTCGGGGCTCTTCCCGTACCAGGGGCGGTGCCGGTCCTACTCGGCGAGCACGGCCTCGGAGTCGAGCGTCACGCCGACCGCCTGGATCACCGCGGCGATCTTGAACGCCTCCTGGATCGTCTCACGGTCCACGCCGGCCTTGCGCAGCACCTGCTCGTGGGAGTCCAGGCACTGGCCGCAGCCGTTGATCGCGGAGACCGCGAGCGACCACAGCTCGAAATCGGTCTTCTCCACACCGGGGTTGCCGATGACGTTCATCCGCAGCCCCGCGCGCAGCGTCCCGTACTCGGGGTCCGACAGCAGGTGCCGGGTCCGGTAGAAGACGTTGTTCATCGCCATGATGGCGGCGGCCGACTTCGCGGCGGAGTACGCCTCCGCGGAGAGGTTGGCCTTCGCCTCCGGCTCCAGCTCGCGCAGCACCTTCGGCGAGCGCGAGGCGATCGCGCAGGCGAGGACGGTGCCCCACAGCTGCTGCTGCGGGAGCCCGCTGTTCCCGATGACCGAACCGAGGTTCAGCTTCAGGTCCTTCGCGAAGTCCGGGACGGCGGCCTTCAGTTCGTCGAGAGCCATGGCGTCGTCAGCTCACTCGCCCGCGAGGAGCGCGACCGGGTCGAGGGTGTCGTCGCCCTTGCTCCAGTTGCACGGGCACAGCTCGTCGGTCTGCAGGGCGTCGAGGACCCGCAGGACCTCCTTGGGGTTACGGCCCACGGAACCGGCGGTCACCATCGTGAACTGGATCTCGTTGTTCTGGTCGACGATGAAGACGGCGCGCTGGGCGAAGCCGTCCTCGCCCTCGATGCCGAGCGCGCGCATGAGCTCGTGCTTCGAGTCGGCCAGCATCGGGAACGGCAGGTCGGTCAGGTCCGGGTGGTCCTTGCGCCAGGCGTGGTGCACGAACTCGGAGTCGCCGGAGAAGCCGAGGATCTGGGCGTCACGGTCGGCGAACTCGTCGTTCAGCTTACCGAAGGCGGCGATCTCGGTGGGGCACACGAAGGTGAAGTCCTTCGGCCACGCGAAGACGATCTTCCACTTGCCCTCGTAGGTCTTGTGGTCGATCTGCTCGAACTCCTTGCCCTTCTCCAGCGAGACGCAGGCGGTCAGATCGAACTCGGGGAACTTGTCACCGACAGTGAGCACGCGCTCTCCTTGCAGCGTCGGAAGTCCCTTCTGGGTACTTCCGAGAGGGTTGGACGGTCACCACCTTGGCACAGAGTGCATTGATAGTGGAAATAGCTACAATCGGTCGTGATGATCGGAGGTGCCTATCAGTGGCACGGAGTATTCACGGCAATCAGGGCAACCGGACCAAGCAGCCCAGCCTGTCGCAGCTGCGCGCCTTCGCGGCCGTCGCCGAGTGCCTGCACTTCCGGGACGCCGCGGCGGCCATCGGGATGAGCCAGCCGGCGCTCTCCGGAGCCGTGTCGGCGCTGGAGGAGACGCTGGGAGTCCAGCTCATCGAGCGTACGACGCGCAAGGTGCTGCTCTCGCCGGCCGGGGAGCGGCTCGCGGTCCGCGCCCGGGCGGTGCTGGAGGCGGTCGGGGAGCTGATGGAGGAGGCCGCGGCGGCCCGGGCGCCCTTCACCGGGGTGCTCAGGCTGGGAGTGATCCCGACCGTCGCCCCGTATCTGCTGCCGACCGTGCTGCGGCTGGTCCATGACCGCTATCCCGAACTCGACCTCCAGGTGCACGAGGAGCAGACCTCCTCGCTGCTGGAGGGGCTGGCCGCGGGCAGGCTGGACCTGCTGCTGCTCGCCGTGCCGCTCGGCGTGCCGGGCGTGACCGAACTCCCGCTCTTCGACGAGGACTTCGTGCTGGTGACGGAGCGGGACCACTGGCTGGGCGGGCGCGGCGAGATCCCGCGCGAGGCGCTGCGCGAACTGCCCATGCTGCTCCTGGACGAGGGGCACTGCCTGCGCGACCAGGCGCTGGACATCTGCCGGGAGGCGGGGCGCGCGGAGGGCGCGCCGGTCACCACCTCCGCCGCCGGGCTCTCCACCCTGGTGCAGCTGGTGGCCGGCGGCCTCGGGGTGACGCTGCTGCCGCGTACCGCGGTGACGGTCGAGACGGGCCGCAACGACGCGCTGGCCACCGGGTACTTCACGGAGCCCGCGCCGTCGCGCCGGGTGGCGCTGGCGATGCGGACGGGGGCCGCGCGGCAGGAGGAGTTCCGGGAGTTCGCGGCCGCCCTGCGGGAGGCGATGCGCTCGCTGCCGGTCCGGGTGACGGCGGGGGAGTAGCGCCGGAGCGGGCGAGACCGGCGGGGCGACGGGCGAGGGAAGAACGAGGCGCGGGGAGAACGAAGGGGTGCGGCCCCCGGGGAAATCCGGGAGCCGCACCCCTGACAGCCGGAACGGCCGTCACTCCGTGCGCAGGCCGTCCGGGCGCATCATGCGCCACAGCGGCGGCAGCGACAGCAGGGAGACCAGCAGGATCATCGCCGCGCCCGCCCCGGCCATCGGCAGGAACAGCCACCAGTCGGTCACGGCCTTGTCGACCATGCGGATCATCACGGCTCCCAGGCCGACACCGCCGGCGACCGCCACCACCAGGCCGACGAGCACCGGGACGGCGGTCTGCCAGAGCACCGACCAGGCCAGCGTCGACCGCCGCGTGCCGAAGGCGACCAGCACCGACAGCAGGCGCTTGCGCTCCCGCAGCTGCTCCAGCTGCGAGACCAGCATCGCGGCGGCGATCAGCAGCAGCGTCGCCGTGCCGCCGACCTGGAGGCCCCGTTGCACGGTGGCGTACTGCTCGTCATGGACCGTCGAGGTCAGGGCGACGACCCGCATGGCGGGGTCGAGCCGGGCCGCGGTGTTCCGCACGTGCTCCGAGACGTCCTTCACGCTCCGGTCCACCCGGAGCTGCGCGTTGGTCTGGGCGTGCGGCAGGGCGCCCGGGTCGATCGCGCCGGGCGTGGCCACGATGCCCGTGTGCTCCTGGCCCATCGGGTCGAGGCGGGCGGTGACGGTCGGGGCGTCGGCGGGCAGGGTCCACAGCATCGACTTCTCGCCGGGCTGCCGGCCCGCCAGATAGTTGAGCTCGACCGGCTTGCCCTTGCGGGCCGTCTGGTCCACCCAGTCGGCCGACTCCTTGTCCTCGGGGTGGACGACGAAGACGTCGCCGTCCGCGCAGGAGCGGAGCCGGGCGATCTCGCGCAGGGTCGGGCAGTCGCCGATGACCAGCGCGGTGGTGGGCTGGGCGTCGGACTCCTCGTACTTGCCCGGCTTCATCACATACGTCTCGACCATGCCGATGACCTCGGTGACGCCCTTGGTGGCCCGGAACTGCTCGATGGTCCGGTTGGCCGTGTCACCGGTGGCGACGTCGGAGAACATGTAGAACTGCGCCCGCTGCGTGTCCTGCCCGGTGAGCCGGTTGAACTCGTCGCCCACCGCCACGAACAGCATCTGCAGGGCCACCGCGCCCGCCACCGCGACCGTGATGCCGCTGACCGCGCGGGAGGCCGCGCCGCTGCTGAGCTGGAGCCGCCGGGTGGCGAGCTGCCAGGACACCGGGCCGCCGCGCAGCCGGTTCACGCACGCCTCGATCAGCCAGGGCAGCAGCAGGGCGAGCCCGACCAGCACCAGCACGGCGCCGCCCGCGACCGGATACGGGTTCACGTCGCCGTGCGGGTCCACCTTCCCGGTCAGCACCAGCACCGCCAGGCCCGCGACCGGGATCAGCAGCCGCCACCAGAGCCGGCGTCCGCGACCGCGGCCGCTCCGCATGACGCCGAGGGGCTCGACCGCCACCGAACGCATGGCGAGCAGCGTGACGAGCACCGCCGCCACCGGCACCACGACCACGATCAGCGCCGCGAGCCACGGGGCCGGGACCAGATCCGCCGGGAAGGCGCTGACGCCCCACACCACGACCGAGCCCGTGAAGTACCGCCCCGCCAGGAAGAACGCCACACCGGCCAGCAGGCCGAGCACCGCCCCGAAGAGCGCCTCGCCGGCCGCGATCCGGCGGGTCGTCCGGATGTCCGCGCCGACCAGGCGCAGCGCGGCCAGCCTGCGGTCGCGCCGGTCGCCGCCGAACCGCACCGAGGTCGCGATGAAGATCGCGACCGGCATCAGCAGGACGACGCAGATCAGGATGATCAGGATGACGAGGATCGGCGGCATGGGCTCCGCCGGTTCCGGGGCGCCGTAACCGGCGATCCGGTAGCCGCCGTTGTTCGTGGTCAGGGTGGAGCTGCCCGCGTAGAAGAGCAGCTCGCCGGGGGAGACCAGGCCCGGGTCGGCGACCGTGCCGGTGATCCGGTACGGCAGCCGGTCCCTGAGCAGGTCGCCCTCCGGGGAGCCCAGCAGCTCCTTCAGCGCGGGGGAGACCACCATGTCGCCCGCGCCGGGAAAGCGCTCCACGCCCGGCGGGAGCACGGGGCGGGCCCCGTCCGGGCGCATCAGGAAGCCCTCGACGACGCGGCCGCGGTACTCCGTCGGCGCGGTGACCCGGACCACCGTGGTGTCCGACTTCGCCACCGCCTCGTCCGGCGAGTCGGACACCTTGCTCTCGGTGCGCGCCTGGCTGCGCGCGGCACGCTCCTCCAGCAGGTGCGGCGCCGAGGCGGCCGCGAGCAGCAGCGCCACGCCGAGACCGACGCCGACGGCGGTCAGCAGGGTGCGGATCCAGCCCTCGCGGCCGCCCGCGGCGGCGAACCGGATGCCCAGGGCGAGGTCGCGGGGCCAGGACGAGGAGGAGCCGGCGGGGCGGGGCGGGGCCCCGGCGGGGGCCTTCTCGTGGACGGGTGCGGTCATGCCGGGTGCTCCAGATCGCGTACCCGGCCGTCACGGACGGTGATGTCGCGGTCGGAGTACGCGGCGACCCTGGCCTCGTGCGTCACCAGCACCACGGCGACGTTGTCGGACCGGGCCGCCTCGGTCAGCAGCTCCATGACCCGCTCGCCGTTGAGGGAGTCGAGCGCGCCGGTCGGCTCGTCCGCGAAGATCACCTTCGGCGACGCGGCCAGCGCGCGGGCGACCGCGACCCGCTGGCCCTGGCCGCCGGAGACCTCGCCGGGGCGCTGGCCGGCGACGCCCTCGACCTCCAGGCGCTCCAGCCAGTGCCGGGCGGTGGCTTCGGCGGTCCTGCGCGGGACGCCGTTCAGCCGCAGCGGCAGGGCGACGTTCTCCACGCAGGTCAGCTCCGGGACGAGCTGGCCGAACTGGAAGACGAAGCCGAAATCGGAACGGCGCAGGGCGCTGCGTTCGGCGTCGGACATCGCGGAGAGCTCGCGGCCCGCGTAGGTGATCGTGCCCCGGTCGGGGGTGACGATTCCGGCGAGGCAGTGCAGCAGGGTCGACTTGCCGGAGCCGGACGGGCCGAGCACGGCGACGACCTCGCCGGGGTGGATGGAGAACGAGGCGCCGTCGAGCGCCGGGGTGGAACCGTAGGACTTGTAGAGCCCGTCGGCGCCGAGCAGGGAGCCGTCGGGGATCACGCGGTGACCTCCGCGGCCAGCCGGTCCAGCCGGGCGGCGGTGACTTCGAGCCAGCGCAGATCGGCTTCGAGGTGGAAGAGCGCGTGGTCGCAGATCAGCTGGTCGGCGAGGTCGCCGCGGCGCTTGCGCTCGGTGAGGACGCGCATGAGGCGCAGATGCTCGACCCGCTGGGTGTCCAGCACGGCCTCGGCGCTGCGACCGGTGAGCAGGGCCAGGACGACCTTGGTGTAGAGCGTCGACTGGAGGTACGGCTCGGGCTTCTCCGGCTCGGCGAGCCAGGCGGCGACGTCGGTGATCCCGGCCTCGGTGATGGCGTAGCGCTTGCGCTCGGGACCGCTGCCGCTCTCGACGCCGTCGACCTCCACGAGGCCGTTCTTCAGCAGCCGGGACATGGTCGAGTAGACCTGGCCGTAGTGCAGGGGGCGGTCGTGGCCGAACCTCTCGTCGAACGCGCGCTTGAGGTCGTAGCCATGGCGGGGGCCGGACTCCAGGAGTCCGAGCAGGGTGTGGCCGATAGACATGCGGAGCACTGTACATGGTGTGTATACATCGGGTTTATACATGGGGGGGGCGGGAGAGCGGCGG
>NZ_JBAGJZ010000074.1:0-25323 GCF_037034285.1 Streptomyces tyrfis | reverse complement strand
TGTGCACCACGCGCTCCGGATCGAGTCCTTGCAGGGCTCCCACCGGCTGCCTGTCGTAACGGAACTCGCCGTCGTAGTCGTCCTCCAGGACCAGCCCGCCCGTACGGCCCGCCCAGTCAACGACCGTGGCGAGAATCCGGGAAGTTTCGACCGGCCTGCCGGTCTCCCCGCTCCCGGACCGGTCCGTCCATGGCACCGTGCCCCTTGATGCCAGCCTCCGGCATGAAGTGGGCGTGGCAACCGAGAGTGAGCGCGTCGCCGGCCGAAGAGTTCACACTGTGCGCGGGATCCGCTGCGCGCGGCCACGGAGCCGGAACGCCGTCACGATCTCGACGATGCCGACCACGATCAGCCACCAGCCGGCGACCAGGGTGAGCACTGCGACCGAGGTGAACGGCGAGGTGATCAGCACGATCCCCGCGATGAAGGTGACGACGCCCAGGACGGCCTGCCAGCCGCGCGCGGGCATGACGGGGTCGTGAAGGGCGGCCAGGGTGTGGGTGATCCCGCGAATCAGCCAGCCGATGCCGATCCACAACGCGAGCAGCAGGATCGACTCCAGTCGGCCCCGGAAGCAGAACAGGCCCAGCAGGATCGACAGGGCGCCGCTGATGAAGGCCAGGACGCGCAGCGAGGTCGCCTTGTGCGTGCCGAAGGCCGCCGCCAGTTGGAGCGCGCCGCTGAGAATGAGGTAGATGCCGAAGAGGATCCCGGCGACCAGCAGGGACGGGCCCGGCCAGGCCAGGAGCACGATCCCGAGGATCAGGGAGGCGATGCCGGTGAACAGGACGACCTGCCAGGCGGTGCGGGAGAGGTGGTGCAGGAACCCCTCGAAGGGCGGCTCCATGTAGCCCGGCTGCGGTTTCGGCGCGTGCACGTTCCCCGCGGCATGAGTGTGGCGGTCGTCGTATTCCGGTCCCCGGGGGGAACCGCTCGGTACGTCGGTCATGATCCATGCTTGTACCGGGCGCGGACGCCCCGCCACCCCTGCCGGTCCAACCGGCTGACGGCGCAGGCGGGGACCGCGCCCGGGGCGGCTACCACGGCCCGGCGGAAGACGGCGGCGAAGCCGCGCGGCCGGGCGCGGCCGGGCGTCGCGGGGACGGTCCGCGCGCCGAGATCCTCCGGGAGCGACGCCGGTGTCCGACGGCCCGCAGCGTCTGCCACCCGTACGCGGCGGACAGCAGTTCCGTAGCGGGCCGGCCGGCCCGCGACGGCACACCTCGCCCCCAGGTCCGGGTCCCGGTCCGGGTTCCGGGGCCGGGGCCGGTGACACCGCTCGGTCCTCCTCCCCCGGGCGTCGGCCCGCGGCGCGCCCGGTCGTCGTCCCCGCCGCGGCCGGCAGCCCGAGACCGACCACCCACCAGAAGGTGTCGGCGAAGGCGGCGGGAACATCCTGGTGCCGGGCGTCCAGCCGGTCCTGGAGCACCACGGCCAGGGCCGCGGTCCCGAGGGAACCGCCCACGGTGTTGAGCAGGTTGAGCGCTCCGGAGGCGCCGGCGATCCGCTCGGGCTCGATGCGGCTGTAGACGATGTTCATCACCGGGGCGCTGATCATGGCCGTCCCGAAGCCGCGCACCAGGAGCGCCGCGACGATCGCGGCGTCCGGCAGGTCGTGGTCGAGTCGCGTGAACGGCACCATGCCCGTGAGGACGAGCGTGACACCGGTGATCACCAGAGTTCTCCGGGCCAGCGCGTCGATGGTGCGGTTGACCAGTACGGACCCGGCGGCCGCGCCCAGCCCCTGCGGGACCAGGAGCATGCCCGTCTGCCATGCCGACAGCCCGCGCCCCGTCTGCAAGTGGAGCGGCAGCAGAAAGGTCGTGCCGAACACCGACGCGCCCAGGAGGGGCAGGGCCAGGGCCGCGGCCCCGAAAGGCGGCCTGGTGAAGAACCGGGGGCGACCAGCGCCGTGTCGCCGGCCCGCAGTCCGTGCACGACAAGTCCGGCCAGCATCAGCAGTCCGGCCGTCACGCCCAGCGTCGCCGGCACCGTGCGTCCATGGGCCGCCTCGGTCAGACCGAGGACCAGGACGGCCAGCCCGGGGGACAGCAACGCCGCGCCCCGGACGTCGAAGGCCGCCCGCCGCGGCAGGGGCGGCACCACCGCCACGTGACGGCGGGCGAGCAGCGCCGCCCACGCTCCCCGCACCAGGATGCTGGGGGTGAGGCCGCGCCGTGCCGCGAGGCGGGTGAGCCCGGCGACCAGCGGAGCGTCGAACGTGACCACCTCGGGCTCCTGCCAGGCCGGCCCCGGTCCGTCCGGCCCGGCCCCCAGGTAGTCGCCCTCGGGCAGCCCCTCCAGTTCGTCCGCCCAGGCGCCGAGGTCGGGCTCGTGGGCGGCGCGCCAGTCGAGGTAGCGGCCGAACGGCACCGGGACGGGCAGAAAGGGAGCCTCGCCGCGCGCCCGCGCCGTGTACAGGGCGAACAGCTCGGTGAGGATGCGCGGCGCCGACCAGCCGCCGGAGAGGACGTGATGGCTGGTCAGGACCAGGTCGAGGCGTTCGGCGCGGTGCCGGATCACGGTCAGCCGGACCAGCGGGCCGGTGCGGAGGTCGAACGGTTCGGCCAGGTCGGCGGCGAGCACCGCGTCGGCCGGCCCCTCGCACACCCGGAAGCCGGGGACGGGCTCCTTCGGTACGACGGCGGGATCGGCCGGGAACACGGCGCCCAGGTTCGGGCGCCGCGCCAGCAGATCGGCGCCCGCCGCGCGCAGTGGCGTCGGTGTCGAGCGGTCCGGTGAGGGAGAAGCACGACTGCACGGTGTACGGGTCGGGTCGTTCGATGCGCGAGTGCCGCAGCATCACCTCCTGCAGGGGGGTCAGCTGTTGCACCTCGGCGAACGACCGGTCGTCGCCGAGCAGGCGGATCTCCGGTGCGGCGGCGACGTCGAGGAGCGCGGCACGCGGGCGCCCGGCCAGTTCCTCGATCCCGGTGGCGGTGAACAGGGCTTCCGGCCAGGTCAGCCGGATGCCGAGCCGGTCGTCGCGCACCAGCGCGTTGACCGTCAGGGCGTGGGGCAGCGGCATGTTCTCCGAGCTTCTGAGGCCCGTCCGTCCCCGCCCGGAGGCGGGGCTGCGCCGGGTGGTCCCGCTGGGCATCGACCGGTGCGGGCTGACCCTGCGCCTGGAGTACCCGCACACCCATCACGACGCCCGCGTCCTGTTCGAGAGCCCCGTGCGCCACATCGACCAGTTCGGACTGCGGATCCGCGCCCTGCTGGCCGCGTCGCGCCGCCTCTCCCAGGCCGGCCGCTTGTCGGCCTGAGCCGGCCCCGAGGCGTACCCCGCTCCCGCCGCGGCGGCTGGCGCGGGCCTTGGGCCGGGTGCACCATGGAGGGCACGGGCGATGAGGCTCGCCCTCGACCGCACGTCCCGTGCCGATGGCCTCTACGACGACCGGCCGCCCCCGGCGGACCCACGGCGGTGGCACCGCGGACCGGCGGCTCTGCCACGGAGGCATCGCGGATGCACGTGTACACGATGCGCAAGGCCCGCATGGCCCACGGTGACAGGACCATCCTCGACGACGTCACCCTCTTCATCCTGCCCGGCGCCAAGATCGGCGTCGTGGGCCCGAACGGGATGGGCAAGTCGACCGTCCTGCGGATCATGGCGGGGCTGGAGCGGCCGACGAACGGCGACGCGTTCCCCGCGCCCGGCGTCGGCATCGGCATCCTGGAGCAGGAGCCGCGCCTCGACGACTCCGCCACCGTGCGGGACAACGTCGAGGAGGGCGTGGCGGAGATCCGCCGCATGCTGCACCGCTACGAGGAGGTCACCGCCCGTCTCGGCGAGACCGACGGCGAGGAGATGCAACGGCTGCTCGACGAGCTGGGCGGCCTCCAGGAGAGTCTGGACCACGCGAACGCCTGGGACCTGGAGTCCCGGCTGGAGCAGGCGATGGACGCCCTGCGCTGCCCGCCGCCGGACACGCCGGTGCGCGATCTGTCGGGCGGCGAGCGGCGCCGGGTCGCGCTGTGCAGGCTGTTGCTGTCCCAGCCGGATCTGCTGCTGCTGGACGAGCCCACCAACCACCTGGACGCGGAGTCCGTGGCGTGGCTGGAACAGCACCTTGCGGACTACCCGGGCACGGTCGTCGCCGTCACCCACGACCGGTACTTCCTGGACAACGTCGCCCAGTGGATCCTGGAGATCGACCGGGGCCACGCCTACCCCTACGAGGGCAACTACTCCACCTACCTCCAGACCAAGGAGACCCGCCTCCAGGTGGAGGGCCGCAAGGACGCCAGACTGCGGAAGCGGCTGGCGGAGGAGCTGGCGTGGGTGCGCTCCAACGCCAAGGGGCGCCAGGCCAAGTCCAAGGCGCGCGTGCAGCGTTACGAGGAGCTGGCGAGCGAGGCCGCGAGGATACGGAAGCTGGACTTCGATGAGATCCAGATCCCGCCCGGACCGCGCCTGGGCAGCCTGGTCCTGGAGGCCGACCACGTCACCAAGGGCTTCGGCGACCGGCTGCTGATGGAGGACCTGTCCTTCTCGCTGCCCCGCGGCGGCATCGTCGGCGTCGTCGGCCCCAACGGCGTCGGCAAGACCACTTTGTTCCAGATGATCGTCGGCCGGGAGCGTCCGGACTCGGGCGTCCTGCGACTCGGCGATTCGGTGAGGATCTCCTACGTCGACCAGAACCGCGCCGGGCTGGAGCCGGACAGGACGGTGTGGGAGGCGGTCTCGGGCGGCCTGGACCACATCCGGGTCGGCGAGGTGGACATGCCTTCGCGCGCCTACGTCGCCACCTTCGGTTTCAAGGGCGCCGACCAGCAGAAGCCCGTGGGGGTGATGTCCGGAGGCGAACGCAACCGGCTCAACCTCGCGCTCACCCTCAGACAGGGCGGAAACCTGCTGCTGCTGGACGAGCCGACCAACGACCTGGACGTGGAGACGCTGGCCTCGTTGGAGCACGCGCTGCTCCACTTCCCGGGCTGCGCGGTGATCACCGCTCACGACCGGTGGTTCCTGGACCGCGTCGCCACCCATGTGCTCGCCTGGGAGGGCGGCGCCGACTGGCTCTGGTTCGAGGGCAACTTCGCCGACTACGAGGCCGACAAGACACGGCGGCTGGGCCTTGAGGCGGCCCGCCCGCACCGGATCACCCACCGCCGCCTGGTCCGCGGCTGAGGGCCCGCGACTCACTTGGAGCCTCCGCCATGACAGATCTCGACCACGAGGCGGTCGCCGCGGTTCGCACGGCCCAGCTCACCGTCATCAACGCGAAATGGCACATCTGCGAGGAGCAGGCCGTCGAGCGGCTGACGCGGATCCGCGGCCTGGCGTGCACTCCGCTGTTCCCCGGACACGCGATCATCCAGGTCGTCGCCTGCGACGGACGGCTCCTCGGCCGAGTGCGCCGGCACCACGACGGGCGCAGCGCCCGCTGGGTCGCCGTCCCCGCCGCCACCGCTCACGAGATCGGCGCCTACCGCACCGCGCACGCGGCCGCCCGCGCCCTGGCCCGCCGGGACGGACTGCGCCGCTTCCGCGTGACCGACTGCCCGAACCGCGCGCCGAAACCGTCGGGCGGCGCGTGTCCCGGGCCGCGCGAGCCATGAGGGGAGACCCGGCGGGCAGGTCCGGACCGCGAAGGCCGGCGCGCGCGGCGTGAGCCTCCGCCCGTCCTACTCCTCCGCCCGTCCTACTCCTCCGCCCGTCCGCCCGTCTGCCCGTCCGCCCATCCGCCCATCCGCCCGTCCGGTCGGGCAGGTCCGGCGCGTCCGGACGTCCCGCGTCGGCCGGACGCGCAGACTGAAGTCGACCGGCCCCGCCGCCGGGAGGCGGACGGGCGGGGAACACCGGGAAGGAGCGCGATGACGCGGAAGCCCCCACGGCCCAAGGGACCGCCGGACGAGCCCGTACCGGAGGTCGCCGCGGCCCGGCTGAGGGTTCTCGCCGAGGCGAGCCGCGCGCTCGCCTCGGGCCTCGACGCGAAGGAGGCGCTGCGTCGGCTGGCCCGGGTGGTGGTGCCGCATCTGGCGGACGCGTGCGTCGTCGACGTGATCGAAGGGGAGTCGCTGCGCCGGCTGACGATCACGGACCGGGAGCCCGACCGGGCGCTTCGGGTGCTGCCCGGCGGGATCCTGCCCGGACCCGACGACTCGGCCGCCGCGCTGGCCCGAGTGCTGCGGGGCGCGGGACCCGTCGTGGTGACCGACCTCGGCGCACCCGATCCGAACGACCGTTTGCAGTCGGCCCAGTGGTCCCTGTACCGCACCCTGGGCGCCGCGAGCGTGCTCATCGTGCCGATGCGCGTGCGACGCGAGGCCCTGGGCGCCCTCACCTTCGTTCGACGGGCGCCGGCTCTCCCCTTCGACGAAGACGAGCAGGCACTGGCCGCCGACCTGGGACAGCGGGCGGGCCTCGCCCTCGACAACGCGCGTCTGTACGCGCTCCAGCAGCACACCGCCGAACAGCTCCAGCTCTCCCTGCTGCCGGACCTGACCGGCCTGGGCCATCTTCAGCTCGCCAGCCGATACTCGCCCGCCCGGGAGCGGGCCGAGGTGGGCGGGGACTGGTACGACGCCTTCCCGCTGCCGGACGGATCGGCGATCCTCGCCATCGGGGACGTGATCGGCCATGATCTGGCCGCCGCCGTACGGATGGGACAGCTGCGGAACATGCTGCGGGCGCTCGCCTACGACAGCGGTGACGACCCGGCCGGTGTGATGCGCCGTCTGGACCGGGTGATGCAGGGCCTGACCGGCATCGAACTGGTCACCGCCGTCATCGCTCGCATCGAGACGCCCGCCGAGGGAGCGTGGCGGCTGCACTGGACCAATGCCGGCCACCCGCCGCCCCTGCTGGCCCGGCCCGACGGCCGCACCCTGCTGCTGGAGGACGGCCTCGCTCCCGTCCTGGGAGTGGATCCGGGCCTCGAACGCACGACCGCGACCATGGAGCTGCCGTCCGGTTCCACTCTGCTCCTCTACACCGACGGCCTCATCGAACGCCCCGGCGAGGACATCGGCCGCGGCCTCACGCGGCTGCGCCAGCACGCGACCGCGCTCGCTCGCGAGCCGCTGGCCGTCCTGCGCGACGAACTGCTCGCCCGGCTGAGTGACGATCAGCACGACGACATCGCGGTTCTCGCCCTGCGTGTGCCGACCAGCCGGGATCGGCCCGCCTTCTGACCCGAGGACACGCCGCCGCCGGTTCCACGGTCCGGGGCCGCCCGCGGACGCCCTCACCCGGTACGACGAGTCTCCGGACGTGTGCCGGCCGGGGGAAGCTCCTCGGCGGCCGGTCGCGCACGGTCCGCGGGGCGCCGCGCCCGTCGGCGGGACGCCTCCGGCCGGTCGTCGCGCGTCCCGTCCGGCACCGAATCCCGTCGGCGCCTCAACGGTGTTGAGCGCGCGTTGATCTCTCGTTGACCTCCTGCTGCGACGTTGGACGCGCCGGATCCACCGCCGAACCAGGAAGGTTCTCATGCGCATACGTCGATTCACCCTCACCGCCCTCGCCGCGGCGGCGAGCCTCTGCGCGGCCCTGACGCCCGTCACGGCCGTCGCGCAGGAACGGACGCACGACTCCGGCGCCGGGACCGCGACGGTCGCCAACACCGCGTCCCGCGCGCAGCTCGACGCCTACTGGACGCCGGAACGGATCCGCGACGCCCGGCCGATGCCCGCGCCCGCCCCCGCCGTGGACCGCGCCGCCGCGGGCGCCGTCGCCCGGGAGAGCGGCGAGCCGGTGCACATTCCCGCGACCCGGCCCACGGCCGGTTCCGGGGCCCAGATCCGGTCCAGCGTCTGGGGCACCGTGGGCCGCCTGTACTTCACGATCCCCGGCAAGGGCGACTACATCTGCTCCGCCAACGTCGTGACGAGCAACAACCGTTCGGTGGTGGCCACCGCGCGGCACTGCGGCTTCGGCGACGGCGGCACCAACTACCGCTTCGCCCCCAACTACGACAAGGGCAACGCCCCCTACGGCTGGTGGGGTTGGCGCAGCGCCGGCTGGCTCACGGGCGGCGGCCAGGAGAACGACAGCGCCTTCCTCGTCCTGGACACGCCGAACGGCCGACGTGTCCAGGACGTCGTCGGCTCCACCGGGCTGGGATTCAACTGGTCCAGCAACTACGCGCACATCCTGGGCCTTCCGGCGGACAAGGACTACGCCGTGTGGTGCGAGGGACAGGGCTACGCCGGTCCCGGCGGGCAGCGGCTGATGGACAACTGCAACGGCCTGTCCGGCGGTGCCAGCGGCGGCGCCTGGATCGAGCACTACCAGGCCGACGGCTCCGCGACGCAGACCGGCGCCTACTCGGGCAGCTACGGCTCCGCCGCCGCGGCCTCGTCGTACGGCAATGCCGCCTACGACGTCTGGAACGGGGCCCAGAACAGCTGACGTCCCGCGCGCCACACGGCCCGGCCGTCACGGCCCGGCCGACGGAGTGCGGGCCCGCGACCGTCCCGCGCCGCCCTCCCCTCCCCCGTCACCTGCCGCAGGCCCGGTGACGGGGGCGGTCGCCGTGTTCCCGCCCGCGCCCCCGCCCAGGGCCCCACGGGCCCCTCGCGCGATGCGACGGCGCCTCGTTTTGTTCCCCCCTCCCTCCCTTCCCGATCAGGTGAAATACCTCACGAGATCAAAGTTCAATGTTCAACTAGATCTCGCGTAGGGTTCCGAAATATCCGGACAACCCGGCATGAGTTCCGCGGCCGGCAACCCAGCGGTCGCGGAAGGAGCAAGGAGATACACCATGCTGAACCGCATGATCGGACGGCGGATCGCCGCCACGGCCGTCGCCACGGTGCTCGCCGGTGGCGCGCTGCTGACGGCGACCGGAGCCGCTTCGGCGGCACCGCGCCCCGCGGCCGAGCGAGCGGCCACCGTGTCCCACACCGCCGTCGCAGCCGAGCACGGCCGGTGGGACACCCACCGCGGCGACCACGACTCCCGCTGGGACCGTGGTGACCGCGACTCCCGCTGGAACCGCGATCACCGCTCGGACCGCAGCCACCGCTGGGACGGCTACCGCACCTGGTACCGCACCGGCAGCAGCTGGTACAGCTACGACCACGGCCGTCAGTACCGCTACGACGGCCACCGGCTCTACCACTCGGTCCACGGCACGTGGGTCCTGGTGACCAGCCTCCCGCACGGCTTCGGCCACCACCTCTTCCGCTGATCCCGGGACGCGCCGCGCCGCCGTGCCTCCGCACGGCCGGCGGCGCGGCCGCCCGCCCGGTGCCCAGGAGCTGATCAGGCCATGGCCTACCACTTGGACAAGTCACTCGACATGCAGCTCGTGCTCGCCTCGCATGAGCACGTCACGGTGCCCGCCTGCCTGCGCTACGGTTCGGACGATCCGTACGCCGTGACCTTCGCCTTCCACACCGGTACCGAATCGCCGGTGACGTGGACCTTCGCCCGCGATCTCCTGGCCGACGGCCTCCTCCGGCCGACCGGGGACGGGGACATCCGCCTCTGGCCCAGCGGCGCCGGGCGGCCGGCGGTGCTCAATCTCGCCCTCTCCTCCCCCGCGGGCCGGGCCCGGCTCGCCGCGCCGCTCCGCGTCGTGACGGACTGGCTGACCCACACCTACCAGCTGGTTCCGGCGGGGCGGGAGACGGACGACCTCGACGTGGAGGCCGAGCTGTGCCGGCTGCTCCACGGCACGGGCTGAGGCCCCGGCGCGGGCCCGGGCCCGGGTGTCCGCGGCGGTCCGCCGCCGCGACCGTGACCACGCCGCCGGTCCCCTGATGTCACCCGCCCCCGCTCGACCGGCCCGGCCCGCCGATGTGTTCGGCGGATGGGACGGGGACGACCGGGGTGCGCGGCGCGGACGGCAGCGTCCCGGCGCCGATCGGCACTCCGGCCGCGCCGATCAGGACGCGCGTGCGCCGGGGCCCCCGGCGCGAGGCGCGCGAACCGCCGGCAGCCCGCGGCGCCTCAGTGGTGCGGCTCCTTCTCGCACGTGTGCAGGCGGTCGAAGAGCCTGCGGAGCGTGTACGCGGCGAGTCCGCCCGACAGGAACGCGACCAGGACGATCGCGAGCAGGCCGGCATTGTCCTCGCGGCGGTAGTAGTCGCTCGGGACCGGCGCCGCCATCGGCTGCCCGTAGGGCCAGTACGGGTTGACCGGCGGAAGGGTGGGGCCGGGCGGTCCGCTGGGCCCCGGCGGGCCCGAGGGTCCCGCCGATCCGGGAGGGCCGGCGGCCCCCCTCTCCCCGGCGGGCCCGGGCGCGCCGTCCGCGCCGTCCCTGCCGTCCAGCCCGATCCGGCCGGCGGCCTCGCCGCCCGCCTCCCCTTCGCCCGGCTCCTCCCCCGGCCCCCGTGGCCCGGCGAGCGCGGCGGGTCCGGCCGAATCGTTCGGAGCCGGGATCCTGGGCCCGTCCTGTCCCGCCTGGCCTCGCACCTCCGGGGAGCCCCCCGGCCCCCCGGACTCCGCGGGGCCGGGCAGGCCGGAGGGACCGTCCTCCCTCAGGGGCGCGACCCCGGCATTGGCCATGGGTTCGAGGACGTCCCCGGTCCTCGGCCTCTCCCCCGCGTGCCCCGCCGGTCCCGTCGTTCCGCCGCGTCCGAGCGGTGGCGCCGGCCGCACGGGCTCCCTCTGGACGGTGGTGGCGCCGTGAGAGGCGGCCCCGTCGCCCCGTGCCGTCACATAGCCGTTCCGGTAGAGGGTCAGCAGGACGGTGCACATGAGCGCGGCGGTTCCGAGGACCAGCACGATGACGGCCTTGAGATGTCTCAGATGAGATCTGCAGCAGCGGGTGTGACGGTCGCGAGAGTGCATTCGGCAGGACTTCCGCGTAGGTGGCGGGGGCGGCAGGAAGAGGGACGGCCGATCTCGGCAGGCGGCATCCCCGTCGGCGGGGAACGCCTGCGCGGCTGATCCGCTCGACGGTGATCAGCCATGTCATATGAGAGCACGATGAACGTGGTTACCCCGGTAACCAATGGAGTGATTGTGCCGCCCGGCGCCCGCGGGCCCCGGACCCCGCAGCCCGCCCGGTGGGCTGCCCCGCTCACGCGCCACCCGACCGGTCCAGGCCCGTCCCCGCCGCGCCCCGACGGGCGACACCGCGCCGCGTCCGTCGCCCGTTCGCCGCGCGGGACCGGCGGGCGCACCGCGACGGGCGGCGGACTCGGCGGCTCAAGGGCCGCGGTCCGACCGGGAATCGGCTCGCGTCCGGCCCGTTCACCTGACCGGCCCCGTCCGGCGGGCCGTTCCGCACCCGGCCGCCGGTCCCGCCCTTCCGCCGCGGGCCCGGTCGGGGAAACCGGCGGCGGGCGCGGCGCCCGGGCCCGTTCGCCGACCGCCGTCGAGTCCGGCGCGACGGCCGCTCCGTGCCGGGACGCCGTCGGGTACGGCGCGCCGGTCGTCCGCGCGGGCGCGGCCGTCGGGGAGACGCCCGGGCGCGGGGCCGCGCGGCCGGAGCGGCGCGTCAGATCGAGATGCCGCCGCGAGGGGACCTGTCTAGCCTCCGAATCGGGACGGAATCCGTTCCCGTTCGCTGGCTTCGGCCTCTCCCGGACACAGTCGGAGATCCCATGGACTTCCCGATCGAGCCGTGCCGTGTGGCGCCGACCGCCGCCCGCCCCGGGCGACCGGGGCCCCGGCCCACCGGACACCGGCCGGGCCGGGGTCGTGGCGGGCGCGATCCGCGTCCATGACACCGGGACGCGGCCACGGCGGCGGAGCCCGGCGCGGTCCGTCGCGCCGACGTCTCGAGGAGTGTGGGCCCTGCGGCCCACGGGTGGCTGTCGGGCAGGTCGGCGGCGGACAAGCCCTTCGGCAGTACCGGCCCGCGGGCCGGCAGGCGCCGTGCCCGACACGGCCGACGACCGGCCGACGGGCGGGAGCGTCCTCCCGCCCATGACCCTGGAGCGTTCACATGATCAATGTCATGCCCGTGGACGGCGTCGTCCCTTCTCCCGAGGCGCGGGAGCCGGCCGATCTGGTCATCCGCAACGGCCGTGTGCACACCGGGGACGGCGCACGGCCCTCGGTCGCCGCCCTGGCCGTCCGCGACGGCCGTATCACCGCCCTGGGCGACGACTCCGACGTCGCCCCCTTCGTGGGCCCGCGGACCAGGGTGGTGGACGCCCTCAACCGGCGGATCGTTCCCGGACTCAACGACTCCCATCTGCATGTGATCCGCGGCGGGCTGAACTATCTGCTGGAGCTGCGCTGGGACGGCGTCCCCTCGCTGCGCACCGGACTGTGGATGCTGCGCGAGCAGGCCGCGCGCACCCCCAGGGGCCAGTGGGTGCGCGTGGTGGGCGGGTGGACCGGGGAGCAGTTCGCCGAACGGCGGCTGCCCACCGTGTCGGAGCTGAACGCCGCCGCCCCAGACACTCCGGTGTTCGTGCTGCATCTGTACCAGTCGGCCATCCTCAACCACGCCGCGGTGAAGGCGGTCGGATTCACCAAGGACAGCGTGGCTCCCCCCGGCGGGCAGATCGTCCGCGACCACTCGGGCGAGCCCACCGGAATGCTCCTGGCGGCCCCCGCGGCCGGGCTGCTGTACGCCACCCTCGCCAAGGGGCCCACGCTGCCGGACGACGAACAGGTCGGCTCCACCCGGCACTTTCTGCACGAGCTGAACCGGCTGGGTCTGACCAGCGCCATCGACGCGGGCGGCGGCTTCCAGAACTTCCCCGAGAACTACGGGGCGGTGATGAAGCTCGCCGAACAGGGTCGGCTGACCATGCGCATCGCGTACCACCTCTTCCCGCAGACCGCGGGGCAGGAGCTCGACGATCTGCGACGGTGGATCGGCATGGTGCGGCCGGGCGACGGCGACGCGTGGCTGCGGCTGAACGGCGCCGGCGAGAACCTCGCCTGGTCGCCCGCCGACTACGAGAACTTCACCGAGCCCCGGCCGCTCCGCCCCGAGCAGGCGGACAGCGAACTCGACGCGGCGGTACGCCTGTTGCTCGACAACGGCTGGGGCTTCCGGCTGCACGCCACGTACGAGGAGACGATCCGCGCCAACCTCGACGTCTTCGACGCCATCGCGGCGGACGGCGGCTTCCCGCGCGGGGTGCCGTGGTTCTTCGACCACGCCGAGACCGTGTCCGAGGCCGGCCTCGACCGGATCGCGGCCATGGGCGGCGCCCTGTCCATCCAGAACCGCATGATGTTCCAGGGCAGCGCGTTCAGCGAACGCTACGGGGCCGCCCGCACGGCCGACACGCCCCCGATCCGCAAGATGCTCGACTCCGGCATGACGGTCGCCGCCGGCACCGACGCCACCCGGGTCTCCAGCTACAACCCCTGGCTGTCCTTGGAGTGGCTGGTGCGCGGACGCACCATCGGCGGGCGGCTGCTGGCGTCCCCCGAGAACCGGGTCGACCGCGCCACCGCGCTGCGCATGTACACGGTCGGCGGTGCCGAACTCAGCGGCGAGAGCGACGTCAAGGGCATCCTCAAGGAGGGCTACTACGCCGACCTGGCGGTGCTCACCGAGGACTTCTTCTCGGTGCCGGAGGAGGACATCTCGCACATCGAGTCCCTGCTGACCGTCGTCGGCGGCCGGATCGTCTACGCGGCCGGGGAGTTCGAGGGCCTCGCCGCACCGCTGCCCGGCGTCGAGCCGGCCTGGAGCCCGGTGGCCCACTACGGCGGATTCCACCGGACCGTGCTCCCGACCCCGCCCTCGGGGGTGCGTCAGGCGCGGGCCCTGGTCGAGGCGGCGGCCGAGTCCGAGGAGCACCGGCAGTGGCGCCTCGCCCGGGGCTTCGCCCAGGACGGCACCCGCCCCTCCGAGATCTTCGACGCCTGCTTCGTGCTGTGACCGGCGCACAGGCGCCCTTCCCGGCCCGGCGGCCGCCGGGCCGCGGCGCACAGCCCGGAGAACAGCCCCCGCACGACGAAAGGTTCGGCATCGTGGTGAACACCCAGAACGTGAAGGCCGACCCCGCGGCGTCGCTCCTCAGCCCGGGGAACAGTGTGCTGGTGCTGGTGGACCACCAGCCGCAGATGTTCTTCGGCACGACCAACGCCGACCGCGGCGAGATCATCAACGCCACCGTGGGGCTGGCCAAGTCCGCCAAGGTGTTCGGCGTGCCGGTGGTGCTGACCACCGTCGCGTCGAAGAGCTTCTCCGGTCCGCTGCTGCCGCAACTGGCCGAGGTCTACCCGGACATCCCGCCGATCGACCGGACCACCATGAACTGCTGGGAGGACCAGCGCGTCGTCGACGCGGTCAAGGCGACCGGCCGTCCGAAGATCGTGCTGGCGGGGCTGTGGACCGAGGTGTGCATCTCGCTCGCCGCGCTGTCCGCGGTGGAACAGGGGTACGAGGTGCACGTCCCCACCGACGCCTGCGGCGGGGTGTCCGTCGCCGCGCACGACAACGCCGTCAAACGCATGACGCAGAACGGCGTGGTGCCCACCACCTGGCTGACCACGCTGCTCGAATGGCAGCGCGACTGGGGCCGCACCGAGACCTACGGCCCGGTCATGGACGTCGTCATGGAACACGCCGGGGCGTACGGGGTGGGCGTCGCCTACGCCCGTGCCATGCTGCCCGCACACTGATCCGGGCGGACGGGGCCCCCGCTCCGGGGCGGACGCCGTGCCCGCCCCGTCCCCCGTCCCCGACCCAGGCAGGGAGCGACAACGGATGACACCTCCTGTGGACGGCGGCACGGCGGCCGGCGCCAAGCCGCCGCCCGCCGGCGCCGCCCCGGTATCGACCTGGCAGCCGCTGCGGCTGCGGGTGTTCCGGACCCTGTGGATCGCGCAGTTCGTCTCCAACGTCGGCGGCTGGATGCAGACGGTCGGCGCCCAGTGGCTGATCACCCAGGAGTCGGGCTCGGCCGGTCTCATCGCCCTGGTCCAGACGTCGGCCAGTCTGCCCGTCCTGCTGCTGGGCATCCCCGCCGGCGCCCTGGCGGACATCATCGACCGCCGCAGACTGCTCCTGGGCGCCCAGGTGCTGATGCTGGCGGCCGCCGGGCTGCTCGCCGCGCTGACCGCCCTAGGCCGGATGAACTCGTACGGCGTCCTGGCGCTGACCTTCGTGCTGGGCTGCGGCACCGCCCTGATGAACCCGGCGTGGCAGGCCATCCAGCCCGAACTCGTACCCAGGGAGCAGATTCCCTCCGCCGCGGCCCTCGGCGGGGTGAACATGAACCTCGCCCGCGCCGTCGGCCCCGCGCTCGGCGGACTGGTGGTCGCGCTGGCCGGCACGGCCACGGTCTTCGCGGTCAACGCGGCGTCCTTCCTCGTCACCCTCGCCGCCCTCGCGACTTGGCGCCGCCGGGCCGAGCCCGACCCGATGGGGGCCGAACGGATCCTCCCGGCGCTGCGCGCCGGCAACCGCTATGTGCGGAACGCGCCGAGGGTGCGCCGGGTGCTGGCCCGGTCGCTGCTGTTCGTGCCGTGCGCCGCCGCCCTGTGGGCGCTGCTGCCCGTCGCCGCGCGACAGGAGCTGGGCATGGGCGCGGGCGGCTACGGCGTGCTGCTCGGGGCGGTCGGCGTGGGCGCGGTGTTCGGGGCCGCCCTGCTGCCCCGGGTGCGCGACCGCTGGTCGAGCAATACGACGCTGGCCGCCGGAGGGATCCTGTTCGCGGTGACCCTGGCGCTGCTGGCGCTGTTGCGCATCCCCTGGCTCGTCGGCCTGGTCCTGGTGTTCTCCGGGATCGCGTGGGTGGGGGTGCTGTCCCTGCTCAACGCCCAGATGCAGGTGACGACCCCCGGCTGGGTGCGGGCGCGGGCCCTGGCCTTCTACCTGACCATCTTTCAGGGCGGCATGGCGGTCGGGGCCGCGGTCTGGGGCGGGGTCGCCGATCGGATCGGCCTGGTGCCGGCGCTGCTGGTCGCCGCCGTGCTCCTCGCGGCCGCCTCGCTGGCCGGTCTGGCGCTCGCGGTGCCCGACACGCAACTGGACCGGTCGGTCTCCATGCACTGGGCGGCCCCCGCCCTGGTGCTGGACCCCCCGGAGACCGGCGGCCAGGTGCTCGTCACCATCGAGTACCGCGTCCCGCCGCGGAACGCCGATCTCTTCATCGAGTCCATGCGGGCCATGGGGAGGTCCCGGCTGCGCACCGGCGCGCTCCACTGGGACCTGTACCGGGACGGCACGCGCCCCGACACCTATCTGGAGGTCTTCCAGGTCGCCTCCTGGGAGGAGCATCTGCGGCAGCACAGCGGCCGTCTCACCGGCTTCGACCGGGAGACCGAGGAGCGCGCCCGGTCCCTGGTGGATCCCGACCACCCCTTCCAGGTCACCCACTACCTGCCCGCGCGGGCGAGCCGACCGGGGTAGCCCGTCGGCCGGGCGGCGCGACGGAGCCGGGCGGCCGCCCGGCGCGTACGGGCGCGCGGACCCGTTCCGGCCACCGGACCGCCCTGCGGCCGCTCCCGTTCCCCGTCCCTCTCATCCACCGGAGGTGATCGCGGCCATGACCACCGAATCCACGTCGTCCGGCGCGCCGCCGGCGCCCGCCGCGCCGGGGAACGACCCCGTGACGCCGTCGGCCATCGCGCGGCGCAGCGCCCTGGAGTGCCTGCTGACGCTCGTGCTGCTCTTCGGCGTCACCACGATCGTGCGCTGGGTGCTGGGTCCCTCCGCCGTCTCCGACGCGATTCCGCAGATCCATCCCAAGCTGCTGCTCGTCGGCGCGGCGGTCGGTCTGCTCCTCTCCGGGCTCATCCTGAGCCGGCCGGGCCGGCTCTCCGGCGGGCACATCAATCCCGCGATCTCGCTCGCCATGTGGCGCTTCGGCGTCTTCCCGGGGGTCTCGGTGGTCCCGTACATCGTGGCGCAGCTCGCCGGCTCGCTGCTGGGCGTGCTCGCGGCCCGGGCCGTGTGGGGGCCCGCGGTCGGACGGGCCCCGGTCTTCTACGCCTCGCTGCAGCCCGCATCGGGGTGGACGGAGGGCTGGCTGTTCGCGGCGGAGGCGGCCGGCATGGGCGTCATCGTGTACCTCGTCGGGTACTTCCTGCAGACGCCCCGGCTGGCGCCCGCCGTTCCCTGGCTCGTCGGTTTCCTCATCGGCGCGGCCATCGCCCTGCTCGGGACCAGCACGGGAGGCAGTGTCAATCCGGCGCGTCAGTTCGGCCCCGCGGTGGCGTCCGGGGAGCTCGCCTTCCTGTGGGTGTACCTGGTGGCTCCGATGGTGGGCGCGGTGATCGCGGCCTTCGCCCTGGAGCGCCTGCGCGCCCGTCGGGCCGTGCTCACCCACCGGCTCTGCGGCACCCGGGCCGACGGGAGCCCGCTGCCGCGGTGACGGAGCCGGTCCGGGTGCGGGGCGGAGGTCGAAGGGGGCGGACTTCGCGCTCCGCCCCCTCGTCGCGCACGCCGCGTCACGGGCCTCCGGCGCCCGCGGCGGAGAATCGCGGAAACATATGCGGACCGCCCCATGAAACCACGCCGTTCAGAGTTAAAAGACTCGCGCGATCCAGTAACTCGAAGAAATTATTACGACTTCATTGCCCATACCACCGATCACCCGAACGGAATTTATCAACTTCCTTCGACCGCCACCCCACAGCACGCTTCTTCCCCCTGACATGCGAGTGAACGACAAGAAAGGTCTCACCATGCGCGCTCTTCGTTTCAGTCGTTTCGGAGATCCTGACGTCCTGCGGCTCACCGATGTCCCCGACCCGGTCGCACGGCACCACTGCGAAGCGGTCGTCGCGGTCAGGGCCGCCTCGGTGAACCCCTCGGACCTGAAGAACGTCGCCGGGCGGATGGAGGGGACCACCCTCCCGCGCACGCCGGGACGCGACTTCGCCGGTGTCGTGGTGGACGGGCCGTCCGACTGGATCGGCGCGGAGGTCTGGGGGACGGGGGGCGACATCGGGTTCACCCGGGACGGTTCGCACGCGGAGCTGCTGACGATTCCGACGACGGCCCTGGCCCGCAAGCCCGAACGGCTCAGCTTCGAGGAGGCCGCGGTGGTGGGGGTCAACTTCGTCGTGGGCTGGCTCGGCGCCGTCGAGACGGCGAAGCTGACGGCATGGGAGTCGATCGCGGTGTTCGGCGTCTCGGGCGGCGTCGGCGGCGCCGTCGCGCAGATCGCGCGCGCCCTCGGCGCCCGTGTGATCGGCGTCGACCGGGTCGAGCCCGCCCCGTCCTCGCCCGCCGCCGCGGCCCTGGACGCGTTCGTCGCGCTCGGCGACCCGCAGGACGTCGGGGCCGGGGTCGTACGGCACACCGCGGGCCGGGGGGCCGACGTGGTGTACGACGCCGTCGGCGGCGTCACCACACCGGCGGCACTGGCCTCGTTGGCCCACGGCGGCCGGCTGGTGGTGATCTCCTCGGTCGGCACCCGGACGGTGGAGATCGACCTGCTCGACCTCTACCACAACGAGACCCGGATCCTGGGCTGCGACAGCCGCCGGCTCGACGCCACCCGGAGCAGCACCCGTCTCGGCCTGCTCCGGCCCTTCTTCGAGCAGGGCAGGTTCCTGCCGCTTCCGGTGGCCGCCCGCTACGGCCTGACGGACGGCAAGGACGCCTACACCGCCGTCGCGCACGGGGCCCGGGGCCGCGTCGTCGTGTGCCCCTGAGCGGGAGTCGGGTGCGCGGCGGCTCTCCGGGGCACACGGGCAAGCCTACGCATCCCCCTGCCGCCGCGCACCTCCACCGGCGCACCGGGCAAACCGGCCCCCGTTCCTCATTTCCGAATCGCCTTTCAGAAATAGCCGTTCACTCGAATGCCCAGGGGTTTCCAAGCCTTCTCGAAGGCGGTGAACCGGAAATAACTCCGCAATATCCGAGGGAAAAGCGGAATCCTGACGCCGATTGCGGCTCCCACGAGTTGTTGGCCCCAGAGGGTCGTCGTAGTGTCGGTAGTGCCGCAGCAAGAGCAAGGAGCGGCACCCTTAAAATCCTACGAAGGAGGCGAAGATGAAGATTCAGGGCATCTTCGACCACAGGGGCAGGGGCCACGGCGGACACGGTCGTGGACGCGGACACGGACGCGGTCGCGGTCGTGGTCGCGGGTTCGGACGCGGCGGCTACGGACGTGGTCGCGGTCGCGGCGGACGCTACTGACATCCCCTCGACTTCATCCCCGAGCAAGAGGCCGGCCCGCGCTTCGGCGCGGGCCCGTCTCGCTGTCCGGATTCTGACCGGATTCTGACCGGATTCGGGGCCGGACCCATGGCCGGACCGGTCCCGGTCGGTCCCGCTCGGTCCCGGTCGTCCGCACCAAAGGCGCGCCAGGGCCGAGTGGCCCTGGCCGAGTGGCTGTGAGCGGGCGCCTGTGGTGATGTGACGCTCATGCTCCTGCGTGGTTCTCCGGGACGCCTGGCGCCCGATGACGAGGTCTCCGAGGGTTCGGGTCCGGACACGGATGTGCCGATCCGGACCGATCCCGTGGAGATCATGGCGGCGTTCCGGCGCTTCTGGCCGCTGACCAAGGGAGACCGGGGCTGGTTCGTCCTCGTCATTCTGTGCGCCATCCTGTCCGCGGTGGCCGAGACCATCACGGTCCTGCTGTTCGCCGAGCTCACCGACACCGCGTTGCGGGACGGTTCGGTCAGCGCCTTCTGGAAGCCCGCCGGGCAGTGGCTGACGGTGGCCGCCGCCGGGGCGGTGACGGGGTATCTGGGGAACTCGCTCGCGGCCTGGGCCGCCGAGCGCTTCGTGCTGCGGCTGCGGGCCCGGGTCTTCAGCCATCTCCAGACGCTGCCCCCGCACTTCTTCCAGCGCAACCGCCGCGGCGATCTGGTGGAACGGCTGACGGGCGACGTGGAGGCGATCGAGGCGCTGGTGGTGTCCGGCATCGTGGGCGCGGCCTCGGCCCTGTTCAGCACGGTCTTCTACGCCGCCGCCGCGCTGTGGCTGCGCTGGGACCTGGCCCTGGCCACGTTCCTCATGGTGCCGCTCTTCTGGTTCACCACCCGCCGGTTCGCCGGGCCCCTGCGGGCCGTGTCCCGGCGGGGGCGCGCGGCGGACGGGGCGATCACCGCGGTGGTCGAGGAGACCCTGGTCAACGTCGTCATGACGCAGGCGTACAACCGGCGGCGCGACGAGGAGGAGCGGCTGCTGCACAAGGCGCGACTGCGGCTGAAGGCGGAGGTCCGGGCCGTCCGGCTCACCGAGTTCTACGAGCAGCTCGTCGAGGTGCTGGAAGCCCTGTGCGTGCTGACCATCATCGGCCTGGGGACGTGGGAGATCTCCGCGGGGCGCATGACGCTCGGCCAGCTGCTGGCCTTCGCCGCCTTCATCGGCTATCTGTATCCGCCGATCCGCTCCCTGGGGCAGCTCGGTCTGACGGCCACCGCGGCGACGGCGGGCGCCGAGCGTCTGCTGGAGATCCTCGACTCGCCGCCCGCCGTCACCGACCCCGATCCCGCCCTGACCATCGCGGTCCGGGACCGGGCGGCCGGCCGGATCGAGGCGGACCGGGTCTGGTTCCGCTACCCCGGCGCCGACGAACCGGTCCTGCGGAACCTCTCGTTCACTGCGGTCCCCGGCGAACTCGTCGTGGTCACCGGCCCCAGCGGCGCGGGCAAGTCGACCCTGGCGGCGCTGCTGCTGAGGTTCTACGATCCGGACGCCGGGGCCATCCGGCTGGACGGGGTGCCGGTCGACCGGATGCCGCTGGAGCATCTGCGCCGCAACATCACGCTGCTGCCCCAGGAGACGCTCGTCCTGCACGACACCATCGAACGCAACATCGCCTGCGGGCGCGACGGCGCGACGCACCAGGAGGTGGTGGCGGCGGCGCGGGCGGCGGACGCCGACGGCTTCGTCCGCGCCCTGCCCGAGGGCTACGACACCGTCGTGTCCACCGGAACCGCCCGCCTCTCCGGCGGCCAGTTGCAACGCATCGCGATCGCCCGGGCCATGCTGCGCGACGCCCCGGTGCTGCTCCTCGACGAACCCACCACGGGACTCGACCGGCTGGCCGCCGAGCGCATCATCGCCCCTCTGCGACGCCTGGCGCGGGGACGCACCACCATCGTGATCACCCACGATCTCGCCCTGGCCTCCGACGCCGACCGCATCTTCGTCCTCGACCGGGGACAGCTCGTGGAGACCGGCACCCACACCGAGCTCCTGGGGCGCAAGGGACTCTACGCCACGCTCTTCGAGCGCGGTCTCCAGCCGCACCAGGACGGCGCCCCCTCACCGGCGCGCCCCGGGGCCGATCCGTAGACCGGCCGGCGACCACACGGCCAAGGCCCCTCTGGCGCCGGGCGCCGTGACCGGGCCGTGGCGCTCCGGCGGACACGCGGGGGCGCCCGCCACCGGGTGGTGGCGGGCGCCCCGCGTTCATGTGCCGCTCAGAGGTGGTGCCACGTCACTTCGTGTGGCAGCCGCCCTTGTCGCGGCACGGCTCGGGCTTCGGCTCGGGCTTCTCGCAGTGCTTGTCGTGGCACGGCTTCGGCGTGGGCTTGGGCGTGGGCTTCGGGCAGTGCTTGTCGTGGCACGGCTTCGGCGGCTTGGGACAGTGCTTGCCCTCGCACGGCTTCTTCTTGACGTCGATCCGGGCCGTTGCCTCGTTCGATCTGACGGAGCCGTTCTCGGCGGTGGCCACCGCCGTGTTGACGACATGGCCGTTCTTGGCGTCGGCCTCGGTCACCCGGTAGGTCCCGGTGCAGGTGGTGCTGGAGCCCGGCTGTCCGGCCGGGGCCAGCGTGGTCGCCTCACAGGTCACGTCGGTCACCCGGTCGTCGGTGACGGTGACTCCGGTCAGCTCCTGCGAGCCGGTGTTGGTGACGGTGTAGGTGTAGGTGACCGTGTCGCCCACCCGGTAGGCGTGCGAGCGGTCCACGGTCTTCGTCAGCCGCAGCCCGGCCTCCGTCGCGACCCGCAGGATGACGTCGTCGGGTTCCGACACCACCTGGGTGTTGCCCGACCGTCCGTGGGCGGCCGCCACATTGATGACCGAACCCCGCGCGGCGTCCGCGTCCGTGACGGTGTAGGTGCCGGTGCAGGTCGTGGTCGCGCCCGGGGCCAGCGTGGTCGCCTGGCAGGTCACGTTCGGGACCAGATCGTCGTCTACCCCGATGCCTGTCAGGGTGGCATCACCGGTGTTGGTGACGGTGTACGTGTACGTCACCAGGTCGCCGGCGTGGTAGACGCGGGTGTCGTCGGCCGACTTCACCAGCCGCAGGCCCAGTTCGGAGCCGACGACGATGGTGACGTCGTCGGGCGGCGATGTCACCCTTGTGCCGTCCGCCTGGCCGTGCGCGGTCGCTGTGTTGGTGACCGAGCCGGCCGCGGCGTCCGCGTCGGTGACCGTGTAGGTGCCGGTGCAGGTCGTGGTGGCGCCGGGGGCCAGCGTGGTCGCCTCACAGGTCACACCGGTCACACGGTCGTCGGTGATGCCGACACCGGTCAGCTCCACCGGGCCGGTGTTGGTCACGGTGTAGGTGTACGTGACGGTGTCGCCCGCCTCGTAGACGCGGGTGTCGTCGGCCGACTTCTCCATGCGGAGCCCGGGGCCGGACTGCACCGGCAGGGTGACGTCGTCGGGCGGCGAGTCGACCGTGGTTCCGTCGGTCCGCCCGTGCGCGACCGCGGTGTTGGTGAGCGAACCCGCCGCGGCGTCCGCCTCCGTCACGGTATAGGCGCCGGTACACGTCATCGTCTCGCCCACGGCGAGGGTGGTCTGCGGACAGGTGATGCCGGTGACCCGGTCGTCGGTCACGTTCACGTCCGTCAGCGGGACGCCGCCGCTGTTGGTCACGACGTACTGGTACGGCACCGTCTGTCCCGGCATCAGCGGGGTCGGCAGCGGCGGGCTCTGCGAGACCTGCTTGACCAGGTTGAGCTGGGGCAGCGGAGCGGCCGAGTGCACGACGAGGTTGCGGATGAGGTGGACATCGGTGAACAACCCGGTCGAGGCGGCGAAGCCGAACTTGTAGGTGCTGGGAAGCGGTTGGGGCGCCGGGGTGGACAACACCTGCTGGGTGCCGTTGCCGTCGTGGAAGTCGATCGACACCGTGACCACCGGGTCGGGCGACGGGGAGACCTCGACGGTCACCGTGCGGCGCGACGGCTCCAGCAGCGCCTCGGCCTCCTCCGGCGTGGCTCCGGCCGGAATCGAGGTCGTCGGTCCCTGCAACTGCCCCGGTAGGGTCGAGGGCCAGGGGCCCGTCGTCGTGAAGTTGCTGGTCGTCGCGGTGAGGAAGCAGTACCCCTCGGTGCCGTCGCCGGGGCCGCGCAGGGTCACCATGTTCGGACCGGGCGCCGGGACATGGAAGGACGTGCCGGCCGGTGAGCGCGTGGCGCAGCCGTTGCCCCGGTGCTCCCAGTCGCCGAAGTAGTTGCCGAGCACGTCCAGGCCGACCCCGAGGTAGCCGTGGTCGACGCCCGGCAGGAACGTCGCGTTCGGGTCGTCGTCGGGCAGCTTCTGCGCATAGCCGAGGCTTCCGCCGAAGGCCCCCGGGGCGGTCAGCGACCCGGCGCCGTCGATGAGGAAGAACGAGATGCCGTCGGCCGGCGGGTTGGTCGTGCCGCCGTACTGCCACTGGTCGAAGCTGACGACCAGTCCCTGGTTCGCCGGCAGCGCGTGGTTGTAGAGCACCGCGGCGGACTGGTCGTTGGAGGCGTCGGTCAGCCGCAGATAGCCGTGCGGCGCGGCGTCGTCGGGCGGTACGGGGCCGATGGCGCCGGGCGGGCAGCCGGTGAGCGGGTGCGTGCCGGGACCTTGCGCGGGCGCCTGGGGCGCGCCGGTCAGGCAGGCGGGACCGAACCCCTCGAACTCCGGGTTCGCCGTGGCCCCGGTGAACGTCTCGTCCACCAGCGGCACACCGGCCGGCTGTGCTCCGGCCGGCTGGCTCGGCAGCCCCAACCCGGCTGCCACCAGGCCGAGTACGGCGACGCCGTTCACGGCCCATCTCTTCAGCCTGCGTTGCTCGGATCTTCCGGCCTTGGCACGGAGAGGTCTCAGACTCATGCCGCGAAACGTAGGGGGGAGCATTCCGATGAATGACGGCAACACGCCTCGCGAAGGGAACTCCCCTACTTCCGGCCTACGCAGGCGGATTATGAGGGACCGCGAGGGAATCCGCATCCGGAACTATAGGAATATTAAGCCGCATTGCCTCGGGGCGAGAACTCCCCGCATCTCGGCATGGGTTCACGAGGAGAAATTCCGTTCCGGTGCGGCGGGCCCCTGTCAGTGAGGGCCTGTCCGGCCGGGCAGGCCTCGCGCCACTCCGAACCGCCTCGGGCGATATCCGCGAGGGCATTTCTCCGCTGTACCCGGGCGGAGATTCACAAACCGGCCGCGCACAGCGCGAGATGCCCCGACGACTTCGACGGCCTTCGCCGGAAAGACGGATTGGGAATCGTCGGAACGGATCGCGGTCCCCCGGTCGGTCCGCGAGCGGTGGCGGCACGCTGCGGGCTGGCCCAGGCTCGCCATATGAATGCGCTATCCGATCGCCGGATCTTCCGTCGCGGTGGTCCGCGGGTGCTGGTCGGGCTGGTGTGCGCGGGCGCGCTCACGGTCCTGGCCCCGCAGGCCGCCGCCGCGCAGCGGGCGGGCGCGGCGGCGTCCGGGAGCGAGGAGTGCGCGGCGCCCACCGGGCCGTACCAGCGACAGCTGGAGGAATTCCTGGAACTTCCGGTGGACGGGCGTCAGTCGCCGCAGGACTGCGCGGCCATCCGCGATTTCCAGCTCCGGCAGAAGCTGAGCCGCCAGGACGGATACGCGGGGCTGGAGGCGTACCGCCAGACCCAGCTCGTGCGAGCGGGAGAGAGTCCGAATGCGGACGGCTCGTGCCCGGTGAATGTCGGCAGGGTGGTGTGCGTCGACATGACACGCCAGTTCCTGTGGCTGCAGAACGGCAAGAAGCTGGAATTCGGGCCGGTGGCCACCCGGACCGGCCGCTGGGGCGAGGAGACCCGCCCGGGCATGCACAAGATCTTCCGCCGCGTCCGCGACGACTATTCGCAGCTGTACGACAATGCGCCGATGCCGTACGCCCAGTATTTCGACGGCGGTCAGGCGATCCACGGCCGGTACGACGACCTGTTCGACGGCGGCGGTTCGGCCGGATGCGTCAATCTGCGGCTGGAGCACGCGAAGACGCTGTGGGACCGCGTGGGGATCGGTGACCAGGTGTTCGTCTGGGGCGCCAAGCCCGGCACCTGAGGCATCAGCGGTGCACGGCGCCGCGCGGGCGGCCTGACCGCAGGGGCGGGCGCCGCGAGCGGCCGTGAGCCGCCGGGGCCCGGCGTCCTGTCCCGACGGCCTGTCGCGGGGCCCCGGCACGCCCGTGCCGACGGGCCGGCGGACCCGTCCGGGCGCCCGGCACGGTCACCGCACCCATTCGTACTCGTCGTCCTCCTCGTCGGCGTCCCGGTCCTCGTCGCTGAGGAGATCGTTCATCTCGTCCTCGGTGAGGCCGTCCATCTCGCCCTCGGTGAGGTGGTGCGGCTCGTC
>NZ_JBAGJZ010000073.1:0-25844 GCF_037034285.1 Streptomyces tyrfis | reverse complement strand
CCGGCGACACCCGCCCCTCGAGCCCGGGGCATCGGCCGATCAGGGCCAGGTCAGAACCACGTCAGGACCGGGGCGTCAGCACCGCCTTCTCCGGCAGCCCGCCGTTGTTCTCACACTGCAGCTTCTTGGCCACGGCCAGGGACGCGGCGTGGATGATCTTCATGTTCTCCGCAAAGTGCTCCGGCGTCTTCTGCGCGGTGGCCTTCCCGTGGGTGAAGCCGCCGGAGATGCGCATCGGATTTTCCTTCGACCCCTTGAACTCAGGGCTCACGCACTCGAAATAGAGAGAAGCTCCTGCAGGGGCTGCTCCAGAATCCTTTCCCATGGTGTAGTCGCGCCCATTACGCGAATACGAGCCGTCCAAGTCCTCCGGTGCATACATATCGAAATTGATCCTCGCCCGGCTCTTCTGACCACCGTCTTTCGGGCTTATCTGGCACAGCTGGCCACCAATCGCCCATCTGTGCCCCGACACGTACGCATCCTTCAGCCCGTCAACGACCCGTTGCATACCTTTCCCGTTGGTCCAGGCAAAGGACGTCCCACCCGTGACGGACTCGACCGTCTTCTCCAGCGGACCCGCGAAAATCCCTCCACACACCTGCCCCGCCCCGACATAGTCCGGGGGCTCCTCCTTCCCGCACCCGGCTGCACCGACACCGACAGCCACCACCATCCCGACGACGCACCATGCCCGCTTCAGCCGTCCCACTCCCCTATGCCTCACCTTCGGATTCGATCCTGCCTTCTCCGACTCAGCCCCGGCCTCTCGCCCCAGCCGGACCGTGTGGCCACGGCCTACGGGTGTGGCGCGCCGGACGGGCGCGCGCGTTTCTTGGAGTCACTGAAGTCCGGAAATACCCCACCCATCGAGACCGGCACATCAGCCGATTCAGAGCGACGTCAGGACCGGGGCGTCAGCACCGGCTTCTCCGGCAGCCCGCCATTGTTCTCGCACTGCAACTTCTTGGCCACGGCCAGGGACGCGGCGTGCACGATCGTCATGTTCTCCGCCAAGTGCTCCGGTGTCTTCTGCGCGGTGGCCTCCCGGTGGCTGAAGCTGCCGACGATGCGCATCGGGCGCTCCTTCGATCCCTTGAACTGAGGACTCACGCACTCGAAATAGAGAAAGGCTCCTGCGGGGGCCGCCTCGGACAGCTTTCCCATGGTGTAGTGATGCGCGTCACCCGAATAGCCGTCGTTCAGGTCTTGCGGCGAATACATGCCGAATTCAATCTTCGAATGGTCCATCAGTCCACCCCCTTTCGGATTCAGCTCACACAGCCTGCCTCCTTGCGCCCATCTGTGTCCCGACTCGTACCCGGCCTTCAGTCCGTCCACGACTCGCCGCATTCCATTCGCGCCGCTCCAGGCAAAGGACGTCGCACCCGTGACGGACTCCACCGTCTTCTCCAGCGGACCCGCGAAAATCCCTCCACACACCCGCCCCGCCTCGACATAGTCCGGAGACTCCTCCTCACTTCCGCACCCCGCCGCACCAACACCGACGACCATTACCAGCCCGACAACGCACCAGACGCGCCTCGATCGAACCGCCCTCATACGCCTCGCCCCTCCTGCATCATTCGCCGAATCGGTCTCACGCCTGAGGATCATTGCCCTGCTGCTGCGCACGGGAGTTCCCGACCCCGTATCCGATCAGCATCGACTCCCTCAGGTCCTCACGGAATTTGGCGTCGGCAGCAGTTGTGTGTCGATCCAAGAAGTTCTCCATGGGCGACTCGGCCATGGACTCACCACCCTTATAGACCTTAGTCTTCTCATCCCGGGTGAGTTCCTTCATCTCTTCCTTGTGCTCATCCACGGAATTATCGGAAAGATCTCCGATGAACTGGCCGACGACGTTTTCCACGAGTCCGCTGCCCGCATCGGTACCCACCCCGATGAGTGTCGCCGCCGCACCTGCAGCTGCGACCTCTGGCAGAAAAGCAACCCCGGCGGCGATGCCCACGCCGGCTCCGAACTGGATCCAGCCGGACCGTGCAGCAACGGCCTTCTCGTAATCCTCGTGATTCTTTACGTTCGTCGCCTCGACCTGATCCGCACGGGACTGGTCGAGAGCGCCCTGCACTTCCGCACCCGTGCGCACCACCGCCCGCGCGTCACCCTCATTGATCTTTCCGTCCGAACCCACTTGGCGCTCCAACATGTTGGAGCTATAGATCTGCTCAGCAGTGGAGACTGTCGCGTACGCGTCCGGATGCTGGCCCAGGGTAGTGAGGAATCTGCGTGTAACGTCTCTCGCACCGCTTCCTCCCACGTCGGTGAAGTCGAGACGACCTTGCGAGGAATTTCCTGGCGCAAAGGAACTATCCGGATTGTCCTTTGTCAGGCCCCAGTTGATATCGTCGATGTATCCGGCAGCCATAACACCCAGACTGTCGGACATCGCCTCCTGCTTCTTGAGTAGACCTGGCTCTGCGGCGTACTTCTCCATGACCTTGCGCATGACTGCGGCGTTGTCCGCGTCTCGCATGACGCCCTCGTGCGGGCTGTCGTACGGATAGCCGAGAGTCGCCGCCTCCAATGCGTGCCCCAGCGAGTCCGGCATGTAGTTGAGCGACTTCCCCTGCTCCTTCGGATCAAGGGAGTCGACGTCCCCGTAGGACTCCCATTTCTCGTTACCGAAAAAGTCGAGATAATTGTCGATCGACTTGTCGTCCTTGCCCTTGCCGAGGTTGGCCGTCGCACCCTTGTTGACCGTGCCATCCTCGTTGTACGCGGTCGGCGGGTCGGAGAAGAAGTGCTTCGCAGCATCCGGGCTGTGCCCGAGCGCCTCCAGCATGGACACGGTCGGGTCGTAACCGGAGCCGTTGACGCCGGAGGGGTTGAACGGGTTCTTGAACGGGCTGTTCACCACCTTGTTCTGCGCGAAGAGGTACGGGTCTTTCTGATGCAGCTGGGCCACATGCTCGGCGATCGGGTTGAGGAACTTCGCGTCATAGTTGCCGTACCGCATGATGCCGCCGAGCAACTGGTAGCCGAAGGGAGCGTGGCTGTCGTACTTGGCCAGCGGGACGTGCTGCGTGCCCAGCTTGCGCAGCTCCGGACCCCATTTGTCGCTGAACTCCTTGTCGTGGGACGCGGTGGCCAGGTTGAGCCCCAGGTTCTTCTGGAGATCCTGGACATCCTTGAGGCGTTCCTTGTCGACCTTTCCGAAATCGTATGTGTCCGTCGAGAGCTGCCCGAAGAACGCGAGAGACTTCTCCGGGCCGAGCTTCTCGTAAAAGTTCTTCGCGAATTCTGGTGATTTAGCGTTGTCACGAAGCAGTTCGTTGAGCGCCTGGAGTTCGGTGTGGGTAAGGTCGCGCCCCTTGGCGGCGAGTGCGGCAGCGCGTGCCGCCTCCTCCTGGTCCAGGCTCGTGTACTTCGGCGCGTTGAAGTCCTGCCGGTCGGTGACGTTGGCCTCAAGCGCGTTCTTGAAGGCGACATCCGTGTCATTGCAGTTGTCGACGATCAGATCGATCTTCTTCTGCCACGCCTCGATACTGGCCTTCTCCTTGCGCAGGAGTTCGGAGTAGTCGGGGTCGTGCCGTGCGGCCGGGATCTCCGATATGGGGTTACGGGCCGTGACCTTGCCCTTGGCGTCGACATGGACACCGGCCGCCGGCCCCTCGTCGTCGCGGATACCGACCAGGTCGTCCTTGGCCTTCTTGATGGCCGTGTGGGCGTCCTCAAGGATCTGTTTGACACCCTTGGCCTCGGCTGCGGCGTCCTCGAACTCCTTGGCCGTCTTCCCGATGAACGCCTTGGTGACGCCGGCGTTGACGCCCTCCCACTCGGCCTTGTCGGCCTTGGCCTTCATGCCGTTGCGGGCGTCCTCGGCCAGACGATCCAGTTTGGTCGCCATCTCGGCCCAGTCATCGGCGGCCGTCTTCAGCTTGCCCACGGGCGCGTCGACGATGTCCTCGAACTTCAGCATGTGCCCACTCCCCCGACATACAACTTCAGGTACTCGTTCTACTTCAGGTACTCGTTCAGCTTGGAGACCGAAATCAGATCACCGGCGATCTGGACGTCGTCCTTCGCGTGGGCCGCCTTGCTGTAGTCGAGATGATTCGAGATCTGCGCGCAGGCGTTCAGAAGCGTCCGCAGATGCGTGTTCCACCTGTCATGGACCTTCAGCAACGCCGCCCCGCTCGAAAAGTTGCCATTGTTCAACGCGAGCGATGCCTCGAACGTCGAAGGTCGGGCGTGGTCACCGTCCTTGGAGAGCCGAGTGTGCAGCCCGTACGCCTCATGACCAATGGAACCCAAGTTGTCCTGATTTACCGCCAGATCGGCCTTACCGGTTCCACTTCGCCCGCCATTCCCGTCATCAACACCGTTGAGTCTCGTATTGACCCTTTGCGTCGACTCCGCACGAAGTGTTGCCCACTCCTCGTCAAACGCCATAGATCCCCCATGATCGCGCACTTGGACGGCCGCCACAGTCGCAGACGCGGCCACGAGTCACTCGCCTCTCAATATAGCGAATCAGCTTTCCCCTCAGAAAGATCCGCAAATAAGCACATTGATGCGCCATTTCCGACCAATCTGACGTGAAACCAATCGCCCTCGAAGCTGGCACTGCTACATGTCGATCAGAGGATCACTGGGTTTACTCGCCGAGTATGTATCGGACGTGTGGAGCTTTGAAGTAGCTGGCGACATTGCGGGGCCGGCGTTGTCGGCGGTGGAAGAACCTGCGGATTCCGGGGGCGAGTTCGGCCTGGTTCCTGGCCCGGTGGGTATGGGGCGGGCCACGTTCGAGGTCGGCGTCGACCGGCTCGTCCGGGTTCGGCTCGGGTGAGCACGGAAGGCAGGAAGTACGCCTCGACCTCGACCTTGCAGCCGATGACCTGGACCGAGCGGCCTCCGCACGATCGAGTACGCCCGCCCGGCACGCGCATACGTCGCGCCGGGCGGACTTTCCCCTCCCGCCGGAACACCCAGAAGGACCGGCACGCACCTCGGCCACGGCCCAGGGCCGGTTACCGGCATCGGGCAGATTCCGCGCCTCAGCCGCACTCCTGTTTCTCGAGTGCGGCGGGCACGTATCCATCGAGGAATTCCTTCAGCGCCTTACGACGGTCGGCCACGTTCTCGGGCACCGGATCGTTCTCGGCGAGTTCGACGAGTACGGCGCCTTTCCGCGCCGACTGGCCGCCTGCGCACTGCGTCACGGAAAGCGCGAAGCGGTCGAGGACGCGGTCGCCCCGGTAGCGCGCTCCGTCCTTTCCCCCTGCTCCCTTCCCCAGCCTCAGATACCAGTCCGCTTCCGCGAAGGGGTCCGCGTCGGCGTCCAGTACGTCCCCCAGAACGGACAGCGAGGGCCGCCCGTCGACGGTGAGCGCACAGCGGAGACGGCCGGGTACCGAACCGGAATCCCGTTCCACGAGTTCCTTGCCGCCCGGCAGCAAGGGCGCCAGCGCGGCCTTGTCGACGTCAATCCCGCACAGCCGGTCCGGCACCGCGTAATCACGCCCCCCGCTGCCACCGCCACAGGCCGAGACGGCCACCAGGATGGCGCAGAGGCTGGCGATGAAGCCCGTGCGATGTGAGAGAAGCCGGATACGAAGCCGGCTGGTCAAGCGGTTCACTGGTCCCCCAAAGGCCCTTGGCCCAGCTGTCGCCCTCGAAGGCCGGGCCGTTGATCTCGTCGGTCGCGGTGCAGACGTTGCGCCCGCTGTCCGGGTTGGCGGCCTCGCTGCCGAGCGGGCTCGGCCAGCCGCTGCTCTCGCCGTAGAACTCCGGAGCCCGGTCAGCGGGACCTCCCAGGCTTGGGAAGCAGCTTGAATACCGGTGCCTCCGGCAGACCGCAGTAGTTCTCGCACTCAAGCTCCCTCACTACCTCGATCGAGGCGGCGTGAAGTGCCCTCAAATTGCCATTGCGATATTCGCGCGTTCCCGGTGCACGGCTCTTGCCATGCCCGAACCCACCCTCTATACGCGGCGGATGCTCCTCCGACTCCTCCAGCTGAGGGCTGACGCACTCGAAGCAGAGCGTCGCACTCGCGCTCTCCACCTACACGTCGACTACCCAGCCTCGCTCGCCCTCGCCCTCGCCCTCAGCCGACACCGATGGCACTGCGGAACTCATCCATCGTCATCGGCCTGTCGTCTGGTCACCCGGTGGCATGGATATGGCCATCTCCGCCCCGAATTCCGTGTACGTAGTCCTGCTGACCCTCCCGTCCCGTGATGCCTCCTGCTTCAGCAGGTAGTAGGGGGACTGGGGGCTGACGAAGTAAACGTCCCCTGCCAGCCCTTCTGCGCCAGCCTCGCGGCGAAAGGGCGTGCGCTGGTGCAACTCGTCCCGTCCTTGCAGTACATGCTGCCCCCTCCGTCTCCGGTGTGCCGCCGACCTCCATGCGGAAGCCCTGCTTCGGATCCCAGGACCTCTTCTGAGTCGCCCCCACGAAGGCGGTAGTCGTACCCGTGGCGCTGAACGACGTCTCGCGCATGACCTTGTTGACCGCGTCGATACGCACCGAGGCCGCCGAGCCATGGCCTCCCGACGAGGAGTCCGCCCCTTGCCACAGCCAGCTGCGGCACTGGCGAGGATCAGTGCGGCGGCGAGGCTGTGGAGGACCGGCTTGCTACGTCGAGCAAACACGAGACTCCCCTTCAGAAAGGCGTCCGAGGCATGCGGTCCGCCTTCGGCAACTGACCCGCACGCGCGTCGAGTTCACCGTGTCAACGCCCCAAACTGTCACCCGACGACCCAGGACCGTTCCGCCAACACGGCGAACCACGTTCACACGGTCGGGCCGCCCTGGTCCGGAGCCCTGCCATAGAGCAAGCCGGCTCCTGGGCCGCAGCCCGACGGCGAAGCTCAGGGGGCGTACGGAGGCTGCTGGTACGCCTGCGGTGACTGCTGATAGCCCTGCGCCGACGGGGCCGAAGCCGCAGCCCGCCGACGGGAACGGGTGACCAGGAAGGCAGACGCTGCACCGACGATCGCGACCGCACCGACGCCAAGACCGATCCAAAGACCCGTGTTATCGCTCTCATCGGACGCAGGGGCCGCTGTCGGCTTCTCTTCGCCCCCCGAGGCGCCGTCTCCCTGAGAAGGCTTTGAGGACGGGCTGGGACTGGGGCCGGGGCTCTCGGCCGCCGCGAGATCAGGGAGCGGATACACACCGGCTGGACCGGGGTCCCCTGGATTTTTCAATACGAAACGGGGACGAACAATCCCGTAACCAATGTGGTCGTTGCGTTGCGCACCATCGGACGGGCCGCCGACTGTATTGAGCAGAGCCCGCAACACCTGGTTATTAGTCCACTCCGGATATTTGGACCAGATCAGCGCGGCGGACGCAGAAACAATGGCCGCGGCGTCACTGCTGCCACTGGTTCTGCAAAGCTTGGTACCCGTACTGCAACCATGCACCATATCCACGCCCGGGGCCGATAGATCAACTTCCGGGCCGTATCGAGAAAAGTCGGCCTTGTGCAGGTCTTTCCCGATCGCCCCCACGCCGACGACTCCTGGAGTCGCAGCAGGATACGAGACAGGGTTTCCCTTGTCGGCACCGTTCCCTACGGCCGCGAAGATAAGCGCACCTTTATCGATGGCATATTTCACGGATTCCTCGAGTTGCTGCGATCCCCCGAGCGTGTCCCCGACCGATGCGTTGATGATTTTCGCACCGTGATCGACGGCGTAGCGAATTCCCGCAGACAAGTCTTCGTTGAAATACTTGCTCGCAGTCCCTCCATTCACTTTACCAACATTATCCCTCAGGCGAATCGGCAGGATTTTCGCTCCCGGAGCAAGCCCGAAAGAACCACCACCACCGCGCACATTGCCAGTGCCAGCGATAATGCTTGCCATGCCGGTTCCGTGATCGCGGTAGTCGGTCCGCTCATCGCCCGGCGAGTCCTTCGCCAGATCAAGCCCCTTGAGTACGCGCCCCTGAAGGTCCGGGATGGATGCGTCCACGCCTGTATCGAGAACAGCTACGGTGACGCTTTCCCCCGTACTAAAATTCCACATCTGCTCAGCCCGCATTGCGTCCAAGTACCATTGGTCTGAACGGACAGAGCCCGAGTACGCAGGACTGGCACCCAGTAGCAGCAGTGCCATTGCGGACGAGGCGGCAATTCCGCGACGGAAGACCGCCACACTGCTGGTACGCATCCCATTCCCTTTTCTGGTTTTTGCTAATCAGTCGATCACCGGCGGAACAACCCGCCGGTCGCCTTGTTGCCAGGTCTCCTCGTCTTCCACGAGGTAATCGGGTCGCTCCCGCTCATCACGGCGTGGCTCTCCGGCTCTCGGACTGTTCAAGGCTCCGCGGCCCACCTGCCCGGCTCCTCGGCTGCCATCTCCGCTTGCCGAACCTCTTACCAGACCCGTGCCTCCTGGTGTGAAAGGACGAGCCCCCGAACCACCAGGCTGCTGAGGGCGGCCTCCCACCACGCCGCCCGCCTCTCCCGCCAGTCGGCGGCCGCCGACGATCCCACTCTGACCGCCGCCTCCGACGCTCCCCATCCCGGCACCGTGCCCCATCATTCCGCGCCCGGCATAAGTGCCCTCGCCACCTGCTACGACGCCGCGAGGGAGAGCGCCCATGGGGCGGCCTGGCGTCTGCGCGACCTGACGGCCGCCGACGATGCCGCTGTCCCTGGCCGGCCTCCCCACGGATTCACCACCTGGGTTCCCAATGACCGAAGTCATCGGCGGGCGAGAGAAACCCGTTGTCCTGCCACCGCCATTCGTCAGCGGAGGCTGAACCGTGGATCCGCCGCCCATGCCTGGTGGCATCGCGACAGGTGTCACGGACAAACCGATATCGGGCTTCCCCAGGCCCGGCACACCGGGCTGATTCACCGAAGGGTTCGCTGGAGTCTTCGGCAGAGTCGCAACGCTGTCGATCTCCATGTCCACCGGGTGGGACGCGGTACCGTCAGCCGGGGCCGTCACGCTCGAGTGTGCAGTTGAGGGCGCCGTCACCCCACCAGGCGATCCATGGTGGGCGACGGGCACCGAAACGCCCCCCGACACCGCGCCAGCAGCGCCCGTCCCGACCCCGGCGGCACCCGCTACCGCACCCCCGTCGGCGACATAGCCCTCGGCCGCACTGTCGTATTCCTTCCCCGTGGCCTCCGGCGAAATAACCTGCGGCGGCGGCGGGAACTCCGGCTTCTCCAGGGTTTTGATCCTCTTCGCCGAATGGTTGTACGCCTCAGAGAGCTTCGTCATCTCCCTGGCCATGGCATCCTTCTCCGTGCGCAGCTCTTTCACCAGTGCCAGCGCGTCCGGGTCGTTCGGCGTCGAGAGTGCCGCCTTCAAAGACGCCCCCGCGCCCGCCTTCGGACGGGGCGCTGCCGCCTTGGCCGAGGCGATCGCTTCAGCGGCCTCGCCGAGTCGCTTCGACGCCTCCCGGCTGAACGCACCCAGCCGCAGGGTGGCGTTGGCCAGGTCGGCACTCCAGGTGCGGAACGAGTTCGCTCCCTCGCCCTTCCAGTCCACGAACTGTGGCCGGATCTTCAGCTCTTCGCCGATCTTTTCGATCTCGGTCGCGGCGCTCGACAGACTGTCGGACGCGGCCCGGACCGCTTCGCTGTTCGCCTTGTCCAGCCACTCACTCATCTGCTCGTGCGACATGCCGTCGAACGGTGTGGTCTCCATCGCGTTCCCCCGTCTCTCCCGGTGTCAGCCAATGATCAAGGTCATCAGATGCCTGCGCCGCCCGCCGCGCCGCCCGGCGTCGACTTCGCGACGGCCGACTTTCCGCTGCCGGGCTTCCCCTCCTCGGGGACCGGGTTGTACTCCCCCTTGTAGTGCGCCTGCGTGTCGTTCTTGATCGCGAGCATGCGTGCGCGGATGTCCTCGTCGAGGTTCTCGTAGCCCTTGTGCGCCGCCAGGACCGCGATGCTCAGGCCCTCGATGGAATCCGACAGCAGCTTCGAGAGGGTCTCCAGCTCCGAGACGACCTCCTTGTACGCGGCGTGCAGGCCGGAGGCCTCCATCCAGGCGGGGTCGCCGAACTGGGTGAGGCCGATGGAGACTTCGCCCAGCTTCGCCGGGGCCGCCGGAGACTCCTTGAGGCTGCGCAGCAGCTCGTCGATTCGTTCACGGAACTTGGTGAACGACGAGAGCTCGGTGACCAGGTCGCCCACCGCGGTCTGGGCGACGGCGCCGATCGGGCTGATGAAGCTCAGCGCTCCGACACCGCCCATGACCGCCGACGACAGTGGCGAAGTCTCGACTCCCGGTTCGTTCTCTCCCACAGCAACCCCTCCCCCGTCCGGCAACAACCGATCGCTGCTCAGATGTTCACCTTAGTCAGCCCTCATGACAATGCGCATCTCCGGGTTGCAGATGCAACCCGGATCACGCCACCGGTGCGTCGTCGACGCACCATCGGTACTGAGGTCAGGAGTTGGGGGTCGCGACGGCCGACTGGGGTCTGATGGGGAGGCGGTTGACCGGGCGGCCGGTGGCGGCCCGGACCGCTGCGGCGACGGCGGCCGGGGAGGTGACGACGGGGACAGCGGAGGCGGGTTTGGCGCCGAACGGGGCGACCACGTCGCGTTCTTCGAGGAGTTTGACGATGCGAATGTCGGGCGCGTCCAGGGCGGTCGGGAGCGCGTAACCGGTGAGGTCGGGGTGGCGGACGAGGCCGCGGGCGGTGCGGAGGTTCTCGGTGAGGGCGGCGCCGACGCCCTGGGTGACGCCCGCCTCGATGCGGGCCGCGAGCTGGGACGGGTTGAGAATCCGGCCGACGTCCTGGGCGACCGCCATCTCCACGACGCGTACGGAGCCGAGTTCGATGTCGACATCCACCACCGCGCGGATCGCGCAGAAGGCGAGGCCGACGAAGGCGTCGCCCTGGCCCGACTCGTCCAGTGGCTCGGTCGGGTGGGGGCGGCACTGGGCGGTGGCCCAGAGTTCCTTGCCGTCCATGGCCTCGGTGACGGTGGTGGACAGCACCCCGTCGTACGACGTGATCTTGCCGTCGTTGATCTGCAGCAGCTCTGTGGACATGCCGAACTTGTGGGCCAGCGGCTGGAGGAGCTGCGTGCGGACCATCTTGGCGGCGCGTTCCACCGCTCCGGCGGACACCCAGGTGTGGCGGCCGTGCGTGGCGGGGCCGGCCGGGGGCTGGTCGGTGTCGACGGGGGCGACGTGCACCTCTTCGATGCCCAGGGTCTCCTGGACCACCTGACGGGCGAGGGTGGCGAAGCCCTGGCCCGTTTCGACCGCGGCGCAGATCACCGTGGCGACGCCGTCGTGGACCCGGACCGTGGCCGTGGAGACCTCGTCGGCGCCCTCCGCGCCCAGCATGTGGACCATGCCGAGCGCGTAGCCGACGCCCCGTCGGACGGCGCCGGGTTCGCCGGCTCCCTCGGGGCCGCCCGGGAGCAGCCAGTCGTCCTGGGGGGTGTCCTTGGGGAGAGCGGGGAGGGGAAAGTCCCTTACGGCTTCGAGGAGTTCTGCCACGGGGGCGGGGCAGGTCACCGTCTGGCCGGTGGGCAGGATGTCGCCGGTGGCCAGGACGTTGCGCAGGCGGAGTTCGGCGGGGTCGACGCCGAGTCTGGCGGCCAGCTTGTCCATCTGGCCCTCGTAGGCGGCGCAGACCTGCATGGCGCCCTCGCCGCGCACATGGCCGGACGGCGGGTTGTTGGTGCGGACCGCCCAGCCCTCGATGAAGGCGTGCGGCACGACGTACGGTCCGCACGCGAACGCGACCGCCGCGGCGAGCGATTCGGCGGAGGAGTCCGCGTACGGGCCCGCGTCGAGCAGGAGTTGCGCCTCCACTTTGACCAACCGGCCCTCACTGTCCGCGTGGTGACGGTAGCGCAGGAGGGTGGGGTGGCGGTGGGAGTGGCCGAGGAAGGACTCCTCGCGGGTGGCGGCCAGTTTGACCGGGCAGCCGGTACGCAACGCCAGGAGCCCCAGGGGAAGTTGGAAGCCGGGCTCCTCGCGGTCGCCGGTCGCGCCGGGGACGCCGGTGACGACGACCTTCACCCGGTCGGGTTCGAGGCCGAAGCAGGCGGCGGCGAGGTCGCGGTCGGTGTGCGGGTCGGTGGAGGCGGTGTAGAGCTCCACGCCGCCGTCGGGGCGGGGCACGGCGAGTCCGGCCTCGGCGCCGATGGGGGCGGGGTCCTGGCGGCCGATGCGGTACAGGCCCTCGACGATGACGTCCCCGGTGACCTCCGGATCGCCGTAGCGCAGCGGGATGTGGCGGATCAGGTTGCCGTCGGGGTGCAGCGGTTCGGCGGCGAAGGCCTGCTCCGGGTCGGTGACCGGTTCGAGGACCTCGTACTCGACGACGATGGCCGCGGCGGCGAGACGGGCGGTGTCGGGGTGGTCGGCGGCGACCGCGGCGATCGGTTCGCCGTGGTGGCGCACCATGTCGGAGGCGAAGACCGGGCGGTCGACGACCTTGCGCCCGTACGTGCCCTCCCCCGGTACGTCCGCGTGGGTGATGACGGCCCGGACCCCCGGCATCCGGGCGGCGCCCGAGGTGTCGAGGGAGACGATGCGGGCGCGCGGATGCGGGGAGCGGAGGACGGCCGCCCACAGCAGGCCCTCGGCCCAGAGGTCGGCGGCGTACGGGAAGGTGCCCTCGGTCTTCGCGCGCGCGTCGGCGGGCAGGAGGGAGGCGCCGATGCCGTACGCGGGCGGCTCGGCGTCGGCTCCCCCGGCCGGCGGGGCGGCGATCCGTGTGCTGGTCGCGTTGGCCGCGGTGGCCGCGTCGTTGCTCACGCCATGCCTCCGTCCTGCGGGAGCGGCTGGGCACCGGCGGCGCCCGGGGCCGTCTGGTGCGGGATGTGGACCTCGTCGGGCTCCGGGGACGTGGAGTCCGACGAGACGGGGGCGGTCTGGGCCTCGCGAGCGGCGACGACCTCGTTGACGGCGTCGAGGACGCCGCGGTAGCCGGAGCAGCGGCAGAGGTTGCCGCAGAGTGCCTGGCGCGTCTCCAGTTCGCTGGGGGCGTGGTTGCCCTCCAGCAGGTCGTGGACGGTCATCGCGATGCCCGGGACGCAGAAGCCGCACTGCACCGCGCCGCAGTTGGCGAGGGCGCGCTGGACGTCGGACGGTTCGCCGTTCACGGCGAGGCCCTCGACCGTACGGACCTCGCTGCCGGCCGTGGTCGCCGCGGGGACCAGGCAGGAGGCGACCAGCCGCCCGTCCACCTGGACGTTGCAGGCGCCGCACTCGCCCTGCGAGCAGCCGTCCTTGGCGCCAGCGAGGCCGAGGCGCTCGCGGAGCACGTAGAGCAGCGACTCGCCGATCCAGGCGTCGGTGACGGGGCGGTCGGCGCCGTTCACCCGCAGGACGTAGGAGACGGCGGGGTGCTCGTCGGGGATGCCGAGGGGGTGGGGGTCGGCGGCGGGCTGAGGGCCGACGGGTTCTCCGTCGGCAGGCGTCGGTTCCGGTTCCGGTGCCGGTGCTGGCGCCTGTGTCGGTGCCTGTGCCTGTGCCTGTGCCTGTGTCGGTGCCGACACCGGAGCCGGTGCCGCTTCGTCGGGATCGGGAGAAGGGTCGGCTGAGGCGTCGACGGGGGAAGTCTCGGCGGGAGAGGCCTCGACGGGAGAAGGGCCGGCGGGGTGGAGGCCGGTGTCGTGCCGATCGGCCGTGTGCCCGGCGGTGGCACGCGGATCGATCGCATGCGTGGCCGCGGCCTGCGGATCGGTCGTGTGCGGTTCGGTCGCGTGCGGCGGGGTGGTGGCGTCCGCGTCGGCCGTACGCGCCTCGGCGGCGTCCGGTTCCTCGGGGTCCGGACCGGCGGTGTCCGGTACAGGGGGCCGGGACTCGCCGGGGTGCGCGTCCGGTGACGAGGCCTCGGGGCCGGACTCCGCCGGCGGCGCGGCGGCAGGCACGTCGGGGACGGCGTCCGGTACGGGAACGGTCTCCGGTACGGGGACCGCGCCCGGTACGGCGGCGGTGTCCGGTACGGGGGCGGCGAAGGCCGGGGCGGACTCGACCTCGGCCCCGGACTCGGGTCCGGCCGGGGCCTCGTGGTGCGGCGGGGTTTGTACGGAGTTCCGGGGCGACGCGGGGGACGCTACGGAGACGGGGGCGCCCTCGGTGCCGGGCGCGGTGGTCCGCACGGCCTCGGAGTCCGCCTCGGGACCGGTCTCGGAACCGGCCCCAGGACCCGTCTCGGGGCCGGTCTCAGCGATCAGTTCCGGGGCCGTTGCGGGGGTCGCGTCCGGGGCCGACGCGAGGGCCGTTTCGGGGGGCGTTTCGGAGGCCGCTTCGGGTGCCGGGAAGGCCCCCTCGTACGCCACGGGGGAAGCCCCGGGGAACCCGGCGTCGGCTGCCCCGGACGGCTGTGCCGCGGGGGCGGTGGGCGGCTCCGCGACGGGTGTGACGGGCGCGGCGGGCGCGGCGGGTGTGGCGGGCGCGGCGGGTGTGGCGGGCGCGGCGGGTGTGGCGGGCGCGGCGGGTGTGGCGGGCGCGGCGGCGGACTCCGCGGCCCGGGGCCCTTGCTCCGGCTCGATGTCCGCACCGGGGGCGGGCACGGGCCGCGGCGCGGGCTCCTGCCCGGAGGGCGACTCGGCCGGAGGTCCGGCCGGGGCCGCCGCGGGGGTCCCGGTCCCGGCTACGGGCGCGGGGGCCCGCTCGGGCTCTGCCACGGGCTGCCCGGTCGCCCAGGGCGCGGGCGCGCCACCCGGCAGCGTGGCGGGCGGGGTCCGGTCCGCGTACCACTGGGCGGCCAGGGCGGAGGCCGCGAACTCACCCGACTCCTCCGGCAGATCGCCGTCGGCGACCGGAATCGTCCACTGGCCGGTGTGACCGGTGCCGCCGGTGTGAGCGGGCCGACCGGCATGGTCCGGGTGACCGGCGTGGTCCGAGTAACCAGCATGGTCTGGGTGACCGGCGTGGTCTGGGTGACCGGCGTGGTCCGGGTGACCGGCGTGGTCCGGGTGACTCATGGGGTCCGAGTGACCCATGCGGTCCAGCTGACCGGCCTCGGCACCGGGCTCGGTCCCGGGGACGGCCGGGTCGATCGGGGCGCCTTGGCCGGGCTGGACGCCCGCGTCGATGCGACCGGTGAGATCGGTGTGTCCGGTGTGGTGGGCGTAGTCGGCCGGGGCGGTGAAGTCGGCGTGACCCGCGTGCCCCGTGTGGTCGGTGAAGTCCGTGTGACCGGCGTGACCGGCGTGACCGGCGTGGTCCGAAGGGGCGGCGTGTGTCGCCGGGCCGTTGTGGCCGACGTGGCCGACATGGTTCTCCCGCGCGCCCTGGCCGGCGAGCCCGGCCGGCCCGTCGTAGCCGTCGTGCTCGGGGCGCTCGACGTACCCGGTGTGCTCGGGGTGCCCCGGTTGTCCGTCGTACCCGGCCTGGCGGGGGTGGCCCGTGTGGTCGGTGTGTCCGGACGGGACGGTGTGGTCGGGGTGCCGCTCCTCGTAGCCGGCATAGCCCTCGTAACCGCCGTACCCGGAAAGGTCGATGTGCCCGGTGTGGGCGGAGTGCTCGGTGTGACCGGCGAAGTCGGCCGCCCCGACGCCCCCGGTGTGACCGGTGCCCCCGGTGCGCCCGGAGTGGTCGCCGAACTCCGCTGCCTCGCCATGCCCCGCCGCACCGGCGGCAGCAGCGGCAGCGGCAGCGGCCGCATCGGCGTACCCCGCCTGTCCGGGGTTCCCCGCGTGGCCGACGGGACCGGCCTGCTCGGCGTCGGCGGCCTCGTGGAAGTTCCACTGGCCCGTCGCGGACGGCGTCTCCCCGTACTGCGGCTGCCCCGTCTGCTGCACCGGCGGTGTCTGCTGGGGGTAGCCGTACCCGTACGGCGACTGCTGCTGGTTCGGGTCCGGCCAGTGCACCGCCTCCGGGACCTGCGGCGCGGCCTGCTGCTCCGCGCCCGCCTCCGGCTGCGACCGGTCCTCCGGCGGCAGCACCCAGTTCTGCGTGCTCGCCGGGTCGAAGCCGGCCGCGGGGGTCAGCGGCACGATCATCGGCGGCACATAGCCGTGGCCGGGCGCGGCCAGCGGGATGTTCGCCAGGTCCTCCGGCGGCAGGTGGACGAAGGCGGTCGCGTCGGAGTCGAACTCGCCGCCCTGCGGCGTCGGCTGCCAGCTCCCGTACTGCGGCTGCGGCTGTGCCTGCTCCCGCTGCCCGTGCGGTTCGTTCCGGTCCTCGTTGCTCACGACAGTGCCCTCCCCAGCGCGCGTCGGGCGAGTACGGCGACGGTGCGTCGCAGGTGCAGTACGGCGGGGGGCAGCGGTGGTGCCTCTCCCCCCTCGACGGGCGGCGCCTGGTCCGGGACGCAGGCCGCGGCGACGTACTCGCCGAAGGCGGCCAGCGCCTCGGGCGCCAGGCCCCGGCTTCCGTCCCAGTCGATCAGTGAGGCGATCCAGTGCTCGGCCTCCAGCGGCCGCAGCGGCATCGGCGCGATGGCGCCGACCGCGCACCGCACCCCGCGCCGGGCCGGGTCCAGGACTATCGCGACGGAGGCGGTGGCCCGGCCGGGGCCGGTGCGACCGGTGGCCTTCAGGAAGACCTGGGGGGCGTGCAGCAGCGGCACCCGGACGAAGCCGATGAGTTCGGCCGGTTCGAGCATGGCGCGGCCGGCCAGCAGGTGCGAGACGGGGATCTCGCGGCGGGCGCCGTCGGGACCCGCGACGACCAGATCGGCCTCCAGCGCGGCGAGGACCGGAAGGGCGTCTCCGGTCGGCGCGGCGGTGGCGATGTTGCCGCCGAGCGTTCCAGCGTTGCGGATCTGGGGCGGACCGGCGGCACGCGCGGCCGCGGCCAGGGCGGGGATGAGGGCGGCGAAGTCGGGCCGCCCCATGCGCGCGTGGGTGAGTCCCGCGCCGAGCAGGGCGTGACCGTCCTGGTAGTGCCAGCCGCGGAGCTCGCTGATGCGGCCGAGGCCGACGAGTCCCGAGGGACGCAACAGCCCCTTGTTGACGGCCGACATCAGGTCCGTCCCACCCGCCACGGGAACGGCGGCAGGCATGGCGTCGAGTGCCGCCACGGCCTCGTCGAGCGAGGCCGGCAGCGTCACGGACTGCGTCGCCTGCGGTGCGTGCGTGGTCAACCCAGCTGCCCCTTCCCGGTGTCCCGGCTGTCCGGCTTGTATCGCCGTACGGTACGTGCTCAAAGCCTGGACGTGGCAACTCTGGCACATCTTCCGACCACGCCGACGCGAGGGTCCACGAAGGGTGTATGCGTCCCTGAACAGGGAGATGATCCCGATTCGCTCCGCTTCGACATGGAGTGGGAATTGCCACTGTTCGGCGAATCCTGCGCGGAGTTGTCCCACCGTTGACCCGTTGTTGACTCGTCGTCGACCCGGTGGCCGTGTCGTCGTCCTATGCCGTCCCCTTGCGGTCCCGTTGCCGTTCCGTCGACGTCCGCTCGGCGTCCTGTTCTCGCAACGCGAAACAGGACCGATGTCCTGGACACGGGCCGGCCGCGGTCTCCCGCGATGCGGTGCGCCTCCGTTCTCGTCGCGTTCCCGTTCCGGAACGGCTCCGGCCGCCGCGATCCCGGAGGGGCAGCACGGCGGCCGGACACGGCACGGACGGGGGACGGGCCGAAGACGGACGGAAGAGACAGGCGGAAGACGGGCAGGAGGACGGACGGGGGACGCGACGAGGAACGGACAGGGGACGCGACGAGGAACGGGTGGGGGACGCGACGAGGCGGACGAGCACGTACGGGCCGTGTACGAGCCGGGCCGGGCGAGGCCCGGACGGCGCCGCACCCCTCCCCCCAACCTCCCGCAACCTCCCCCCCTCGGCCCCCTCCCCGGGTCACACGTTCGGGGGCGGTCCCTCCAGCGGGCGGCCGAGCACGCCCGGGCGCTGCTGCCAGGGCAGCGGGCCGGACGGCGGCCGGTAGTCGACGCCGAGCGCGTCGAGTCGGGCATAGTGCGCGGCCATCCGGCGCTCGAAGGCGGCGAAGTCGCGGTCGGCGGAGGCGGGCAGCGGCGACCAGGCGACCTCCGCGAACGCGGCGAGGCGCGGGAAGACCTGGTAGTCGACCCGGGCCCGGTTCTGCATGACCTCGGTCCAGACGTTGGCCTGGGTGCCGAGGACGTGCCGGGCCGCCTCCTCGGAGAGGCCCGGGGGCACGGGCTCGAAACGGTAGACGTCCTCCAGGGTGCGGATGAAGCCGATGGGCATCGGCTCGTCGGGTCCGCCGTCCTGACGGTGGTCCAGGTAGACGTGCTGCTCCGGGCACATCACGACGTCGTGGCCCGCCTCGGCGGCCGTGACGCCCCCGCCGTAGCCGCGCCAGGACGAGACGGCGGCGCCCGCCGGAAGGCCGCCTTCCAGGATCTCGTCCCAGCCGATGAGGCGGCGTCCGCGCGCGGTGAGCCAGGCGTCGAAGTGCCGGATGATCCAGGACTGGAGCTCGTCCTCGTTGGCCAGGCCGAGTTCGTCGATCCGGGACTGCGCGGCCGCGGAGTCCTTCCACTGCTCCTTGCGGCACTCGTCGCCGCCGATGTGGATGAACGGCGAGGTGGCGGCCGGGAAGAGCTCCAGGACCTCTTCGAGGACGCCCTCGAAGAAGCGCAGGGTGTTGTCAGTGGGGGCGAGTACGTTGGCGTTGATGCCCCAGGTGTCCCAGACGGAGAGGGTGGTGGTGTCGATGACGTCGGTGTTGCCCAGTTCCGGGTACGCGGCGATGGCGGCCTGCGAGTGCCCCGGGATGTCGATCTCGGGCACGACCCGGATATGCCGCTCGGCGGCGTAGGCGACGATCTCGCGGATGTCGTCCTGGGTGTAGTAGCCGCCGTGCGGGGTCTCGTCCCACAGCTCCGAGGCCCGGTGGCCGTGCTTGGTGCGCGACCGCCAGGAGCCGACCTCGGTGAGCCTGGGGTGGCGCTTGATCTCGATGCGCCAGCCCTGGTCGTCGGTCAGATGGAAGTGGAAGACGTTCAGCTTGTGGGCGGCGATGAGGTCGAGGTAGCGCAGCACGTCGTCCTTGGGCAGGAAGTGCCGGGCCACGTCGAGCATCATCCCGCGCCAGCCGAAGCGGGGGGCGTCCTCGATGCGGACGGACGGGACGGTGCGCCGGGCGCCGGGGGCGACGGGGGCGCGGCGGAAGGCCTCCGGGCCCAGGAGCTGACGGAGGGTCTGCGCACCCCAGAAGACGCCCGCGGGCCCGCCGCCGGTGATCCGTACGCCGTGGCCGGGCGTCGACGCCAGCCGGTAGCCCTCGGGTTCCAGGGCGGGGTCGAGGTCCAGCCGGATGGTTCCTGCGGCGTCCTTGCCGCCGGGCGCCAGCGGGAGGCCGAAGGCGGCGCCGAGGGTGGAGCGCAGCCAGCGTTCGGTGCTCTCGGTGCCGGGGGCCGCCGTGATGGTGGTGGAGTGGTCCAGCGCGAAGCCGTCCGGCCGTCCGTGGCCGTCGCCCGTGCCGGGGCCGCCGTTCGTGCCGGGGTCGCCGGGGCCGCCGTTCGTGGCGGCGCCGCCGGGGTCGTCGAGGCTCACGGGTGCCGGGATCAGTTCCATGTCCATGACGTCAGTCCTTTACCGCTCCGCCCAGTCCCGAGACCAGGCGGCGCTGTACGAGTACGAAGAAGACCAGGACGGGAATGGTCATCACCGTCGAGGCGGCCATGATCCCTCCCCAGTCGTTCTCGTCGGGTTTGAAGAAGACCAGCAGCGCCATCGGGAGCGTCGACTGGGAGGTGTCGCTGATGATGAACGACTTCGCGAACAGGAAGTCGTTCCAGGTCGAGATGAACGAGAAGACGCTGGTGGCGACGAGGCCGGGGAAGACCAGCGGGAAGAGGATCTGCCAGAGGAAACGGGTGCGGCTGGCGCCGTCGATGTACGCGGCCTCCTCCAGCGCCTCCGGCACGGCCCGGACGAAGCCGCGCAGCATCCAGATCGCGAACGGCAGCGAGAAGGCGAGGTGCGGCAGGATCAGCGAGCCGAGCGTGTTCAGCTGTCCGAAGTCCCGCATCAGGAAGAACAGCGGGATGGTGAGCGCCTCCACCGGCACCATCTGCGCCACCAGGAACATGATCAGCAGCGTGGTGCGGAACCGGAAGCGGAAGCGCGTCACGGCCGTCGCCGCGAGGAAGGCGATCAGCGCGGAGGCGATGACGACCGTGCCGGCGACGACCAGGCTGTTGAGGAAGTACCGCCCGAAGTCCTGCTGCTCGAAGACCCGGCGGAACGAGTCCAGGGACGGCGACAGGGTCCAGGGGCGCGGTTCGGTGGACTGGATCTCGCCGGCCGGCTTGAGGGCGGAGAGCACCATCCAGTACAGCGGGAAGGCGACGGCGACGGCGATCAGCAGGGCCGCGGCCTCGGCGGCCAGCCGGCCGGGCCGGCGGACGCGGAGTGTGTTCCACGCGCTCACAGTTCCTCCCCACGGCGCCGCGTCAGGCGCAGGTGGACCAGCGTGACGGCCAGCAGGATCAGCAGCATCACGACGCCGATCGCCGAGCCGAGGCTGTACTGCGAGGACGCGAACGCCTTCTGGTACGCGTACACGTTGAGCACCAGGTTCTGGCCGGCGATGCCGCCGCCGTTGGTCATGACGTAGATCTGGGTGAAGACCTTGAAGTCCCAGATGATCGACTGGATGGTGACGACGAGCAGGATCGGGCGGAGCATCGGGGCCATGACCGACCGCCAGATCCGCCACTGCGAGGCGCCGTCGAGCGCGGCCGCTTCGAGGATCTCGGTCGGGATCGCCCGGATGCCCGCGTACACGGTCACCATCACGAACGGGAACGAGCACCAGAGGACTTCGAGGAGCACTAGGGCGAAGGCGCTGTAGCGCCCGTACGTCCAGGAGAAGTCGCCGAGGCCCAGCACCCGGTTGACGGGGCCGAAGTCCGGGTCGAAGAGAAACACCCAGACGGTGGAACCGGTGACCGCGGGGGTCGCCCAGGCGCCGAGCGCGGCCATCATCAGCACCAGGCGCGGCACGGCCCGGATCCGGGTCAGCAGCACGGCGAGCGCGCAGCCGACCAGGAGGGTGGCCAGGACGCAGGCCGCGGCGAAGACCACGGTCGCCAGGAGGACCGACCAGAACTGGCCGTCCCCGAAGAGCGTCGCGTAGTTCCCGAATCCCTGGAAGGTGGTGGGTTCGCCGCCGCTCACCTGGGCCTGGGTGTACTCCAGGAAGGAGATCAGGCCGAGCTGGTAGATCGGGTAGACGAGCAGCCCGCCGAGGACGACGAGCGCGGGCAGCAGATAGAGCCAGGGTGTCCAGCCGGAGCGGCGCGCGGGGGAGGCGGGGCGGCGGCGGGGCGGGCGGGGGCCGGCCGTCCCGGTCCCGCCGACCGCCCCGGGCGTCTTGTACGCCGTGCTGTTGACGGTCATGGTCAGCCCGCGTCGGCGAACGCCGCGTCCATCTTCTTGGCCGCGTCGTCCGAGGCCGCCGCCACGTCCTTGCGGCCGCTGACGATCTCCTGGAACATCGTCGGCAGCACCAGCGAGGAGTCGACGGTGCCCCAGCCGGACGAGGCCGGGACGAACTTGGCGCCCGCGCCGAGCGTCCTGACGAACGGTTCGACGAACGGCTCCTTCTTCGCGGCCGCGTCCCGTACGTCCGTGTACGTCGGCAGGAAGCCCATCGCGTCGAACATCTTCTCCTGGGTCCGCTTGCCGGTCAGGGACTTCATCAGGTCCACGGCGAGGGTGCGGTGCGGGCTGCTCCGCAGCACGCCGATGTTGTTCCCGCCCGCGAACGCCGGGGCGATGGAACCCGCCTCGACGCCGGGCAGCGGCACCACCGCGTACTTGCCCTTCACCGCGCCCGCCTCGACGGCGGCGTGGCTGAAGTCGCCGCCGATCGCCATGGCGGCCTTGCCGGAGGCGAACGCGGTGACCGTCGCGTTGCCGCCCATGGCGGCGCACTTGGCGGCCGGGCAGTTGTCGTCGCCGAAGAGCGAGGTGTACGCCTCGATGCCCTTGCGGGCCTTGTCGCTGTTGATGGCGGCCTTGTACGCGCCGCCGCTCTCCTCGGCCAGTTCGCCGCCGTTCGCCCAGATGAACGGCACCGCGCCGTAGGTGTAGGCGCCGCCGACGGCCAGGCCGTACAGGTCGGGCTTCTTCTGGTGGATCTTCTTCGCGGTGGAGATCAGTTCGGCCTGGGACTTGGGGGCCTCGATCCCCAACTCCTCGAAGACGTCGGTGCGGTAGTACAGCGCGCGCACGCCGACGAAGAGGGGCGCGCCGTAGACCTTGCCGCCGACGGTGACGGACTGCCGGGCGGTCGGGTCGGTGTCCTTCGCCTCGTCCCAGGCGTCGAACTCCTTGCTGACGTCGGCGAGCCCGCCGTCCTTGACGTAGCCGGCGGTGTCGGTGTTGCCGTACTCGATGAGGTCGGGGGCGCTCTTCGGGTCGTTGAACGCGGCCTTGATGCGCTGGGCGCGGGTGTCGACCGGGATGTACTCGACCTCGGCCTTCACGCCCTTGTGCGCCTTCTCGAAGTCGGCTATGGCCGCGTCGACGACCTGCTCCTTGGGCTTGTTGCCGACCTCCTGGAAGAGCCAGACCCGCAGCGTGCCGGTCTTCTCGTCCCCCTCGGCCCCGGTGTCGGAGGTCTGCGGCGCGCAGGCGGTGGCGGTGAGCCCCGCCAGGACAAGCGCCGCAGCCGGGGCGGCAATTCGGGCAGATAGCTTCATCCGGGAACCCCTACCGGTAGGCGTTGCAGTATGTGCAACGCGCGTTTCGTCCTGCACAACTGGCAGGAGAGTAGGTGCGCGGACAGAACGCCGACAAGTGGTCTCAACCACTCTGTGACCCAGTGGTGCAAGGCGTGCAACGCGGACAAGGCGGAGGAGCCGCCCGCACGGGGCACGGCCGCCGCCGTCTCCGGGCGGGACGGGGCGGCGCACCCGGGAGCGCTGGGGCACGGGGCCGGGCAGGGGGCGCGGGACCCGGAGCACGGGGAGCCGGGACGAGGCCGGCGGAGCGCGGCCGAAGCGGGGACGGCCGAAGCGGGGACGGCCGAAGCGGGCACGGAAGCGACGTACGGGCGGGGCCGCATACGAACCGGGGCCACGTACGAACCGGGCCCGCGCACGAACCGGGGCCGCGCATGGCCGAAAACCGCTCACGGGCGGTCCGCGGTACGGGACTCCGGCGCCGGTCCCCGAACCGGGGCGCCCCGCACCCGTACCGCGACGCCCCGTACCGCGACGCCCCGCGCCGCAGCGCCCCCGTACCGCGACGCCCCGCGACAACGCGAAAGGTCCCCGGGGCGCGCGTCGACGCGCTCCGGGGACCCCGAGTCCTGATGCCCGAACAACCCCGGGCAGACCGTTCCGGACCGCCCTGGACCGTTCCGGGCGAATCCGGACCGTTCGCGGACTACTTCTTGTCCTTGCCGCCCTTGTCCTTGTCGCCGCCGGCGCCCATGGACTCGTAGATCTCCTTGCACAGCGGGCAGACCGGGTACTTCTTGGGGTCGCGCCCCGGTACCCAGACCTTGCCGCACAGCGCGACCACGGGGGTGCCCTCCAGGGCACTCGCCATGATCTTGTCCTTCTGGACGTAATGGGCGAAGCGCTCGTGGTCGCCGTCGCCGTTCGACACCTGTGGCGTCGGTTCTACGAGGGTGCCCGTCCCTGCCCCGCGCTCGGGCTCAAGAGTGCTCATAGAGGCCAAGGGTACTGAAAGCCCGGGACTTCAGTTCAGCGAAGGGTCGTCGGGATAGGTCGCGATCATGGCGAGTTCGCTGCGCTGGCGGCGCAGGACCGCCCGCCAGAGGTTCTCCGGGCGCGGCGAGGAGACGTCTCCCGGCTCGGACTCGACGACGTACCAGGCGCCGCCGCTCATTTCCTTCTCCAGCTGCCCGGGGCCCCAGCCGGCGTATCCGGCGAAGATCCGCAGCGAGCCGAGGGCGGCGGCCAGCAGTTCCGGCGGCGCCTCCAGGTCGACCAGGCCGATCGCCCCGTACACCCGGCGCCAGCCGAGGGGGCCCTCGTCGCCGGGGATGACGGCCACGCCCAGCGCCGAGTCGAGCGAGACCGGGCCGCCCTGGAAGACGACGCCCGGTTCGCCGGTCAGCCCGGCCCAGGACGTCAGGATGTCGCCGACGCCCACCGGGGTCGGCCGGTTCAGGACCACGCCGAGCGAACCCTCCTCGTCGTGGTCGAGGAGCAGCACCACGGCACGGTCGAAATTCGGGTCCGCGAGCGCGGGAGTGGCCACGAGCAGTCGCCCTGTGAGCGAGGACACCTCGGTCATGGCAGAAATGATCCCGCATCTCGGCGCTCCGCGGGGACCCGGCGGGTCCCCCGGTCGCCGGCGCGGCGCACGCACAGCTCAGGGCGCACGGATGCACGAGGAGCGCGCGTACCGGAGGGCTTAGCGGACGGTGACCCTCCGCAAGAGGGGGGACGCAGAGCGTGTTGTGGCGAATCCATGACGTACGCGCACCCCCGGTGCCCTGCCGGAGGGGGGACGATGGGCCATTACCCTTTCGTTTGGCCCCTGCCCGACCACTCCGGAACGCGAGATTCATGACCGGCACAGACGATGTCCTGCTTGTCCACGGCGGAACCCCGCTGGAGGGCGAGATCCGCGTCAGAGGCGCCAAGAACCTGGTGCCGAAGGCGATGGTCGCCGCGCTGCTCGGCAGCGGGCCCAGCCGGCTGCGCAATGTGCCCGACATCCGCGACGTGCGGGTGGTGCGGGGGCTGCTGCAGCTGCACGGCGTGACGGTGCGGCCGGGTGACGAACCGGGCGAGCTCGTGATGGACCCGACCCATGTGGAGAGCGCCAACGTCGCGGACATCGACGCCCACGCGGGGTCCTCGCGCATCCCGATCCTCTTCTGCGGCCCGCTGCTGCACCGGCTGGGCCACGCGTTCATCCCCGGTCTCGGCGGGTGCGACATCGGCGGCCGGCCGATCGACTTCCACTTCGACGTGCTGCGGCGGTTCGGCGCGACCATCGAGAAGCGGGCGGACGGCCAGTACCTGGAGGCGCCGCAGCGGCTGCGCGGCACCAAGATCCGGCTGCCGTACCCGTCCGTGGGCTCCACCGAACAGGTGCTGTTGACGGCGGTGCTCGCCGAGGGCGTCACCGAGCTGTCCAACGCGGCGGTCGAGCCGGAGATCGAGGACCTCATCTGCGTGCTGCAGAAGATGGGCGCGATCATCTCGATGGACACCGACCGGACGATCCGGATCACCGGTGTCGACCGGCTGGACGGTTACACGCACCGGGCGATCCCGGACCGCCTGGAGGCGGCCTCCTGGGCGTCCGCGGCGCTGGCCACCGAGGGCAACATCTACGTACGGGGCGCGCAGCAGCGTTCCATGATGACCTTCCTGAACACGTTCCGCCGGGTCGGCGGCGCGTTCGAGGTCGACGACGAGGGCATCCGCTTCTGGCACCCGGGCGGCGCGCTGAGCGCCATCGCGCTGGAGACGGACGTGCACCCCGGCTTCCAGACCGACTGGCAGCAGCCGCTGGTGGTGGCGCTGACGCAGGCGTCGGGCCTGTCCATCGTGCACGAGACGGTCTACGAGTCGCGCCTCGGCTTCACCTCCGCGCTCAACCAGATGGGCGCGCACATCCAGCTCTACCGCGAGTGCCTGGGCGGCTCGGACTGCCGCTTCGGCCAGCGCAATTTCCTGCACTCGGCGGTGGTGTCCGGGCCGACGAAGCTCCAGGGCGCGGACCTGGTCATCCCGGACCTGCGCGGCGGCTTCTCGTACCTGATCGCCGCGCTGGCGGCGCAGGGCACCTCGCGGGTGCACGGCATCGGCCTGATCAACCGCGGCTACGAGAACTTCATGGAGAAGCTGGAGAAGCTCGGCGCCAAGGTGGAGCTGCCGGGCGGATCCCTGGTCTGAGCCGGGCCGCGGCGCGGGAGGGTCCGAGGGCCGGCAGGTCCGGGACCGGCGCCCGCCGGGGCCCGGGGCCCGCTGACCACGACCACGACCGACCGT
>NZ_JBAGJZ010000072.1:0-26808 GCF_037034285.1 Streptomyces tyrfis | reverse complement strand
GGTGCACCACGCGCTCCGGATCGAGTCCTTGCAGGGCTCCCACCGGCTGCCTGTCGTAACGGAACTCGCCGTCGTAGTCGTCCTCCAGGACCAGCCCGCCCGTACGGCGAGCCCAGTCGACCACCTCGGCCCGGCGGTCGGGGTGGAGCGGCGCGCCCGTCGGGAACTGGTGGGCCGGCGTCAGCAGCACGGCCCCCACGCCCCGCATCCCGGCCAGGTCGCCGGTCCTGGCCCCGGACCCGTCCACCGGCAGGCAGGGCAGGCGCAGTCCGGCGTCCGTCAGCAGCCGCCAGTGCACGTCCAGTCCGTACGACTCGACGGCCGCCTCCCGTACCCGGCGTCTGTGCAGCACCTCCCCCATCAGCTTGAGCGCCTGGACGAAACCGGCGCAGATCACGATCCGTTCCGGGTCCGCGTACACGCCCCGGGCGCGGGCCAGATAGCCGGCGAGCGCGGTGCGCAGTTCGAGGCGGCCGCGCGGATCCCCGTACCCGAACGCGTCGTTGGGCGCGGCGGTCAGGGCGCGCCGGGAGGCCTTGAGCCAGTCGGCGCGCGGGAAGGTGGAGACGTCCGGCGAGCCGGGCATCAGGTCGTAGGCGGGTCGGGGTCGCGCCGGGCGCAGCGGCGCCGCCCGCCCGGCCGCCCGGCGCGGCTGGGCCCGGGGCGCAACCCGGGTGCCCGATCCCTGCCGGGCGGTGAGCCACCCCTCGGCGACCAGCTCCGCGTACGCGTCGGCGACGGTGTTACGGGCGATGCCGAGATCGGCGGCCAGACTCCGGGACGAGGGCAGCCGGGTACCAGGGCTCAGCCTGCCCGTGCGCACGGCCTCGCGCAGGGCGTCCATGAGCCCGGCCCGCAGCCCCCCGGAGCCCTTCGTCTCCAGGTGGAGGTCGGCTCCGAAAGTGGCCCATGAATCAGTCATGGGAATGGACCATATCCTTGCGCCATCTTCCCGTAGCGTCGTTCTCATGACGACGAACGAACACAGCCACGCGGCCACCGAACTCAGCCCCGAGCACACCCCGCGTACGTCCTGGGCCGAACTGGCGCCCGATGTCTACAAGGCCATGGTCCGGCTGGACGCCGCGTCCCGCAGGGGGCTCGACCCGGTCATCGGGGAGCTGGTGAAGATCCGCGCGTCGCAGCTGAACCACTGCGCGTTCTGCCTGGACATGCACACCAAGGACGCCCTCGCGGCGGGCGAGTCCGTCCAGCGGATCGTCCAGCTCAGCGCCTGGGAGGAGTCGAAGCACTTCTACACGCCCAAGGAGATCGCGGCCATCGAGCTGACCGAGGCGGTCACCGTGCTCACCGACGGCTTCGTGCCGGACGAGGTGTGGGAGAACGCGGCCAAGCACTTCGACGAGGCGGAGCTCGCCCATCTGGTCGCCGCGATCACGACGATCAACGCGTGGAACCGGTTCGCCGTGACCACCCGCATGGTTCCCGGCCACTACCAGCCGGGTGACCACACGCGCTGAGCCGGGGGTTCGGGCGCGGGGCCTTCGCGGGCGCACGGGCGCGGATCCATCCCGGATGCACGGCTCCGGAGCCATCCCGGGGATTCGGGCGCGGGTCCCTCCCGGGCACACGGCTCCGGGGCCATCCCGGGCGACGGGTCCGGTGCACGCCTCGTGCGCCCGCGCGCCGCGCCCGCCGGAGCCGTTCCGTACGCCACTCTGTACGCCTTCGCACGCTCGTGCACGCCCTCCGTGCGCCCGGACCCTCACCAGGAGTTCCACGATGATCGTGTCAGCGTTTCGCGCCCTGCACCTCGACCGCGCCCCCGATGATCCGCTGATCCTCCCGGGGCCGTGGGACGCGGCGAGCGCCCGGGTCTTCGTCGAGGCGGGTTTCCCGGCGCTCGCCACGCCCAGCGCCGGGGTGGCCGCCTCGCTCGGTCACGAGGACGGGGCGACGCCCGCCGACGAGATGTTCGCCGCCGTGGCGCGGATCGTGCGCGCCGTCCCGGCGACGGTGCCCGTCTCGGCGGACGTCGAGGCGGGCTACGGGCTGGCGGCCGAAGAGCTGGTGGAACGCGTCCTGGAGACCGGCGCCGTCGGCTGCAACCTGGAGGACTCGGTCGGCGGCGCCCTCGTCGACGCCCAGCGACAGGCGGACCGGCTGGCGGAGGTACGGGCCGCCGCGGGTGACCGGCTCTTCGTCAACGCCCGCGTCGACGCCTACGCCGTCGGCGTTCCCGAGGGCGTGGACCCGGAGGCGGAGACGATCCGCCGTGCCCTGCTGTACGTGGCGGCGGGCGCGGACTGCGTCTACCCGATCCTGGCCCCGCCCGAGGCCCTGCCCCGGCTGGCCGCCGCCGTCCCGGGCCCGCTCAACGCCCTCGCCCTGCCCGACGGACCGTCGCCGCGCCGACTGGGCGAACTGGGCGCCACCCGGATCACGTTCGGCCCCGGGCTGCAACGCCGGGCCATGGCCGCCGTACGCGGCTTCGCCGACGAACTGCTCAAGGGCTGACCATCCGCGAAGGCGCCGGGCCGCCCGAACCCCAGGCCGTCTGTCCGGTGACGCGTACGACCGGCAACCGCGACGCGCCCGGCCGGCGCCGCGACGGCGAACGCCCCGCTCGGCGAGGCGGGTACGGCACCGTACGGCACCGCCCCCGGTGGCACCACGAGTGCGGTGCCGCCGGGGGCGGGTGTACGCGCGTGAACGCGTGAAGACGTACGTCCCGGACCGGAACCGATCGGACCGGGTCGGATCAGACCGGACCGGGTCGGGTGAGCCAGGTCGAGTGGAGGTCGGGTCGGACCAGATCGGACCGGATCAGATCAGGCCGAGCTCGCGAACCGCGTCGCGCTCCTCGCTGAGCTCCTGCACCGACGCGTCGATGCGGGTGCGGGAGAACTCGTTGATGTCCAGGCCCTGGACGATCTCGTACTTGCCGTCCTTCGTGGTGACGGGGAAGGACGAGATGAGGCCCTCCGGCACGCCATAGGAGCCGTCCGACGGGACACCCATGGAGGTCCAGTCACCGGCGGCGGTGCCGTTGACCCAGGTGTGGACGTGGTCGATGGCGGCGTTGGCGGCGGAGGCGGCCGAGGACGCGCCACGGGCCTCGATGATCGCGGCGCCGCGCTTGGCGACGGTCGGGATGAAGGTGTCGGCCAGCCACGCCTGGTCGTTGACGACCTCGGCGGCGTTCTTGCCGGCGATCTCCGCGTGGAAGATGTCCGGGTACTGGGTCGCCGAGTGGTTGCCCCAGATCGTCAGCTTCTTGATCTCGGAGACGGCGGCGCCGGTCTTGGCGGCCAGCTGCGAGATCGCCCGGTTGTGGTCGAGGCGGGTCATCGCGGTGAAGCGCTCGGCCGGTACGTCCGGGGCGGCGGCCTGCGCGATGAGCGCGTTGGTGTTGGCCGGGTTGCCGACCACGAGGACCTTGATGTCGTCCGCGGCGTGGTCGTTGATCGCCTTGCCCTGCGGCTTGAAGATGCCGCCGTTGGCGGAGAGCAGGTCACCGCGCTCCATGCCCTTGGTGCGCGGGCGGGCGCCCACCAGCAGGGCGACGTTGGCGCCGTCGAACGCCTTGTTGGCGTCGTCGGTGATCTCGATGCCGCGAAGCAGCGGGAAGGCGCAGTCGTCGAGCTCCATCGCGGTGCCCTCGGCGGCCTTCAGGCCCTGCGGGATCTCCAGGAGACGCAGGTTGACCGGCACGTCCGGGCCGAGCAGGTGGCCGGAGGCGATGCGGAAGAGCAGCGCGTAGCCGATCTGGCCGGCTGCGCCGGTCACGGTGACATTCACGGGAGTGCGGGTCATGGCGATCTCCGTTAGACAGCTGGCGGTGGGGGTTCCTGGCCCCTGGCGGCGGACATCCCTGAATCTTGACGTGAAGAGATATCCAGCGTTCAGGCTATCCGACCCGAAACCTCCCGGCCGGTCGACCCCCGGTCCGCGTGGCGGTTGCGAAGCCGGGGCCGCAGGGGCACGGACCCGGGCCCGTGCGGCGGGTGGGAAGCCGGGGCCGCGCGACGGGCGCGGAGTCGGTCGCATGTGCGTGTGCGTACGCATACGCGCACGCCAGGACACACACGCGTGTCATGCACACGCATACGTCCCGGCGCGCGACCCGGTCCAGCGTCGTAGCGAACGGGACCGGCACCGTTGCGCAGCGATCACACCATGGCGGAATGGTCACTTCCGTGCCACAGGCCACAGGGTTTCCTTGAACGGCTCTCCGCCGTCGAGGAGGCTGAGACCAGGACGGGGGCAAGGCCGGTCAAGTCGCCACACCGCGGAACGCATGCGTTCCGGTGACCCTCCCCCGCCCTCGGGTGTCCGTCCCTACTCGGGGGAGGGGACGGACACCCCCTTGCGCGGGTGTCGCGCCGCGAACGAGTGCGGCACGGACGAGTTCGCCACGGACGAGTTCGCCATGGACGGGTGCGGCACGGACGAGTGCGGCACGGACGAGTGGGAGCGTCCGTCCTCAGCGGATCGTGAAGTGGACCGCGTCCTCCAGGAAAGGGATGTCCAGCCACGGCTTGGGCTGCGCCACCAGCGCGAGCATCACGATGAGGAAGCCGAGAAGTCCGTACGTCACCAGGTCGGTGAAGCGGGAACGGACCGCCAGCATGCCGACCGACGGCACCACGAGCCGCAGCGCCGCGCCGCCGAGGAGAGCCGCGCCGATCAGGATCGTGCCGACCCGGAACGCCTCGGCGAACGGGTCGACGGCCACGATCAGCAGCCCGAGGCCGGCCACGCAGAGCACCGCGAGCAGCGGCCACTGCCGGGCCGGGGCGGGCGCGTCCCCGGGCGCGGCGCGACCGCCGCCCTCGGGACGCGCGGTGTCCCGGGTGAACAGGGGGGGCCTCCGCGACGAGCCGGACCCCGCGTCACCGCCCTCGCCGGACGCGTCCCCACCCGGAGCAGCGGCCTCGGCGGCCGCGCCCCCACCCGAAGCGGCCGCCTCGCCGGACGCGCCGTCGCCGGGAGCGGCGTCGTTCGACGCGCCCTCGCCCGGAGCGGCCGCGCTCGCCGCGCCGTCGCCGGACGCGTCCTCGTTCGACGCGGCCCGGCCCGACGCGCCCTCGTCCGCCGTGGCGGCGTCCGCCTCGGCGGCCGGGCGGGCCGGGCTCCTACCAGCACCCATGGGGTTCCTTCCGGATTCGGATCCGCCGGGTCAGACGGCGGACGCGGCGCGCTCGGCCGCCTCGACCACGTTGACGAGCAGCTGGGCGCGGGTCATCGGGCCGACGCCGCCCGGGTTCGGGGAGATCCAGGCGGCGACCTCGGCCACGCCCGGGTGGACATCGCCGATGATCTTGCCGTTCTCGTCCCGGCTGACGCCGACGTCGAGCACGGCCGCGCCCGGCTTCACGTCCTCGGGCTTGATGATGTGCGGCACCCCGGCGGCGGCGACGATGATGTCGGCCTGCTTGAGGTGCGCCGAGAGGTCACGCGTACCGGTGTGGCACTGGGTGACGGTGGCGTTCTCGGACCTGCGGGTCAGCAGCAGCGGCATCGGGCGGCCGATGGTGACGCCACGGCCCACGACCACGACGTTCGCCCCTTTGATCTCCACGCCGTGGTGGCGGAGCAGCTGGACGACGCCCTGCGGGGTGCAGGGCAGCGGGGCCGTCTCGTTGAGCACGAGCCGGCCCAGGTTCATCGGGTGGAGGCCGTCGGCGTCCTTGGTGGGGTCCATCAGCTCCAGGACGCGGTTGGTGTCGATCCCCTTGGGCAGGGGCAGTTGCACGATGTACCCCGTGCAGTCGGGGTCGGCGTTGAGCTCCCGGACGACGTCCTCGATCTCCTCCTGAGTGGCGGTGTCGGGGAGTTCGCGCTGGATGGAACCGATGCCGACCTCGGCGCAGTCGCGGTGCTTGCCGTTCACGTACCACCGGCTGCCCGGGTCGTCACCGACGAGCAGGGTTCCCAGGCCAGGGTTGATGCCCCGCTCCTTGAGGGCCGCCACGCGGACGGTCAGATCGGACTTGATCGCGGCTGCGGTGGCCTTGCCATCGAGAATCTGGGCAGTCATGTCCCCATACTCGCGGATGACCCTGCCCACATACCAATTCCGGGTGTCCGGGAGCCGTCGCCATGTCTCGCTTGAGCAACATCCACCAGTCGCGACTGGACAAACTTACATTTTGCTTATAACGATTATTGAGCTGTGCCGCAGTAGTACCGGGGGGCGGACCACAGGCTTCATCTTTCCTCCGTGCGGCCGCATCGTCCCCATTTGCACGTTGGAGGAAGTCCCCAGATGAGCTTCGGCGACCCGAACAACCCCTACGGGCAGCAGCCCGGTCAGCCGCCCCAGGAACAGCCGGGCTACGGCTACCCGCAGCAGGGCGGCGCTCCCCAGCAGGGTCAGCCCGGATACGGGTACCCGCAGCAGCCCGGCCAGGCGCCGCAGGGCCAGCCCGGTTACGGCTACCCGCAGCAGCCCCCGGCCCCGGGCACGATCCAGGCCAACAACGGCCTCATCAACGTGCCCGGCCTGGGCACGGTCAAGATCGCCACGATGGGGCTCCGCCTCGGCGCGCGTCTGATCGACGGCCTGGCCATCGGCGTGCTGTACGGCATCATCAGCGCGATCGGCATCGCCGGTGCCATGGGCCTCGCGAAGAGCACCGAGGACTGCACCTACGGGACCCCCGGCTACGACGCCTGCATCAACGACGCGAGCGCCGGCTTCGTCGCCACCATGTTCAGCATGCTCCTGATCCTCGGCCTGATCACGCTGCTCTACGAGTGGCTGATGATCTCCCTGGTCGGCGCGACCCTCGGCAAGATGGCGCTCGGCCTCAAGGTGATCAAGGAGAGCACCGGTCAGAACCCGGGGCTCGGCGCCGGATTCATCCGCTACATCATCCCGATCGTCGGCGCGTTCCTCTGCTACATCGGCGCCGTCCTCGTCTACCTGTCGCCGTTCTTCGACAACTCCGGCAAGCTGCAGGGCTGGCACGACCGTGCCGCCGGCACGCTGGTGATCAAGAAGAGCTGACGGTTTTTCCGACGTCATACGCGAAGGGCCGGAACTCCTCACGGAGTTCCGGCCCTTCGCGTTCAGGTGCGCGACAACGCTCAGTGGAAGAAGTGGCGCGTGCCCGTGAAGTACATCGTCACGCCGGCCTTCTTCGCCGCCTCGACGACCAGCTCGTCACGGACCGAACCGCCCGGCTGGGCCACGGCCTTGACCCCGGCGGCGGTCAGGATCTCCAGCCCGTCGGGGAACGGGAAGAACGCGTCGGAGGCCGCGTACGAGCCCCGCGCCCGCTCCTCGCCCGCCCGCTCGACGGCCAGCTTCGCGGAGTCGACGCGGTTGACCTGCCCCATGCCGACGCCGACCGAGGCGCCGTCCTTGGCGAGCAGGATCGCGTTGGACTTGACCGCGCGGCACGCCTTCCACGCGAAGGCGAGCTCCTTCAGCTCGTCCTCGGAGAGCGCCTCGCCGGTCGCCAGGGTCCAGTTGGCAGGGTCGTCGCCCTCGGCCTGGAGGCGGTCGGCGACCTGGAGCAGCGCGCCGCCGTCGATCGGCTTGACCTCGACCGGGGCGGTCGGGGCGTCGGGGCAGCGCAGCACCCGGATGTTCTTCTTGCGGGCCAGCACCTCGACCGCGCCGTCCTCGTACGCCGGGGCGACGATGACCTCGGTGAAGATCTCCGCGACCTGCTCGGCCAGGGCGACGGTCACCGGACGGTTGACGGCGATGACCCCGCCGAAGGCCGACAGCGGGTCGCAGGCGTGCGCCTTGCGGTGCGCCTCGGCGACGTCGTCGCCGATCGCGATGCCGCACGGGTTGGCGTGCTTGATGATCGCGACGCACGGCTCGGCGTGGTCGTACGCGGCCCGGCGCGCGGCGTCGGTGTCCGTGTAGTTGTTGTACGACATCTCCTTGCCGTGCAGCTGCTCCGCCTCGGCCAGGCCGCCGGAGCCGGAGGTGTAGAGCGCGGCGGGCTGGTGCGGGTTCTCGCCGTACCGCAGGACGTTCTCGCGCGCGTACGTCGTGCCGAAGAAGTCCGGGAAGCCCGAGTCGTCGGCGGCGGCGTAGTCGGCGGCGAACCAGGAGGCCACGGCCACGTCGTAGGCGGCGGTGTGCTGGAACGCCTCGGCGGCCAGCCGCTTGCGGGCGGCCAGGTCGAAGCCGCCCGCCCGCACCGCGGCGAGGACGTCGGCGTACCGCTCCGGGCTCGTGACGACGGCCACGGACGGGTGGTTCTTGGCGGCGGCGCGGACCATGGACGGGCCGCCGATGTCGATCTGCTCCACGCACTCGTCGGCGGACGCGCCGGAGGCGACGGTCTCCTTGAACGGGTAGAGGTTCACGACCACCAGGTCGAACGGCTCCACGCCCAGCTCGGCGAGCTGCTCGCGGTGGGCGTCCAGGCGCAGGTCCGCGAGGATGCCGGCGTGGACGCGCGGGTGCAGCGTCTTGACGCGGCCGTCGAGGCACTCGGGGAAGCCGGTGAGCTCCTCGACCTTGGTGACCGGCACCCCGGCCGCGGCGATCCGCCCGGCGGTGGAGCCGGTGGAGACGAGCTCGACACCCGCCTCGTGCAGGCCGCGGGCGAGGTCTTCGAGCCCCGTCTTGTCGTAGACACTGACCAGGGCGCGACGGATGGGCTTATTCACCGACATGACCGAGATGAACCTTTCGTCCCTCAATGCGGAAGCCGTCGCGGGCGAGCCGCCGTACGGCCTCGACGAGCAGCTTGCGCTCGACTCTCTTGATGCGTTCATGGAGGGCCGCTTCGCCCTCCGCCGTGTCCTCTTCGGTCACCTCGACCACGCCCTGCGCGATGATCGGACCGGTGTCGACACCGTCGTCGACGAAGTGGACGGTGCACCCGGTGACCTTCACGCCGTACGCGAGCGCGTCACGCACCCCATGGGCACCGGGAAAGCTGGGGAGCAGGGCGGGGTGGGTGTTGATGAACCGGCCGCCGAACCGGGCGAGGAACTCCTTGCCCACGATCTTCATGAATCCCGCCGAGACCACGAGGTCCGGGTCGTGCTCGGCCGTCGCCGCGGCGAGCGCCGCGTCCCACTCCTCGCGGGTGGCGTGGTCCTTGACCCGGCACACGAAGGTCGGCAGCCCGGCACGCTCCGCCCGCTCCAGGCCGGCGATGCCGTAGCGGTCGGCGCCGACCGCGACGATCCGCGCCCCGAACCCCTCGGGGTCGTCACCGATGGCGTCGAGCAGGGCTTGAAGATTCGTTCCGGAACCGGAGACCAGCACGACCAGGCGGGCCGGGGCGGCGGAGGTGGACGGGGAGGCCACGGCTGGGCCCTTTCTCGCGTGATGAAGCAGGCGACATGAAGCAGGCGGCGCTGTATTTGTATGGTCGTACGAAAGAATCGTGCCCCTTGATACGGGGAACTCTACGAACGAGCCGACCGTCAGCAACGATACCGGCAGACGCCCCGCCCCCCTCGGGACGGGGTGAGGGACCGCGCATCCATCGCATATCGGCCACCGGGCGATGCGGAAGGGGCCGGAGAGCGCGGACGGCCCGCCCGGCCGCGGCCACTCCCCGCTTTCGGCCCCTCCTGGCCGGGAGGTAGCGTCAGGGGACAGGATCCGCCCGCAGGGCGGAAATGACGAGATGGGGAAGACGTTCACCACATGACGGACCGACGCCGCCGCACCGCCTTCCACCACTCGCCGCAGCCGCTTCCGTTGGCTGGGGCGGCCTCGCCGTTGCTGCGGGAGGACCGGTCCTCAGCGGAGTCCTCGCCGTCTTCCTCGTCCTCGTCGGCCTCCTCGTCCTCGTCGGTCTCCTCGTCCTCGTCGGTCTCCTCGGCCTCTCTGGGGGCCGCGGGACCGGTCGGGGCGGCCGGCTCCTTCGGTGCGTCCGGTGCGTCTGGTCCGTCCGGTTCCGCCGGGTCGTCAGGTGCGGCCCGGACCTCCGGGTCCGCTGACGACAATCCGTTCGCCGCGCCGCCCGAGGACCGCCCCGACCAGCCCTGGCAGCCCCGTCACGTCTCGAACGCCGACGACGGCCGGGGGAACGGGGGCCAGGGGAACGGAGGCCGGGGCGAGGGCGACGGTTCGTCCGAGGGCGGCGGCCCCGGCGACCGGCCGGCCCCGGGCGGTCAGTGGAGTCCCCGTCAGCCCGGCCGGCAGAGCGGCGGCTTCGGCGGCCGTCCCGGCGGGCCGGGCGGCCAGGGCGGTTCCGAGGGCGGCACCCCCGGCGGTCTGCGCTGGGACCCGACCGATCCGGCCCAGCGGCGCGCACGCTACGCACTGCTCGCCGGCATGTGGGCGTTCTTCTTCGCGCTCTTCGAGTTCCCGGAGATCGCCCTGCTGCTGGGCGCGCTGGCCGTGTACTGGTCGATCAGCGCGCTCCGGGCGAAGCCCAGGGAAGCCGCCGCCTCCACCGCCTCCGCCCCGGGTGCCGCCGGTGCGACCGGCTCGGCCACGGCTCCCGGCGCGTCGGCCGGCGGCCCGCTCCAGGGACCCGGTACCGGGCGCGCTCCGGCCCCCGGGGCCACGGCCGGCGGCCCCGTCACGGGCTACGGCAGGCAGCAGACCACGGCCGCGATCAGCGGTCTGGTGACGGCGCTGCTCGCGCTCTCGATCGTGGCGACGACGTACACGGTCCAGCTGGTCTACCGCGACTACTACACCTGCGTGAACGACGCCCTGACCAAGTCCGGCCAGCTGGCCTGCAACGACCTGCTGCCGAAGCCGCTGGAGCCCCTCTTCGGCGTGAAGGAGTGAGAGGTGGAGGGGTGAGGCGTGGAGGGGTGAAGGGGGGACAGGGTGAAGGGCTGCTGAACTGGCAGGCTGGTGGGCCGGCAGGGATGAAGGGCTGATCCGAGCGGCCTCGCCGTCCGGCCTTGCGGGCCTCTCCTCCGCTCCCCCGCCGCTCCTCTCCGCGCGTCTCCCCTGCGGTTCTGCTTCACACGTTCACACGTCTTCCCACGGCCCGGCGTCTCCCGTACGCCGGGCCGTTCTCTCATGTCAGCCGATCTCTCATGTCACTCGTGCCGCTCGTGCCTCGCGCGTCTCTCGTGCCAGGGGTCGGCCGGCAGGAAGTCGTACGGCTCCGAGCCCGCGTCGTGCCCGCTGCCGACGCCCATCGCGCCGACGTCCATCGCGGCGTCGTACACGGTCCCGTGAGCCATCGGCTCCTGGGCGTCGGCGCCCGCGGCCCGCTTCCCCCAGCGCGGCTTCTTCGGCTTCTTCGACCGCTTCGACGTCTCCGTACCTGGCTTCTCCTCCTCCGCCCCCTCCGAACGCTCCTTCTTCCGGCGCTTCCGCGCCGCACGTTCGTCCGCCCCGCGCAGCCGCTCGGCGCGCTTCTCCTCCGCGCGTTCCTTCGCCCGCTGTTTCCGTTCCGCCCGCTTGTTCCTCACTGGCGCCGACGCGGCCGGTGCCCCGAAGGCGGCGTCCTGAACGGCGGCCTCCCCCATGGCCTCAGCAGGCCCGGCGGCCCCCACAGCCACTGCCGCTTCTGCTGCCGCTTTCGCCTCTGCCTCCCTTTCCGCCCCTGCCGCCCCTGCCGTCCCGGCCGTCCCCGCCGCCAGGGCCGTCCCGCCCGTCGCCCGGGGCGCGGCCGGGTCCTGTCGCCTTCGGGCACGCTCGCTCCTGCTCCGGTGCAGCCGCCAGGCCCGTAGCAGCAACGCCCCGGGGACGCCGATCCCCGCCGTCCACGCCGCGGCCGCCGCGCCCGTCAGCCACCACACCGGGCCGAACGCCGTGAGCGCGCGGGTACCGAGCGGTCCACCCGCCGCCCCGGCCAGCACCGCCGTGCCCAGGCCGCACCCCAGCGCCGCGAGCACGGCCGTGAGCGCGGTCTCCCGCACTCCCCACGCCTGCCGCCGCGCGTCTCCCTCGCCGTTCCCCCGCCGCCCGGACTCCGGCCCGGCCTCACCTCCGGTGAGCGGCTTCCCCCCAGCAGGCGCCTTCCTGCCCGCGGGTTCTTCCCTGCTCGCGGGTTCTTCTCTGCCCGCGGGTTCTTCTCTGCCCGCGGGTTCTTCTCTGCCCGCGGGTTCTTCTCTGCCCGCGGGTTCTTCTCTGCCCGCGCGCGTATCCCTCCCGGCGGGTACGGGCACGGCCCGCCGTACCGTGAACCAGGCGACCACCACCCCGGCGGTGACCGGCACCGCCCCGGTCGCCCAGTTGAGCACCGTCCCCGTGCCGGGGTCCGGCACCGCCGCGAGCAGCGGGAAGACCGGCCGCGCCGGGTGCCCCGAGAAGGCCAGCGGGGTCACCGTGGCCCCCGTGCCGAGCGCGAACCCCGGGCCCAGCCCGTACGCCGCGCCCCACACCGCCGCGTTCGGCACCAGGGCGGCCGCGAGCAGCAGCACCGAGACCCGGCCTGACCAGTTCCCCGAGAGCTGGGTGAACGACTGCTGAGCCGACTGCGCGTGCCAGAGCATCGACACCGCGACGAGCAGCGCCCCGCCGCCCAGCAGCGCTGCGATCCCCGCCACGGCCGCGCGGCACATCGTGTCGACGCGTTCCTCGTACCGGGAGCGCGCCACCGCCACGCGTATCCGCACCGGCGCCCAGGACGGCAGCGGGCCGATCGGGCGTCCGCACGCCGTCCAGACGCCGGAAGCCGCCGCGCCCGCGACCACCGCGCACGCGGGGAAGAGCAGCGAGCCCCCGCGCGCGGACGGCGAACCGCTCTGCGCGTAGAGCGCGACAGCCGCCCCCACCACCGCGTATCCGCCCGTGACCAGGCCGAGCGCGCCCATCGCCGAAGGCGCCGCGGGTCCCTCGTCGACCTCCACGGCGTCCCGGGCCGCGCGGTGCACCAGACACACCGGCAACGCGGTGAGCAGCAGCGGCACGAGGCCGATCGGAGCGGGGACCCCGCTGAGCGTGTCGGTCCTGATCAGCTCGGCGCCATGGGCGAGCAGCCAGATCGACGCCGCCGTGTGAAGGGCCCCGGCCGGGCCGTCGTCGGGGGCCGGGGAGCTGACCCACAGCACCATGACGAGCACGGTGAACGCGGCCAGTCCCAGCCCGGCCGCGAGCCCTCCGCGCAGAAAGGTGAAGGCCAGAGCGGCGGTACGGCTCCGCTCCGCGGCCCGTCCCGCCGCACGTCGGCCGTCCCGCGCCGCCGGTCTCCCCGAATGTCCCGCGGTTCGCCTCTCGGCCTGCCCCGCGGCCTGTTCCGCCGACAACGGCGGGCTGCCTCCAGTCACTTGGGTCACGTCATCATGCTGCCAACGACACGCGCTTATTCCGTGTAACGGGAGAACGGCCGTTGTGTCGCTCAATATATGTTTATGTGCTCAATTGCTCGACTTGGCTCCTTCGAGGACCGGCACGGCCTCCTCGGGGACCGTTCATGAAGCGGAGTCCGGCCGAGGGAGCCGGGGGCCAGGAATCCGGGGCGGCCACCGGAGCCTTCGACGCCCTGTACGCGCGCTGCGCGCCCTCGCTGTTCCACCAGACGTTTCTGCTGACCGGGCGTCGCGGGCTCTCCCGGGAAGCCGTCGCCCGCGCCTTCGCACTGGCCTGGGAACGCTGGCCCGAGGTCGCGGTGGACCCTGACCCGGCGGGCTGGGTGCGGGCGGCGGCGTACGAGTACGCGCTGTCGCCGTGGCACCGGCTGCGCCGTGCGCACCGCGCCTTCGACCCGCCGCCCGCCGAACCGGGTGCACGGGCACTGCTCGACGCGCTGCTCGAACTGCCGCCGCCGTACCGTCGCACCCTGCTGCTCCACGACGGCGTCGGGCTGGGTCTGCCGGAGACCGCGGCGGAGACGGAGGCCAGCACTCGGGCGACGGCGAACAGGCTGATGAACGCGCGTGCCGCGCTCGCCGAGCGGCTGCCCGAGCTGGCGCTGCCGTCGTCGCCCGTCGAACGGTCGGCGCTCCTGCGCGAGCGGATCGGCATGCTCGCGCGAAGTGCGCCGACGCCGGAGGTCCCGGCCCAGGCCGCGCCGGGGCGGAAGGCGCCGATGCGGGACGGGCCGGGACGGGATGTGCCGGTCCAGGGTGCGCCGGGACGGGATGCGCCGGTCCAGGGTGTGCCGGGACTGCATGTGCCGCCGTGGTACGGGGTCGCGCGGCGGGGGCGGGTCGATCCCTTCGCCGCGCTCCCCTCGCCCGAGGCGATCCGTACCGGCAGCGAGCGCCGGGCCCGGCGGTGGACCAGGGCGGTCTTCTCCTCCACGGCGCTGCTGGTCGGGCTGACGCTGTTTTCCCTGGTGACGGGCCCGGACGGGCACGGGCACCCGGAGAACCCGGACCACCAGGTCGAGGAGGAGCCGCTGCCCGGCCACCCGCAGCGGCCGGACCCGCCGCAGCCGAAGCCGGGGAGACAACCTGTGACACATCCGGGAAAGCAGCCGGTGGCACGGCCTGGGGACGGGCTCGTGCGGGGGACCGCCCGGCTGGCCCCCCGAGCCGGCTGGGCCCGCCCGCCGCGCTCGTCCGCCTGACGAACGACGCGGGACGCAACGCGGGACGCGAACGGCGCGGGCCCGTACCCCAGTCCAGGGGTACGGGCCCGCGCCGTCTGTGCGGTGCCGCGTCACTGCGGGCCGCGGGCCGCGTGACCGTCGCGCCGCCGCCTCGGAGACGACGGTCAGGCGCCGAGGATCTCGCGCGCCAGCTTGGCGGTCTCGGTCGGCGTCTTGCCGACCTTGACGCCGGCGGCCTCCAGGGCCTCCTTCTTCGCCTGCGCGGTGCCGGAGGAACCGGACACGATGGCGCCGGCGTGGCCCATGGTCTTGCCCTCGGGGGCGGTGAAGCCCGCGACGTAACCGACGACCGGCTTGGTGACGTTGGCCTTGATGAAGTCGGCCGCACGCTCCTCGGCGTCGCCGCCGATCTCACCGATCATCACGATCAGGTCGGTGTCGGGGTCGGCCTCGAACGCGGCGAGGGCGTCGATGTGCGTGGTGCCGATGACCGGGTCGCCACCGATGCCGACGGCGGAGGAGAAGCCGATGTCGCGCAGCTCGTACATCATCTGGTAGGTCAGCGTGCCGGACTTGGACACGAGACCGATGCGGCCGGGCTTGGTGATGTCGCCCGGGATGATGCCGGCGTTGGACTGGCCGGGGGTGATCAGACCGGGGCAGTTCGGGCCGATGATCCGGGTCTTGTTGCCCTTCGAGCTCGCGTACGCCCAGAAGGCGGCGGAGTCGTGGACGGCGATGCCCTCGGTGATCACGACGGCGAGCGGGATCTCGGCGTCGATCGCCTCGACGACGGCGGCCTTGGCGAAGGCCGGCGGCACGAAGAGCACCGACACGTTCGCGCCGGTCTTCTCCATGGCCTCGGCGACGGTCCCGAACACGGGTACCTCGGTGCCGTCGAAGTCGACGGTCGTGCCGGCCTTGCGCGGGTTCACACCGCCGACGATGTTGGTGCCGTCACCGAGCATGAGCTTGGTGTGCTTCATGCCGGTGGCGCCGGTCATCCCCTGGACGATGACCTTGCTGTCCTTGGTGAGGAAGATTGCCATGGTGTTGGAGTCCCTCGTCCCTTACTTCGCAGCAGCCGCGGCGAGCTCGGCGGCCTTGTCGGCCGCGCCGTCCATGGTGTCCACGCGCTGCACGAGCGGGTGGTTGGCGTCGGAGAGGATCTTGCGACCCAGCTCCGCGTTGTTGCCGTCGAGGCGCACGACCAGCGGCTTGGTGACTTCCTCGCCCTTGGACTTGAGCAGTTCGAGCGCCTGGACGATGCCGTTGGCGACCTCGTCGCAGGCGGTGATGCCACCGAAGACGTTGACGAAGACGGACTTGACGTCCGGGTCGCCGAGGATGATCTCCAGGCCGTTCGCCATGACCTCGGCGGAGGCGCCGCCACCGATGTCGAGGAAGTTGGCGGGCTTCACGTTGCCGTGCTTCTCACCGGCGTACGCGACGACGTCCAGGGTCGACATGACCAGACCCGCGCCGTTGCCGATGATGCCGACCTCGCCGTCGAGCTTGACGTAGTTGAGGTTCTTGGCCTTGGCGGCGGCCTCCAGCGGGTTGGCCGCGGCCTTGTCCTCCAGCGCCTCGTGCTCGGGCTGCCGGAAGTCGGCGTTGTCGTCGAGCGAGACCTTGCCGTCCAGCGCCAGGACGTCGCCGGAGGCGACCTTGGCGAGCGGGTTGACCTCGACGAGGAGGGCGTCCTCGGCGACGAAGGTCTTCCACAGGGTCACCAGGACCTCGGCGACCTTCTCGGCGACCTCGGCCGGGAACTTCGCCTGGGCGACGATCTCGCGGGCCTTCTCGATGGTGACACCGGTGTTGGAGTCGACCGGGACCTTCGCGAGGGCCTCGGGGGTCTTCTCCGCGACCTCCTCGATGTCCATGCCGCCCTGCACCGAGGCCATGGCCAGGAAGGTGCGGTTGGTGCGGTCGAGGAGGTACGAGACGTAGTACTCCTCGGCGATCTCGGGCGCGGTCTCGGCGATCATCACCTTGTGGACCGTGTGGCCCTTGATGTCCATGCCGAGGATGTCGGTCGCGCGGGCGACCGCCTCGTCCGGGGTGGCGGCCAGCTTGACGCCGCCGGCCTTGCCGCGACCGCCGACCTTCACCTGCGCCTTGACAACCGACTTACCGCCCAGCCGCTCGGTCGCCTCGCGGGCCGCCTCAGGCGTGTCGATGACTTCACCGGCCAGCACCGGTACACCGTGCTTGGCGAAGAGGTCCCTCGCCTGGTACTCGAACAGGTCCACGCGCGTCCGTCCCTTAATCAAATGGTCTCGCGGTTCGATTTCTGCGTGGGCGTGCCGCGAGGGGCAAATGCGACTGCTCTGTCACGAGGGAGGCGCACAGGGTGACCCCCTGTACGCGGCATGTCCATCTCGCAGGTTATCCCCGCGTTCCGCGTGACCCTAAATCGCAGATCACACCTGAGCGGTGATTACGGTCACAGACCCGGCGGGCGGCCTCGACCGGCGCCGGCCCGCTCCCGGCCGGACTGGTCGTCGACGCCCGATCCACTCGGCCCGCGAACCCCGCGGCACTCGTTCCCGCGGCGCGCCATCCTCACGGCAATGTCCTGATGGCACTCGATCCACTCGGCACGCGAACCCCGCGGGGCGCCGTGTCCACGGCGTGCCGTCCTCGCGGGCCCCATCCCTGCGGGGCGCTGTCCTCGCCGCACGCCGTCCTCGACGCGCGCCGTCCTCGACGGTGCTCGGTCCTCGTGGCGTCGGGAGGCGCGGGGTCAGCGTGGAGCCTCCTGGTCCGGCACGGGGACGGGTCTCCCCTCGATCGCGGCCGCCATCACCTCGGGGAAGAGGTCCGGGGTGCAGGCGAACGCCGGTGTCCCCAGGGCGCCCAGGGCCGCCGCGTGGTCGTGGTCATAGGCGGGCGCGCCCTCGTCGGACAGGGCCAGCAGGGTCACGAACCGCACGCCCGACGCCGTCATCGCGGCGACCCGCTTCAGCATCTCGTCGCGTATGCCGCCCTCGTAGAGGTCGCTGATGAGCACGACGACGGTGTCGGCTGGCCGGGTGATCCTCGTCTGGCAGTGGGCGAGCGCGCGGTTGATGTCGGTGCCGCCGCCCAGCTGGGTGCCGAAGAGCACGTCGACGGGGTCGTCGAGCTGGTCGGTGAGGTCGACGACGGCCGTGTCGAAGACGACGAGTCTGGTGCGCAGCGTGCTCATGGAGGCGAGCACCGCGCCGAAGACGGACGCGTGGACCACGGAGGAGGCCATCGATCCGGACTGGTCGATGCAGAGGATGACGTCCTTCTTCACGGACCGGGCGGCCCGCCGGTAGCCGATGAGCCGCTCCGGGACGACCGTGCCGTGCTCGGGCAGGTAGTTCTTGAGGTTGGCCCGGACGGTGCGGTTCCAGTCGATGTCGCGGTGGCGGGGGCGGTCGGTCCTCGCCGCGCGGTCCAGGGCGCCGGAGAGGGTGGCCCGGGTGCGGGTGGCGAACCGCTTCTCCAGGTCGTCGACGACCTTGCGGACGACCTCTCGCGCGGTCTCCTTCGTCGTCTCGGGCATGGCCTTGCTGAGCGAGAGCAGCGTTCCGACGAGATGGACGTCCGGCTCGACGGCCTGGAGCATCTCCGGTTCGAGGAGCAGCGTGGAGAGCCCGAGCCGGTCGATGGCGTCGCGCTGCATGACTTGGACGACGGAGCCGGGGAAGTACGTGCGGATGTCGCCGAGCCAGCGGGCCACGGACGGGGCGGAGGCCCCGAGCCCTGCCGAGCGGCCGTTTCCGTTCCGGCCTCCCGGCTTGGCGCCCGCGCCGTACAGCGCGGTCAGCGCACCGTCCATCGCGGCGTCGCGGCCGGTGAGGCCGCGACCGGTGCCCTCCTCACCGTCCCCGCCCAGGACCAGCCGCCATCGGCGCAGCCGCTCGTCGTCCGCCACGCCGGGGCGGGCGTCCTGAACCGACCGGGCCGCGGGGCCCGCCGGGTGCGGCGCGGTGGGGGCCGGGTCCGGGTACGGCGCGGTGGGGTCCGGGTGCGGCGGGGTGCCGGCCGGGCGAGGCGGGCCCGGTTCCCCGTCCGTGCCCGCCCCCTCGTCCGTACCCGTAGCCGTAGCCGTACCCGTGTCCCCGCCCTTGTCCGTACCTGCGCCCTTGGCCGCACCCTCGCCCGCGTCCGCGTCCGAATCGCCGTCGGCGCCTGTCCTGGTGCGCGGGTGCGAGGCCGCGTCGTACGCCGTGCCGAGCAGGAGGCGCAGCACCGGCTCCACCGCGTCGGCCCGTGCCGTGTCGAGTCCGTGGCCGAAGCCGGGGGCCGTCGCCCCGGTGCCGGAGGGGCCGGCCGACGGGCCGCCCGCGCCCGGACCGCGTCGTACGAGCTCGCCCAGGGTGCGCCGTACCCCGGCCTCGTAGGCGGAGAAGGTGCGGCGCAGCAGGGGCAGCACGTCGACGAAGGCGTCGGCGGGCACGCCGGTGAGCCAGGCGTCGACCAGGGGCAGCAGCCGCTCGTCGTGGACGAGGAGCATTCCGCCGCCCGCGCCGCCGATGAAGCCCTCGATCCAGGCGGCCGCGTCGGCGGGCGGCGTGCCGGGAGAGAGGGCCAGGCCCATCAGCCGGGCCGCGTCGTCCTCCGCGATCCGTCCCCCGTCGAGCAGCAGGCGGGCCGCGCGGCCCCGGACGACGCCCGCGACGGCGCCCCGGGCGGCGAGGCGGTGCAGTACGGCGGTCCAGCGCTCGCGCAGACCGTCGTGGCCGTCGGCGTTCTCGGGCACGGCTCCTCGGAGCAGCCCGATCGCGCCGTGGACTCCGTCCACTCTGCGGTGCATCGCGGCGGCGCCGTCGGCGTCGAGTCCGGTGCACGCGGAGGGCAGGCCGACGCAGACGCGCTCCGCCAGCCCGGTGGCGACCTCGACGAGCGCCCGGGTGTCCGTGGCCCGCACGTCGCCGTAGCGCAGGGTGCGGGCCAGCGCGGGCAGGGCGTCGGCGAGGCGGCCGACGTCGGCGTCGAGCGCGGCGCGGTCGGCGAGGGCCCGCATCACCACGGGCAGCGCGTCCGGCAGTCCGGCGAGCAGGCAGTGCTCGGCGAGCTCGGTGATCCGGTCGAGCGCGGTGGCCGAGACCGCCTGCGACCGGGCCTTGGCGGTCGCCGCGGAGAGCACGGTGGTCCCCCAGGTCCCGGCCTCGGCGACGTGTACGTACAGCTCGGGCTCCCAGCGCAGCCGCCAGCTCTCGCGGAAGGTGCCGGTGCTCGCCCGGCCGGCCGTGGGCAGGCCCCAGTCGACGGCGAGGAGTCGCAGCCGGTGCAGCAGCCGGCTGCGGGCTGCGTCGGTGTCCTTGCGCAGGTCGAGCTCCAACTCGCGCTCGGCCGGGTCCGGTTTGAGGCGGAGGGTGCGCTGCTGCCGGGCGAGGTCGCGTTGCAGCGGTACGGCGGGGGCGGTGTCGGGGACCTCCCCGAGCGTCTCCCCGACGACCAGCCGGTCCCGCACCAGGACGAGCGGGACGTCGGAGCCGTCGCACATCACGGCCCGGATCGCGTCCGTCGTCTCGCTCAGTCCGGCGAGCGGGCGGCCGCGCAGGGAGGCGAGGGTTCCGGCGAGCCGGACGGCCTCGATGACATGGGCGGACGACACGAACCGGTCCTCGTCGCGGAGGAGTCCGGCGACCTTGGTCATCCACCGCTCGATCGGGCGGTCGGCGGCGTCGAAGAGGTGTCCGTACCAGCCGGGCGAGTCGATGCCCGCCCCGTATCCGCTGTGCCGGGCGAGCCGGCGGTGCGACCAGGGCACCCAGGTCAGCTCGGTCTTGACCTTGGGCAGCCCCCTGAGCAGGGCCCGGTCGGCGGCGACCGTGGTCCCCGCCGCGAGCGCGGGAACGTGCCAGGCTCCGCAGACGACCGCGATGTCGTCCCCGAACTCCTTCCCGGCCTTGCGCAGTTGTGTGCGCATGTACGCCTCGCGGACGGCGTCGCGGGGGTGGCCGCCGTCCCCGTACACCTCGCGGAGGGCCGTCATCGCCTCCGCGAGCACGGCGAAGGGGGCCAGGGGGTCGGCGTCGCCGTGCCGGGCGCGGTGTTCGACGACGTCCTCCCACCAGCGCTCCGGGTCGTCGTAACCCGCCGTCCCGGCCAGTACCGCGACGGGGTCGACCGGGACTGCTGCGGCCGCGCCGTCCGCCCCCGGCCCGGCCCCTCCCCCGTCCTCGTCTCCGCTTCCCGTTCCGGCCGGTCCGCCGCTCCCGCCCACGGCCGGTCCACCGCTCCTGCTCCCGGCCGGTCCTCCGTACGCGTGCTCCTCCTCGCCGTCGGCGGACGGCCGTTCCTCCTCGTGGCCGGTGGCCCGCCGCTCCGCCGCGCGGGTGAGGGCCAGCGAGTTCGCGGCGGGGAGGTCGATGAAACGGACCGGCACGTCGTGCGTCAGCGCCCAGCGGATCGCGACCCATTCGGGCGAGAACGCGGCCAGCGGCCAGAACGCCGCCTGCCCCGGGTCGTCGACGGCATGGGCGAGCAGCGCGACCGGCGGCCGCATCCGCTCGTCGGCGGCCAGCGGAAGCAGTACGTCCCCTTCCGGCGGGCCCTCGATCAGCACGGCGTGCGGGCGGGCGGCGGCCAGGGCCGCGCGGACGGCGCGCGCGGAGCCCGGACCGTGGTGGCGCACTCCCAGCAGCAGGGGCCCGCCGGGGCCCGGGACCCCGGTCATGCGGACACCTCGCGGCACGCGCGGTAGAAGTCCTTCCACCCGTCCCGTTCCCGCACCACCGTCTCCAGGTACTCCTGCCAGACCACCCGGTCGGTCGCGGGGTCCCGGACGACCGCGCCGAGGATGCCCGCCGCCACGTCCCCGGGGCGCAGCACTCCGTCGCCGAAGTGCGCCGCCAGCGCCAGTCCGTTGGTGACGACGGAGATCGCCTCGGCCGTCGACAGCGTCCCCGAGGGCGACTTGAGCTTGGTCCGGCCGTCGGTCGTGACTCCGTCCCGCAGTTCGCGGAAGACGGTGACGACACGTCGGATCTCGGCGAGGCCGTCGGGCTCGGTCGGCAGGTCGAGCGAGCGCCCTATCTGGTCGACGCGCCGGGACACGATGTCGACTTCCGCCTCGGGTGTGGCCGGCAGCGGCAGCACGACCGTGTTGAAGCGGCGGCGCAGGGCGCTGGACAACTCGTTGACCCCGCGGTCGCGGTCGTTGGCCGTGGCGATGACGTTGAAGCCGCGGACCGCCTGGACCTCCTGCCCGAGTTCGGGGATGGGGAGGGTCTTCTCCGAGAGGATCGTGATCAGCGAGTCCTGCACGTCGGCGGGGATGCGGGTGAGCTCCTCGATCCGGGCGGTCAGGCCCTCGGACATGGCGCGCATGAGCGGGCTCGGCACCAGCGCGCCCGAGCTGGGGCCGTGCGCGAGGAGCCGGGCGTAGTTCCACCCGTAGCGGACGGCTTCCTCCGGAGTGCCCGCCGTGCCCTGGACGAGCAGTGTGGAGTCGCCGCTGACGGCGGCCGCGAGATGCTCGGAGACCCAGGTCTTGGCGGTGCCGGGCACGCCGAGGAGCAGCAGGGCCCGGTCGGTGGCGAGGGTGGACACGGCGACTTCGACGAGCCGGCGCGGGCCGACGTACTTGGGGGTGATCACCGTGCCGTCGGGCAGGACGCCGCCCAGCAGATAGGTGGCGACGGCCCACGGGGACAGCCGCCAGCGGGCGGGCCGCGGGCGGTCGTCGGCCGCGGCCAGCGCCTTGAGTTCGTCGGCGAAGGCGTCCTCGGCGTGTGGCCGCAGCGCCTGCGCTCCCACGGTGGTGGTGGCGCCGGTGGTGGTCTCGGGCACGGTCATGGATCCCCCTCCAGATCGACCGGACGTGCTACCACCGTGCACCACGGCACTGACAATCGGCCCCGACCGCAGGTCAGGAGCGGTTCGGGGCCGATAAGGGGGCGATACGACCGCTGTTGACGGAACGTTCAGCCGGCCACCGGCGAGACCGCGACGCAACCGCCCGCCGTGACGAGCCCCTCGCCCTCGGCCTCCTTGATCACCTTGCCCTTGTACGTGATCGAGCAGGCGACGTCGGCCCCGCCCACGGCGATCGGCATCACGGCGGGCGGCATGATCCCGCGGAGCGTGACGGTCTTCCGCCATGGCAGCCGGGGCGACTCGACCGTCTCGATCTCCGGGTCCATGGCCTTGCCCCCGCCCGCGTGGAACTGGATCTCGTCGACTCCGCTGCCGGTCACCTCGTAGGTGACCTCGTAGGTCTCGTCGACCGCCTTGTCCACGGCTTCGTCCACCGCTCTGTCCGCCTTCTCGACGGTCTGGGAGCAGGCCCCGAGGCCGAGACCGAGCCCGAGCACGACGGCGGCGCAGAGGGCGGTGCGAACACCGCGGGAGCTACGGGTGTTACCGGCGATGCCGGCGGTACGGGTGGTGCTGCTCATCCTTGTTCCCCCCTGGGTACAGGCGATTCGGAGTCCGCAGCGAACCGTGAGGGGAAAGCAAAGTCAAGTGGTGCGTCCGGCACCGAAATCGCAGGTCAGGCTGATTGTCAGTGGGAGGCTCTACCGTCGTTCCCATGCTGCTATCTCACGGGGGAGAACACCCGCGCACGGCCGCCCCGGCGGTGCGCTGGACGGTGGAGCAGGTCCTGGCGCTCGCTCCTGACGAGGCGTCGTGCGAGGCGGGGAGCGGGCTCGGCGCGGCCGGGGCGTGGTCGGGCGGTGGGTACGACGGTTCGGGTGCGGTGTGGGGGCTGTGCGCGGGAAGCGGAAGCGATCCGTATCGAACGGTCGTCGACACCACCGGCCCGGCGTACCGGTGCGGTTGCCCCGGCCGGAGGTCGCCGTGCGAGCACGCCCTGGGCCTGCTGCTGGTCTGGGCCGCCGGTGAACGGGCCCTGGCAGCGGGCGAGCCGCCCGACTGGGCGGAGGAATGGCTGACGGGGCGTCGCGGGAGAGCGGCGGAGGAGAAGGGCGCGGCAGGGAAGGACGCGGAGGGGAAGAGTACGGCGGGGATGGGCGGAGTGGGCGGCGCCCCGGCGTCCGGCGCCCCGGCGTCCGGACCGGCTGACCCGGAGGCGGCGCGTCGGCGGGCTGTACGGCGGGCGGAGCGGATCAGCGGGGGCGCCCAGGAGCTGGAACAGCGGTTGGCGGACTTGCTGCGGGGCGGCCTGGCGGCGGCCGATCAGCCGGGGTACGGGTTGTGGGAGGAGACGGCCGCGCGCATGGTCGACGCCCAGGCTCCCGGCCTGGCCGCGCGAGTAAGGGAGTTGGGCGCCCTGTCGGCCTCGGGGCCGGGCTGGCCGGTGCGGTTGCTGGAGGAGTGCGCGCTGCTGCATCTGCTGGACCGGGCGTGGCTGGGGATCGACCGGCTGCCGGAACCGCTGGCGGCAACGGTCCGCACGCGGGTGGGGCTGACCGCCCCGGCCGACGGCCCTCCGGTCCGGGACCACTGGCTGGTCCTGGCCCAGTACGACACCCCGGACGGCAGGATCGTCACGCGCCGCGTCTGGCTGTACGGGAGGCGCTCGGGCCGTACGGCGTTGCTGCTCTCCTTCGGGGCGGCCGGGCGTGCGCCCGGCACGTCGCTACCGGTGGGCGCCACGATCGACGCCGAGGTCACGCCGTATCCCGGCGGCGGCCGGCTGCGGGTCGAGTTGGGGCAGCGCTTCGGCGACCCGTCGCCGGGAGGAACGCCGCCGCCGGGCGGCTCGACGGCGGCCGCGCTCAGCGCCTACGGCGACGCCCTGCGGGACGACCCGTGGCTGGACGCCTGGCCGACGACGCTGCGCGCGGTGATACCCGTGCCGTCCGGGGACGGCTGGCAGCTGGTGGACGCGGCGGGCGAGGGCGCCCTGCCCGTCGCCCCGTCGGCGCCGGCCCGGCCCGGGCTGTGGAAGCTGGCCGCGCTCTCCGGCGGCCTCCCGGTCACCGTCTTCGGTGAATGCGGCCACCGCGGTTTCGACCCGCTGGCGGCCTGGCCCGCGCCCATGAAGGCATACGGGGACGAGCAGGGCGAAGGGTACGCGGAAGGGGCAGCGGGCACGGCGACGATCCCGGAGAGGAGGACAGCCGCGGTCCGGGGCGGGACCGTGGACGGGGGAACGGCCGAGCGCGGGGAAGCGACCAGGGGCGGGGAAGCGGAAGGGGGTGTACGAGCAGCGCCGGGCGCGACCCGGACCGCCGGGGCCCACGCCGGTGCCGGTGACGGGACCGAAGCCGGTGCCAGTGCCAGCGACGGGACCGAAGCCGGTGCCAGTGCCAGCGACGGCGACGGCGTCGACGGCCCGGGGCGCCGCCGTGCCGGAGGAGCGGATGCCGACGACGCCTGCGGCCCTGTCGGCACGGCCCGTTCCGGGGCGGCCCGTTCCGGGACGACTCCGGAGATCGTTCCGCTCATCTGACATCCGATCCGAGGTCCGGAGGGGGACCAATGCCTCGCATCACCAAACCCGCGTCATGGGAGGAGCTCGTCAGATCGGCGATGCTCGGCACCGACCGCCGCCCCCCGGAGCCGGGTGGCGGACCGGCCGAGCTGCTGGACGCCGCGGCGCTCCTCACCGTGCGACGCCGGGCGGGGCTCCGGCCCGCCCCCGCGGCGGCCCTGCCGGAGCCGTCACCGGCCGATCCGCGGCCGCCGCTGCCCCCGGCCGCGCGGCGCAGACTGGCCCAGCTCCTCGCGGACCGGGCCGCCTCGGGCGGCTCGGGCGGGCGGCGGGGCACGGCTCCCGACCTCACGGAGCTGATCCCGCAGTGGCTGGCCACCGCCAATCGGTGCGGCTACCGCGCCCCCGCCGCGCTGCTCCCGGAGTTGCTGGACGCGGCCAGGTCCCGCACCGACCTGCGGCCGCAGGCGCTCGCCTTCGCCGGGCCGCGCGGCCTGTGGCTGGCCGGGCTGAACCCGGAGTGGAGGTTCGCGCTGCGCGGCTCGCCCAGCGGCTCGGCGCTGCCCGACGTCACGGACCGGGACGCGATATCCCGGCTGTGGGAAGAAGGGCTGTTCGCCGAACGGGTCGCCCTGCTCGGGGCCGTACGGGCCAACGCCCCGGCCGAGGCGCCCGCGCTGCTCGCCACCACCTGGGCCACCGAACGGGCCGAGGACCGGCTGATGTTCCTCGATTCCCTGCGGACCGGCCTGTCCCCGACGGACGAGCCCTTCCTGGAGAAGGCGCTCTCCGACCGCAGCCGGAACGTCCGCTCGACCGCCGCCGAACTGCTGTCCGCACTGCCCGGGTCGGCGTTCGCCGGGCGGATGGCGGCCCGCGCGCTGTCCTGCGTGAGCCCGGACATCGCGGGCGACGCGGCCTCCGTCGCCGTGGAGGCCCCGCACGAATGCGACGCCGCGATGGAGCGTGACGGCGTGGTGGCGACACCGCCGTCCGGGCGGGGCGAACGGTCCTGGTGGTTGGGGCAGTTGGTGGCGGCGACCCCGCTGTCCACCTGGTCGGCGCGGTTCGGCGGGCGCGCCGCGCAGGAGATCGTCGCTCTGCCGGTCGCCGACGGCTGGGCCGAGGAACTGCACGCGGCGTGGTGCCGGGCGACGGTGCGTCAGCGGGATCCGGAGTGGGCCCGCGCCCTGCTCGGCGCCCCGTCCGTCCCGCCGTCGAACGGCCCCGGCACGGCGTCGCTCGCCGAGCGCTCGAAGCTCCTCGCCGTGCTTCCGGCGGCCGAGCGGGGCGACTGGGTGGCCGGCTTCATCGCCGCGCACGGCCTGTCGGAGGCGTTCCAACTGCTCGGGGTCTGCCCGACGCCCTGGTCCGAGCCGCTCGGGCGCGCGGTCGTCGACGCCCTGGACATCGCCCGGGACGCGGGCAGTTACCCCTGGAGCTTCAGCGGTGTGATGGGACTGGCCGAACGCTGCCTGAACCCGGCCGAGGCGGACCGGCTGGAGGTTCTCACCACCCCGCAGGACGATTCGGAGGACACCTCCCCCGGCGCCAACGGTTACTGGTCGGAGGCGTTCCAACGCCTGGTCTCCACGCTTCGGCTGCGCGCGGCGATGGAGTCGGAGCTGATATCCGGCTGACCGGATCTGCGGAACCCCTGCCCGGCGGCGGCCGGCGGCACGGGCGCGTGGAACCGTAACGCCCCCGGCCCCGGCCCGGTCGGGCCGCCGGGCGACTCGGCCGACGAGGACCGGTCCGAGCAGCCGGGTTGTCCGGCCTGTCCCGCCCCGCCTGTCCCGGCCCGCCCGGCCGCCCGTCCCCGGTCCGTCCGTCCGCAGCTGATCCGTCCAGCCGTCCGTCCCCAGCTGATCCGCCCGGCCGCCCGTCCGGTCTCAGCCGATCCGACCGACCCGGCCGCCCGCCTGTCCGTCCTGGTCCGGCGGCTGCCCCGATCCATCGGGCGTGCCGCAGATCCGCCGGGCGCGCCCAGTCCGAGCGCACGGCATGTCCGCCCGCCGGGGCGTGGCGCGTTCCCGTGGCATGTGCCCGGGGCGCGTTCCACGAGGAGGTCTCGGGTCGGGGGGGGGGGGGGGGGCCCGCCGCCGCCCCGCGGGGGGGGGG
>NZ_JBAGJZ010000071.1:0-31368 GCF_037034285.1 Streptomyces tyrfis | reverse complement strand
GGGGGGGGGGGGGGGCGGCCGCCCCCCCCCCCCGCCCCGGGGTGGGGTCAGGCTTCCGCGGGGTGCCGGACGTTGGCGTTGACCCACTCGACGATCGAGGCCGTCGTCGCTCCCGGGGTGAAGATCTCCGCGACGCCCTGCTCCTTCAGCGGCGCGATGTCCGCCTCCGGGATGATCCCGCCGCCGAAGACCTTGATGTCCTCCGCGTCGCGCTCCTTCAACAGCTCGATCACCTTGGCGAAGAGCGTGTTGTGCGCGCCGGAGAGGATCGAGAGGCCGATCGCGTCAGCGTCCTCCTGGATCGCGGTGTCGACGATCTGTTCGGGCGTCTGGTGCAGCCCGGTGTAGATGACCTCCATACCGGCGTCGCGCAGCGCCCTCGCGATCACCTTGGCCCCGCGATCATGGCCGTCCAGCCCCGGCTTCGCCACCACCACACGGATCGGACCGGTCACACCCATCACTGCCTCCACATGCGTCTCCCGTGCCAGAAGGGCCGGGGATGTGAACGAACGTTATCGACAGCATCCCGCAACCCGCCGTTTCGCGGTGGACGGGGAGGGGGAAATCACACGTGGGACATGTTCACCGGGCGTCGTTCCCGCGAGACGCGGCATGGCTGCCGTTACGGGAGCGATCGCCAGGGAGCCGCTACGAGGTCGCCGTACCACCGCGCCGCCAGCCGCGCGGCACGGTGGTACGGCCCACGTGCCCGGTCCCCCGAGGTACCGGGCACCGCGATCAGCCGACACCGGACCCCCGGCCGTCGTCCCGCTTACGGCCGCCCACTCCCCCCATGAGCGGGTTCGGCCCACCGGAGACGGCACACCGGGGCCGCCCTCGTCCGGGTGCTCGGCGCGACCGCGGACCGACGGGTTCGGCACGAGCGCGGACCGGCGCACGCCGCGTCGGGGCGCCCGACCGGATCTCGGTCGGGAGCCCGATCGAGATCCGGTCGAGATCCGGTCGGGAGCCGGTCGGGAGCCGGTCGGAAGCCGGTCGGGAGCCGGTCGGGAGCCGGTCGGGAGCCGGTCGGGAGCCGGTCGGAACGGGACCGCCGCGACCGATGCTCGGGTGGCCGCCGTCCCGGTGGCCGCCGGGCGAACCCGCCCGGCAGACCGTCATCGGCTACGCCTCCAGCGGCACCGCGTCAAGGCCTGCGGGACGGCCTCCGAGCCCCTCCCCCCGCTCGCCGGAGCAGGAGGTCGGTCATGAACATCGCGTCTTTCCTTCCCCCGTTGCCGCTCCAACCGCCGCCGTCGGGCCCGAACGCGTTGTCGGTCGCGCTGCTCAAGGCGACCGCGCTCGAACTGGTGGCGCTCGCCGGGCATGTGCTCCTGTACCCCACCGGGATCGCCGGGGAGCGGCGGAACCCACCGGACCCGGTCGCAGCCGCGTCCCGCTGCCCCGTCTGCGGCTCGTCCGGATCCGCCGAGCCGTCCGGACCGGTCGAGCCGTCCGGACCAGCCGGGCCGCCCAAACCCGCCGGACCAGCCGGGCCGCCCAAACCCGCCGGGCCGTCCGGGCCGTCCGGAGCATCCGCCCCGCCCCCGTCGCTCACCGGAACCACGGCACCGCACGCCGCACCGGCCGCCGGCACTCCCACCAACGCCGTTCCGCCCGCACCGACTACCCCGCCCGTCCCGCCCACAACGCCCGCACCGACCCCGGACCCCGCCCCCGCACCGGCCTCCCGTCCCCCGTCAGGCAGGGGCGGCAGGGCCGGCAGGGACGCGAAGGGCGGTGCGGCGTGCCCCCGACCCGTCAAGGGCGGCAACGAAGGGGACGAGGGCGTCGAACGGCCCCCCGTCGTGTTCCTGCACGGTTTCATCGACAACCGTTCGGTCTTCATGCTGCTGCGCCGTTCCCTCGCCCGGCACGGCTGGCGCCATCTGGAGTCGCTCAACTACTCGCCGCTGACCTGCGACATCCGCACAGCCGCCGAACTGCTCGGTCGGCATGTCGAGGAGATCTGCGCCCGCACCGGACACCAGCGGGTCGACATCGTCGGGCACAGCCTCGGCGGGCTCATCGGCCGCTACTACGTGCAGTGCCTGGCCGGTGACCGGCGGGTGCGCACCCTGGTCACCCTCGGCACTCCGCACGGGGGAACCGCCGTCGCCCCGCTGGCGAGCGCTCACCCCATCGTGCGCCAGATGCGTACGGGTTCCGCGCCGATCGAAGAGCTGCGCGGGCCCGCGCCGGGCTGCCGCACCCGCTTCGTGAGCTTCTGGAGCGAGCTCGACCGGGTGATCGTCCCGGCGGAGGCGGCCCGCGTCGATCACCCGGACCTCGACGCGGTGAACATCCGCGTCACCGGAATCGGCCATCTCGCGCTCCCCGTACACCCCACCGTGGCCGCGGCGGTACGGCAGGCGCTGGAGTGCCCGGGCCCCATGACCGACCTGCCATGACCCGCTTCCCGGAACAGCCCGGATGCCCGTACGCGTCCAGGAGCGCCGTCCGCCCCACTCCGGTACGCCACTAATAGAACGAGTTTCGAACATAGAGCCAAGGCTGTGTGGACGGCCCGCCGAAAGACGGCCGATTGCCCGTTTTCCCGGGCCGTCCACGCCCGTCGAAGATTGTCCGCGCCGCATACCGCCGGGTACAGTCGCGGCCACTGCTTCCCCTGGGATCCGCCCGCCGGGCCCCAGACCCACAGGTCCCGCAGCCGAGGCGAGAGAGAAGTCGGTGAACGACCAGCACCCCCACGCCGGGTATGCCGGATACGACGGCCAAGCCACCGGCAGCTACGTCGTCGATCCGTTCCTCGGCTCCGCACCCGGCGCTCACGACACCCCGTACGCGGAGGGCGGCTACGACACCGGGCAGACCGCCGCATACGGCTTCCAGTACGGCTCCGCGCACTCCACGCAGTGGGACACCGGCGCGCACCCCACCGCCTCGTACGAGAACTGCTCCCCGTACGGGACGCAGACGCAGACGCAGACACAGCACGACTACGCCGCGGGCCCGACGTACGACACGACGGCCACGTGGACGTCCGCCGCGTACGACACGGCCGCGACCACGACCATGACCGCGGCCACCGCCTTCGACGGGCTCCCGGCCCAGGGCGGCGCCGTGGACGCCACGGGCCAGTGGGACACCGGGAGCTGGTACGGGACCGGCCAGTGGGCGACGACCGGTACGGCCGTGTACGGCACGGGCGCGTACGACACCGGGGCGTACGACGCCACCGCCTGGAACGGGGGCGCCGCGCCCGAGCCGGACAGCGGGGACGGCCCTGGCGCCGCGGACGGCTCCCCCGGGCTTCATGAGACCGCGGCCCTTCCGGTCATCGTGTTCGACGACCTGGCCGCTCCGGTCCCCGGCGCGGACGACGACGGCGACGCCTTCCCCGGGACCGGCGACGCCTCCTCCGGAACCGGCCACGGCTTCACCGTGAGCGACGACGAATACTCGGGAACCGGCCACAGCTTCTCCGAGGCCGGTCACGGCTTCTCCGGATCCGACGACGACTCCTCCGGGGCCGGTCACGACGCCGAATCCGGCTTCGCCTCCGCGACCGGCGCGAGCGACGACGCCGACACGGCCGGCGTCACGCTCGATCCGCACCGCTCCCCCGACCGCCCCGCCCCCCGCGGCGGCGGCCGCAGTCGGCGGCGTTCCCCGGCGAAGCGTTCCGCGCTGCTCACCGTCGCCGTGCCGTCCGCCTGTGTGATGAGCGTGGCCGGTATCGCCGCGGCCTCCGTCAGCGGCCTGGGCGGCGAGGACAAGAAGGACGACAGCACGACGATGGCGGCGGCCGACCCCGGCTCCGTCAAGCCGGCCGCCGCCAACAACAAGCTGGACACCCAGCTCGCCAACCTCAGCGCCGACGCCGAGAACTTCGCAGGGCGCGCGAACCGCGCCCAGGCGCGCATCGACCTGCGGGAACGGCAGGCCGCCGAGAAGAAGCGGCGGCTGGAGGAGGCGGCCCGCAAGGAGCGGCTGCGCCCCAAGTTCGTCATGCCGGTCGCCCAGCACGGCCTCAGCGCGTACTTCGGCCAGGCGGGCGTCAACTGGATGTCCGTGCACACGGGCATCGACTTCCCCGTCTCGTACGGCACTCCCGTGATGGCCGCGACCGACGGCACCGTGCGCACCCAGTGGAACAGCGCCTACGGAAACATGGCCATCGTCACCATGGCCGACGGGACCGAGACCTGGTACTGCCACCTCAGCAGCACCAAGATCCGCTCCGGCCCGGTCAAGGCCGGTGATGTCATCGCGTACTCCGGGAACTCCGGGAACTCGACCGGTCCGCACCTGCACTTCGAGGTGCGGCCCGGCGGCGGGGCGGCGGTGGACCCGCTCCCCTGGCTCCGCAGCCACGCCGTCGACCCGACCTGAAGCCGCCCGGCCCCGCCGTCCCGGCCGTACCCGGCCCCGCCGTTCCGGCCGCCCGGCCGCTCCCGAACCGCTCCGACCGTTCCCCGGCCGCTCCGCCCCCGACCGGGCGCGGGGCGGCCGGGACCGGCTACAGCTTCTCGACCGGCGCGTACCGCAGCAGCAGCTTCTTCGGCCGGTCGTCCCCGAAGTCGACCGTCGCCTTGGCCTGGTCCCCGGCGCCCTCGACCGCCGTCACCGTGCCGAGGCCGAACTGGTCGTGCGTGACCCGGTCCCCGACGGCCAGCGCGATCACCGGCTTGTCCGAGGTCCGCCGGGTCGCGAAGCCCGAGGGGCCGGAGCGCGAACGCGACGAGGACAGCGACGAGGTGATCCCCGAGGTCGGTCCGGCCGGGGCGGCCATCGGCCCGGTCCGCTTCCACTCCAGATGCTGGTCCGGGATCTCCTCCAGGAACCGCGACGGCGGGTTGTACGAGGGCTGCCCCCAGGCGCTCCGCATCGCCGCCCGGGTCAGATAGAGGCGCTCGCGGGCCCGGGTGATGCCGACGTAGGCCAGCCGCCGTTCCTCCTCCAGCTCCTTGGTCTGGCCCAGCGCCCGCATGTGCGGGAAGACGCCGTCCTCCATGCCGGTGAGGAAGACCACCGGGAACTCGAGGCCCTTGGCGGTGTGCAGCGTCATCAGCGTGATGACTCCGGCGCCCTCCTCGTCCTCGTCGGGGATCTGGTCGGAGTCCGCGACGAGCGCGACCCGCTCCAGGAACTCCGCGAGGGTGCCCGCGCCCTCCTCGCCGGCCTCGCCCCGCTCCTGCTCGAACTCCAGGGCGACGGCGGCGAGTTCCTGGAGGTTCTCGATGCGGGTCTCGTCCTGCGGGTCGGTGGACGACTGGAGTTCGGCCAGATAGCCCGTACGCTCCAGGACGGCCTCCAGGACCACCGCCGGGCCCGCCCCGGACTCGACGACCGTGCGCAGCTCCTCCATCAGCGTGTTGAACCGCTTGACAGCGTTGGCCGACCGGGCCGCCATGCCGTACGCCTCGTCGACCCGGCGCAGCGCCTGCGGGAAGGTGATCCGCTCGCGCAGGGACAGCGCCTCGATCATCGCCTCGGCGCGCTCGCCGATGCCGCGCTTGGGCACGTTGAGGATGCGGCGCAGCGGGACGGCGTCCTCGGGGTTGGCGAGGACCCGCAGATAGGCCAGGACGTCCCGGACCTCCTTGCGCTCGTAGAAGCGCACCCCGCCGACGACCTTGTAGGGCAGGCCGACGCGGATGAAGACCTCTTCGAAGACACGGGACTGCGCGTTGGTGCGGTAGAAGACGGCGACGTCGCCCGCCCTGGCGTCGCCCGCGTCGGTCAGCCGGTCGATCTCGTCGGCGACGAACTGCGCCTCGTCGTGCTCGGTGTCGGCGACGTAGCCGGTGATCCTCGCGCCCGCGCCGGCGTTCGTCCAGAGGTTCTTGGGGCGGCGGCTCTCGTTGCGCTCGATGACCGCGTTGGCGGCGGACAGGATGGTCTGCGTGGAGCGGTAGTTCTGCTCCAGCAGGATCGTGGTCGCGTCCGGGTAGTCCTCCTCGAACTGGAGGATGTTGCGGATGGTCGCGCCGCGGAAGGCGTAGATCGACTGGTCCGCGTCACCGACGACACACAGCTCGGCGGGGGCGTCGCCCTCGCCCGCCGGGCCGACCAGCTCGCGCACGAGGGTGTACTGGGCGTGGTTGGTGTCCTGGTACTCGTCGACCAGGACGTGCCGGAAGCGGCGGCGGTAGTGCTCGGCGACGTCCGGGAACGCCTGGAGCAGGTGGACCGTCGTCATGATGATGTCGTCGAAGTCCAGCGCGTTGGCCTCGCGCAGCCGGGCCTGGTACATCGTGTACGCCTGGGCCAGGGTCTTCTCGAACCCTCCCCCATTCTCGAATCCGCTCGAATGGGAGGTACCCCCTCCCACCTGACCGGCGAAGGTCTCCTCGTCGATCAGCTCGTTCTTCAGGTTGGAGACCTTCGCGGTGAACGACTTCGGCGGGAAGCGCTTCGGGTCGAGGTCGAGATCGCGGCAGACCAGGGCCATCAGCCGCTTGGAGTCGGCGGCGTCGTAGATCGAGAACGACGAGGTGAAGCCCAGCCTCTTCGACTCGCGGCGCAGGATGCGCACGCAGGCGCTGTGGAACGTCATGACCCACATGGCGTTGGCGCGGGGGCCGACGAGCTGCTCGACGCGCTCCTTCATCTCGCCCGCGGCCTTGTTGGTGAAGGTGATCGCGAGGATCTGGCCGGGGTGCACCCCGCGCGTGGCCAGGAGGTGGGCGATGCGGTGGGTCAGCACCCGGGTCTTGCCGGAGCCCGCCCCGGCGACGATGAGCAGCGGCGAGCCCGCGTGGACGACGGCGGCGCGCTGCTCGTCGTTCAGCCCGTCGAGGAGCGCGGCGGGGTCGACCGCGGGGCGGGGCGCGCCGTCGCGGTAGTACGCGTCCCTGGGCGGCGGGGGCCCGTCGAACACGCCCGCGAAGAGATCCTCCGGAACGTCCTCGGGCGTCGGCTCCTCGGGGGGCGGCGGGGGCCCTTCCTCCGCGTGCTGGAGGCCGGCCAGGAAGCTGTCGTCAAAGAGGCTGCTCATCGTGAGTCGAGTCTAGGCCGCCGCGCCGACAGGCGACGGCCGGATGACGAACCGCACACGGGCCGCACACGGGCCGCGCCCGGCTCCTCCGGCGCGCGGGGCCCGGTCGCGGGCGGCCCGGTCTCAGACCCAGAGCGTGGCGATGAAGATGTTGGCGAGCGTCAGTCCGCCCACCGCCGCGAAGGCGCCCTTGTCGACCTTCTCCTCGTCGCGCTTGATGTAGACGAGCGCCAGGATGACGACCAGGAGCAGCAGCTTGATCCCGATCTTTATGTTGTTCACCTCGTGGCCCTGGGCCTGGTGGACGCCGACCAGCGCCACGCCCGTGACCAGCATCGTCAGCGCGCCGTGCAGCATCGCCGGGACGAACCGGGCCGCGCCCGCGCCCATCGCCTTCATCTGGGTGAGGAAACCGCCCAGCAGCGAGGCTATGCCGATGATGTGCAGGGCGACCAAGACATGAATGAGTACGTCCATGGGCCGCAGCCTAGCCCGGCCCATATCACCACTCGGCAGGCAGGTGCACGTTCCTGGACCCTCACTCGTGTCTGCACCAATTGCCCGACTCTGATGCGCTTTCTCTGATCGACTCACGACAAGGGCGCGCCAAATTCGGACAATAAGCGTCATTACATCTCTTCCCCGTGCCCTGGGATTAGCGTCCCTGCTCAGGTGGCCGGACGCATCGCCGTCCCGCATCCGGACGGCACGCCGGTCACCCCGCCGGGAGCCCGGCGGCGGCCCGCTCCCCCGCGGTGTCCCGCCGCGGAGCCCGGGCGGGCCCGCCGGTAGTCCCCGGCGGGCAGTCGCCAGGAAGGACGCACGCCCCCGTGGCAGCGCATCGGAAACCCAAGCAGCGCCCGTACACCGGCACTGCTGCCCGCACCGCGGCCGCCCTGGCCTTCGCCGGGGCCGCGACCGCCGCCGCCCTGCCGGGCTCCGCCCACGCCGATCCGCGGCGCACCCCGGCCCAGGTCGAGGCCGAGGCGGACCGGCTCTACCGCGAGGCGGAGGTCGCCACCGAGAAGTACAACGGGGCCAAGGAGCGGGTGGCCGCCACCGCCGAGGCCGTCGACGCGCTGCGGGACGAGGCCGCCCGCGGCACCGAGCGCCTCAACGCCGCGCGCGGCGCGCTGGGGTCGCTCGCGGCCGCGCAGTACCGCAGCGGCGTGCTGAACCCGTCCGTGCAGCTGGCCCTCTCGTCCGACCCCGACCAGTACCTGGAGCGCGCCTCGTACCTGGAGCGGCTGGGCGACCGCCGGGCCGCCGAGGTCGACGCGGTGCGGCGGCAGGTCGCCCGGATCGGCCAGTTGCGTGCGGAGGCCGGGCGGAAGCTGGCGGCGTTGGAGGCGCGCCGGACCGAGCTGAAGCGGCACCGGGCGACGATCCAGGCCAAGCTGTCCGAGGCGCGGCGCCTGCTCTCCGCCCTGTCCCCGGCCGAGCGCGCCGCGTACGCGGGCGCGGACGGCGCCCGCACGGGCGACCGCGCCGGCCGCGACCTGGAGCGCGGCCCCGTCCGGGCGTCGAACGCCCGGGCCGCCGCGGCGGTCGCCTTCGCCTACGGGGCGCTGGGCAAGCCGTATGTCTGGGGCGCGACCGGCCCGTCCGCGTACGACTGCTCGGGGCTCACCCAGGCCGCCTGGCGCTCCGCCGGCGTCTCGCTGCCGCGCACCACCTACACCCAGATCAACGCCGGGCGGCGGGTGTCGCGCTCCGAACTGGCCCCGGGCGACCTGGTGTTCTTCTACTCGGGCGTCAGCCATGTCGGGCTGTACATCGGCGACGGCCGGATGATCCACGCCCCGCGCCCCGGGGCGCCGGTCCGGATCGCCCCCGTCGACCAGATGCCCTTCGCCGGGGCGACCCGGGTGGCGTAGGCCCCCCGGGGAGGCCGGCGACGGCCCCCGACCCGCGCCCCGCCGGGCGGGGACCCGGGCGGGGACCCCACCGGGCGCCGGCCCCGCGCGGCCGGCGCCGTCAGACCAGGCGGCGGGCCGTGGCCCAGCGGGTCAGCTCGTGGCGGTTCGACAGCTGGAGCTTGCGCAGCACCGCCGAGACGTGCGACTCCACCGTCTTCACCGAGATGAACAGCTGCTTCGCGATCTCCTTGTACGCGTAGCCGCGGGCGATCAGCCGCAGCACCTCGCGCTCGCGCTGCGTCAGCCGGTCCAGGTCCTCGTCGACCGGCGGCGCGTCGGTGGAGGCGAACGCGTCGAGCACGAAACCGGCCAGCCGGGGCGAGAACACCGCGTCGCCCTCCTGGACCCGGAAGACCGAGTCGACCAGATCGGCGCCGGTGATCGTCTTGGTGACGTAGCCGCGGGCGCCGCCGCGGATGACGCCGATGACGTCCTCGGCGGCGTCCGAGACGGACAGCGCCAGGAACCGCACCGGGTTCTCGACGGCGCCCATCAGCGGGGCGCAGCGGCGCAGCACCTCGACGCCGCCGCCGCCCGGCAGGTGCACGTCGAGGAGGACGACCTCGGGGCGGGTCGCCGTGATGACGGTGACCGCCTGGTCGACGTCGGCGGCCTCGCCGACCACCTCGACGCCCGTCTCCTCGGTGCGGCCGATCTCGGCCTGGACGCCGGTGCGGAACATCCGGTGGTCGTCGACGAGCACGACCCGCACCCGGCGCGCCGGTCCCGCCCCCGGCTGCCCGGCCGTCTCAGTGGTCTCCGTCATCGCTCGCCCTCTCCATCTCCAGTTCGACCTCCGTGCCCCCGCCGGGCACCGAACGCAGCCGCGCCGTGCCGCCGTTGCGCTGCATCCGGCCGATGATCGACTCTCGTACGCCCATTCTGTCCCCCGGTACGGAGTCCAGGTCGAAGCCCGGGCCCCGGTCGCGGACCGAGACGAAGACCGTGCGGCCCTCGACCTCGGCGTAGACCTGTACGGCTCCGCCCTCGCCACCGTACTTGGCGGCGTTGACCATCGCCTCGCGCGCGGCCTGCATCTGTGCGCCCAGCTTCTCGTCGAGCGGGCAGTCCCCGACGACCACGACCTCCAGCGGGACGCCGTGCTTGTCCTCGACCTCGGCGGCGGCGCGCTTGACCGCCTCGGCGAGGGTGTCGGGCTCGTCGTCCTCGTCCTTGCCGGTGCCCTCGGGGTTGTAGAGCCAGTTGCGCAGCTCGCGTTCCTGCGCGCGGGCCAGCCGGCGGACCTCGCCCGCGTCCTCCGCGTTGCGCTGGATCAGGGTGAGGGTGTGCAGCACCGAGTCGTGGACGTGGGCGGCGACCTCGGCGCGTTCCTGGGCCCGGATGCGCATGGTGCGTTCCTCGGAGAGGTCCTGGGTCATGCGCACCAGGTACGGGCCGGCCAGCAGCGCTATGCCGGTGAGGACGGCGATCGCGGCGGTCAGGACGTTGCCGAGCTGGGCGGCGGAGCCGCGTACCACCATGAAGACGGCCAGGCCCAGGCCGACCAGGGCGACCCCGGCGAGGCCGCGCGCCAGGTGCAGCACCCGGCGGCGGTTGCCGGCCTCCATCCAGCGGGCGCGGCGGGCGTTGTCGGCCTGCCGCCACACCAGCACGGATCCGGCGCCGATCAGCAGGGCGGGCCAGATGTAGCGGTCGGCCCCGCTGCCCATGTCGACGTTGCCGACGAAGATCATCGCGCCGACGAACAGCGCGATGAGGGCGAAGACCTGTCCCCTGTCGGGTTTGCGGAGCCGCCGGGTGCCGTCCGGGGCGGTCTCGAAGAAGGAGCGCGGCGCTTCCACCCCGCCGACGCCGAGCGGGACCACGATCCAGAACACGGCGTAGAGCAGCGCGCCCAGCCCGTCGGCGAAGAACAGGCCGACGAAGAGGAACCGCACCCAGACGACGGGCAGCCCGAGGTGTCCGGCGAGGCCGCGGGCGACGCCGCCGAGCAGCCGTCCGTCGGCGCTGCGGTACAGCTTGCGGGACGGCGGCTCCTCCGGTTCGGTCCTGACGGAGCTCTTGGCCCGGGGCGTGGCGGCTTGCATGCACCGATGGTCACATGAGCGGTCCGGCCCCGGCATCAGGGTCCGCCCCGGACTCCACCCTGAGAGCCCGTGCGCCCGGACGCGCCCCGCGAGGTCCGGCCGGGGCCCGGAGCCCCCGGCGGGCCGTGCCCCGGACGCGTCCCTCAGGGGCCGCACCGGGGCAATATCAGGGACCGGCCAGGGTGGGGGCGGGTCCCGGACGGGCGGCCGGGCCGTCACCATGGAGGCATGACCGTTCCCCAGGACGCCTCCCCCGGTGTCGCACCGCCCCCCGAACCGCGGCCGCAACTCCGGCGCAGCCCGCGCCAGAAGGTCGTGGCCGGGGTGTGCGGCGGGCTCGGCCGGTACTGCGACGTCGACCCGGTGATCTTCCGGATCGTGCTCGGTGTGCTGTCCGTCACCGGCGGCATCGGGCTGATCTTCTACGGCTTCGCCTGGCTGCTGATCCCCCTGGACGGGGAGGACGAGAACGAGGCGCGCAGGCTGCTGTCCGGCCGCGTCGAGGGGGCGTCGCTGGTCGCGGTGCTGCTGGCGCTGATCGGCTGCGGGCTGTTCCTCTCCATGCTGGGCAACGGCGGCACGCTGGCGTTCTCCGCGATGCTGTCGCTGGCCGTGGTCGGCTTCGCCGTCTGGACGCAGAACCGCAGGACGGCGCCGCAGGACCCGCTGCACCCGGCGACCGCGCAGGCGGTGGCGGACGCGCCGCCCGAGGTGAAGGCGCCGCCGACGCCGGGCAGCCCGTCGTGGTGGCGGGACCCGATCGTCAAGGACGGCACGACGGGGCCGGTGGCGCGCGGCTATCTGTGGGGGCCGGCCGACACCCCGGTGGGCGGGCGGCGGTCCGCGCGCCCCGGGGGTCCGGATCCGCGGGACCCGTTCCGGCCGCCCGGGCGGGAGCCCGGCACCACGGGCCCGGTCTCGATCGGGGGGCTGGTCTTCGTGCTGGCGCTGATCGCGGGCGGCGTGGGCACGGGGCTGACCTGGGACGGGCATCCGCTGGGCACGAGCCTGCAGTTCGGTCTGGCCGGCGCGCTCGCGGTGTTCGGATTCGGGATGCTGGTCAGCTCGTTCCTCGGCCGGACCGGGTTCGGCACGGTCATGCTCGCGATGATCACGGCGGCGCTGCTGGCGGGCGCGTCCGCGCTGCCGAAGGACATCACCACACAGTGGATGCGCGAGGGCTGGCGGCCGGCCACGGCGGCGGCGGTCCGGCCGCACTACGAGCTCGGCACCGGCCAGGCCCGGCTGGACCTCAGCGAGGTCGCCGTCCCCGAGGGCACCACCGTCGCGACGGCGGTGCGGGTCGGGGCGGGCCGCCTGCTCGTCGTGGTGCCGAAGGCGGTGACGGTGCGGGTGGACGCGCGGGCGGGCCTCGGCGACATCACGCTGCCCGTCGACCGGGCGGGGGGCGCGCCGGCCGGGCGGCCGAGCGACATGGACGTCGCTCCGGCGCTGACCGAGCACCGGACGCTGCCGCCGGCCCCCGGCGGCAAGCCGGCCGGCACGGTCGAGCTCACTCTGGAAGTCGGCATCGGACAGGTGGAGGTCACCCGTGCTGCGTCATGATTTCCGTCCCGGCCGGGCGGTGGCGGGCCTGGTCATGCTGGCCCTGGCGTTCGGGTACGCGGCGGACGCGGCGGGCGTCTGGGACGCCCCGTGGGTCTTCTTCCTCCCGCTGTTCCTCGGCGGCCTCTGGCTGGCCGTCACCGTGACCTGGATCAACTACACGATCCGCCGCCGCCGGGACGCGAGGAGGGCGTCCAGCGAGAAGGTGGCGGCCCCGCCGAGCAGCAGCGGCAGCCAGGCCATGAGGTAGGCCAGGTCGTTGCCCATGTAGTACGGCTGGGACTGCCAGCTCACCGTCAGCCACAGGCTGAGCGAGATCAGCGCCCCGCCGAGTGCCGCGAGCCGTCCCCACAGCCCGACCAGGGTGCCGAGGCCGACGAGCAGTTCGCCGATGGCGATGGCATAGCCGAAGCCGCCGGGGCTCTTCAGCGCCAGGTCGACGAGGGCCGGGACGGCGGACGAGTCGCGCACCGAGCGCATCATGTCGCCGACGGACTCCGGGCCGCTCGCGCGGAAGAAGCCATGAGTCGTCAGTTTGTTGATCCCGGCGTAGACGAAGGTGATGCCGAGGAAGATTCGCAGGGGCAGCAGCGCGTGCTCCCGCGCCAGCTCCCTGAACCCTCGCGGCCGGCCGGTGCCGTACGTTGTCGTGCCGTACCCTCGCAGGCCCGGCACATCCTGCAAACCCTGCATGAGAATGCCCCATCCTTCCGTGATCGCGTCATCAGACGATACGTAGGACGGGCCGCGCGGCGCCTCCCCGGTGGGCCGTCCGGCCGGATGGAGCGACTCCGACGGCGGGCGACGGGCGGCGTGCGATGAGCGTCGGACGATGGGCGGCGCGCATGGACGCCGGACGGCCGGGCCCGGTCCGCGGGCGGCCGGCGGTCGGTCCCCCGCCTCGAACGGCCGGCCGGCGGGGCCCGGCGCTCACGAGCGGCGGACGGTCAGTCCGTCACCTCGATCTCCACCCGGTTCGTCTCCACCCCGGCGGCGGTCACCACCTGCACCTCCACCCGGCCCGGCTCCACGTCGACCGGCACCGGGACGGTCAGCACGCCGTCCGACGGGTTGGCGAAACCGCCGGCGACCGGGACGAGCGGCACATGCACATGGACCCGGCCGATCCGGACGACCAGCCCGGCCAGCCGGTCCGGGGCCCCGGCCCCGGGCGGCACGAACCCGGCGCCCCGGATCTCGATGTCGTCGCCGGTGCGGATCGCCGCGTCCAGGTCCCCGGCCTCCCGGGACCGGACCACCGAGAGCACCACCGGCCGCCCGCCCTCCACGTACTTCCCGGCGAAGTAGGCCGCCGCCGAGACGGCGACCAGCAGCGCGAGCCCCCACGGCAGATCGGGCAGCTGCTCGGGCCTGCGGGCCAGCCGCACCGCGGCGAACAGCACGGCCACGGTGCTCACCAGCACGTACTGCACATCCGTGAAGCTGCCCCGCCCCGAGTCGTCGGTCAGCAGATCGGCGGCGCGCGGCCGGTCGGCCCGCAGCTTCTGGAGCCGCCCGGACAGCGCCCGTACGGTCACCACCCGGCGCACCACCACGGCGACGGCGCACGCCAGCGCCAGCACCGTCACCACCCCCGCGCCCCGGGCCAGGTCGAGCCCCTCGATCAGCGCGTCGCGCTCGGCGGGGTGGGAGGCGCCGGCGAGCTGGAGCGCCAGGACGAGCACGGAGAAGACGGCGAGCAGCACCCAGGACGCGGCGACCGCCCGGGAGGTGGAGAGCCGGTTGTCCTCCCCGATCACCGGGGCGAGGAGGCCGCCGCGGGCCCGGTGGACATGGGCGGCGCCGCTCAGCAGGGCCGCGGTGACGAGCCCGGCGATCAGCCCGGCGGTGCGGGCGTTGGTCCAGCCCGCGCCGATGGCGGTGGCGGTCTCGGCGACCACCAGCACGGCCAGGCCTCCCCACACCACGATCAGGGTGCGCCGCCACACCCGGTACAGCCAGGCCTCACCCGCCTCCCGGCCCCGTTCCGCGACGGTCCTGGCCGATTCGGTCAGCTCGTCCGAGACCCACTGCCGGGTCGCGGAGACGGACTGCGCGACCCCGGGCGGCAGCCCCTGCCCGGCGGCGAACTCGTCCCGTTTGGTCAGAAAGGCGGCCACCGCGCGCCGATGGCCCTCGCGCGCCCCGTGCGGGCAGCCTCCGCAGGTGCAGCCGCCGCCATGCGTGCCGCTCGCCCTCGCCTCGTCCAACGCCACGGAGAACGCCGCCCTTTCCAGCCCCGATCCAGCCACGGTCCAGTCAACTCGACTGTGATTGCTGCGAATTGTGCCGTACGAAAGGGCCTCGGGCCGCATCGGGGAGACGCACCGACAAACATCGCAAGAATGTGCGAACGATCCGGCCGTCAGAAGTCGTCCGATATCACCGGAAGAGGGGACTCGTCGACGTGCCGGAGGGCGCGGCTGATCCGGCGCCACAGCGGCTGGAAGCTGACCCACGCGACCAGGTCGCCGCCCAGCTGCTCCCGGGTGGCGACGGCGTCGCGGTGCTCGATCAGCACCGGCTTCCCGGCCGCCCGCGCCGCCAGCTGGACCTGGCAGCAGCGTTCCAGCGAGATGAACCACCACGCCGCCGCGTCCACCGAGCCGCCGACCGTCAGCAGCCCGTGGTTGCGCAGCACGATCGCCTTGCGCCCGCCGAGCGCGGCCGCGATCCGCCGCCCCTCCTCCTCGTCGACCGCGACCCCGGTGTACGCGTCGTACAGGGCGTGGTCCTGGTAGAAGGCGCAGGCTTCCTGGGTGATCGGTTCGACGAGCTCACCGAGCGCGGACAGCGCCCGCCCGTGCGCGGAGTGGGCGTGCGCGACGGCGACGACGTCGGGGCGGGCCCGGTGCACCTGCGCGTGAACGGTGAACGCCGCCTGGTTGACGTGGTGCCGCCCCTCGACGACCTGCCCGTCGCCGTTGACCAGGATCAGGTCGTCCGCCGCGAGCCCGTCGAAGGGCGCGCCGAAGGGGTTGACCCAGAAGCAGTCGGCGAACTCCGGGTCGCGTGCGGTGAGATGGCCGGAGACGCCGTCCTCGTACCCGTACTCCCCGAACAGCCTGAGCGCCCCGGCCAGCCGCTCCTTGCGGTGGGCGCGTTCCTCCTTTGCCGACTCGTGGACGGGCGGCATCACGAAGCGGAGCTGGTCCACCGGTACGGGCGTGGGCTCGGGCATGGCGACTCCTCGGGCTCCCAGGACGTAGGGGGTCGGAAGGTACCCCCGGCCGCGAGAAGTGACCAGGGGCGCCGGGGAGCCGGCCGGGGCGGCGCTCCTACAGCTCCCGCCGTCGACGCTGGTTGATCGTGGTGAGGTCGATGTCCAGAGGGAAGGGGAGGTCCAGCTTCAGCCTGTTGCGGTGGATGCCGGTCGCCGTGTACGCCCTCAGCGCCGGGTCGAGTTCGTAGACGTACACGACGGGGAGGCCGTCCGCCCCTTCCTCCACCCGCCAGAAGTGCACGACGCCGGCAGCGGCGTACTTCCGGGGCTTGACCTCACGGTCCCTGTCCCTGGACTCGTCCGACACGACCTCGACCGCCAGGACGAGGTCCTCCGGGCTGAGCGACGTGTGCTTGGGCCCCGTGTCCGCTCCGAACGGGACCACCAGCAGATCCGGCTCCGGCCTGTTCCGGCTGTCGATCCTGACGCTGAACTCCCTGAACACGTCGAGTTCGTCCGGCGCCTGATCGAGCAGGCAGTGCTCCAGCAGACGCATAGTGCGCATGTGAAACCTGGTCTGCGGACTCATGAAGACGAGGCTCCCGTCGATCAGCTCGGTGTGAGGCGGCAGGTCCGGAAGCCGGTCGAGGTCCTCCGCGATCCACCCCTCGGGCGGGGGAACGGGATAGCGGTACTTCTCATTCAGCTCATGCTCGGGTGCGGCGCTCATGATTGCTCCCATGGGGCAGAGTCTCGTCTCCTCAGCCAGCGTACCCAGCGGAAACGGCGATGCCGCCGCCCAAACGAATGAGCGACGGCATCGGCGTTGACCCTGGTGAGGGGGTGTTCCCGGGCGCTGGGCGCGGGGTCACTCCCACTCGATGGTGCCCGGCGGCTTGCTCGTCACGTCGAGCACGACGCGGTTGACGTCGGCCACCTCGTTGGTGATGCGGGTCGAGATCCTGGCGAGGGTCTCGTACGGGAGGCGCGACCAGTCGGCCGTCATGGCGTCCTCGGAGGAGACCGGGCGCAGCACGATCGGGTGGCCGTAGGTGCGGCCGTCGCCCTGGACGCCGACGGAGCGGACGTCGGCGAGCAGGACCACCGGGCACTGCCAGATCTCGCGGTCCAGGCCGGCCGCGGTCAGCTCCTCGCGGGCGATGGCGTCGGCCTCGCGGAGCAGGTCGAGCCGCTCCCGGGTGACCTCGCCGACGATCCGGATGCCGAGCCCGGGGCCGGGGAACGGCTGGCGCTGGACGATCTCCTCGGGCAGGCCGAGCTCCTGTCCGACCATCCGGACCTCGTCCTTGAACAGCTTGCGCAGCGGCTCGACGAGCTGGAACTCGATGTCGTCGGGGAGACCGCCGACGTTGTGGTGGGACTTGATGTTGGCGGTGCCGGTGCCGCCGCCGGACTCGACGACGTCCGGGTAGAGCGTGCCCTGGACGAGGAACGCGACGTCCTCGCCGTCGGCGGCGCCCTCCGCGACGATCTCGGCCTGTGCCTGCTCGAAGACGCGGATGAACTCGCGGCCGATGATCTTGCGCTTCTGCTCGGGGTCGGAGACCCCGGCCAGCGCGTCCAGGAACCGCTCGGAGGCGTCGACGACCTTCAGCTGGACGCCGGTGGCGGCCACGAAGTCCTTCTCGACCTGCTCGGTCTCGCCCTTGCGCATCAGACCGTGGTCGACGTACACGCAGGTCAGCTGGGAGCCGATGGCCTTCTGCACGAGGGCTGCGGCGACCGCGGAGTCGACCCCGCCGGACAGGGCGCAGATGGCGCGCTTGCCGCCGACCTGCTCGCGGATCAGCGCGACCTGCTCCTCGACCACGTTGCTCGTGGTCCAGGTCGGCTCGATGCCGGCGCCACGGTAGAGGAAGTGCTCCAGTACCTGCTGGCCGTGCGTGGAGTGCATGACCTCGGGGTGGTACTGGACGCCGTAGAGCTTCTTCTCGTCGTTCTCGAAGGCGGCGACCGGGACCACGTCGGTGGACGCGGTGACGGTGAAGCCCTCGGGGGCGGCGGAGCAGGCGTCGCCGTGCGACATCCAGACCGACTGCTCGGCGGGCGTGCCCTCGAAGAGCGTGGAGCCGGTCTTGGAGACGGCGAGCGGGGTGCGGCCGTACTCGCGGGCGCCGTTGTCGTCGACGGTGCCGCCGAGCGAGGTCGCCATCAGCTGGAAGCCGTAGCACATGCCGAAGACCGGCACCCCGGCCTCGAACAGCGAACGGTCGATCGTGGGCGCGCCCTCCTCGTACACCGACGAGGGGCCGCCGGACAGGATGATCGCCCGGGGGTTCTTGGCCAGCATCTCGGCCACCGGCATCGTGGACGGGACGATCTCGCTGTAGACCCGGGCCTCACGGACGCGTCGGGCGATGAGTTGGGCGTACTGTGCCCCGAAGTCGACAACGAGGACCACGTCGGTGGCGTTGTCGGGGGCGGCGGGGGGTGCTGCTGGCACGGGGCGGCCTTCCGGCGGTGAAAAAGGGGTCGGTCCTCCCGATTCTACCGGGGGCGCGAAGCCGGCCGTCGTGACGTGGGGGCGAGGGCCCCGTTCCGCGGGCGGCGGCGGCCCCCGGAGAGCCGGGGCGACGTCTCACCATCCGGTCGCGGTGTCGCCCGGGCCGCGCGGGCGGTCCATACTGGACCCATGCGTCAGCACACGACCTTCGTCTTTACCTATGGCATCCGGCCCGCCGGCTGCCATGGTCGTGCTGCTTGATCCGCTGACAAGCAACGTTCCAGGCGCCCCGGGCCGAAAGGCCCGGGGCGTCTCGGCGTTCCGGACCGGTCGGCTCCGGGGTCCGCACCCCACGAGGAGTCTCACGATGACCAGCACCGCCGCCACCGCCCCCACCGCCGCCGGACTCGCGGGCACGGCCACGCCGCCCGCCCCGGACGCGGACACGGCCCCGGCCCCGGCCGGGGATTCCGGTTCCGGGGACGCCGCCGAGAAGACCGGCGCGCGCACCGAGGAGGCCGCCGCGCTGATCGCCCAGGCGCGGTCCCGGATCGACGCGCTCGACGACCGGATCATCGGGCTCGTGCAGGAACGGATGGCGGTCTCCGCGGTCATCCAGGAGGCCCGGATCACCTCGGGCGGCCGACGCATCAACCTCTCGCGCGAGATGGAGATCCTCGCCCAGTACCGGGACGCGCTGGGCAAGCCCGGCACCTCGCTCGCCATGACGCTGCTGGAGCTGTGCCGCGGCCGGGCCTGACGGCGGCCGCGGACACGGGCCCCTGCCAAGGACCGCCGCCCCTGCCCGGGACCGGCCCCCCGCCCGGGGGCCGGGGCCGTGTCCGGGAGCCGGGGACGCTGCGTATCCCAGTTCGGGCCCGTCTCACCCGTACGGCGCGTGACCGGGCCCGCGACGGCTTCGTTGGTCCCGGTGTCCGTGCCAGCCAGGGGCGGCATTGGAAGGAAACCACGCGTGGCTCCGCCGGAGCGTGAGGCGTACTGCAGGTGCGCCGTGGGACCACGTCCCGGCGTGCGTGACCGGTCGGCAGGGGACAGCAGCCCGGTCACTTCAACGGCCGGTTCCGGGGACGCCCGGAACCGGCCGTATCCGGTTCGGGAGCCATGCGCCCCGCGCCCCGCGTGCGCCGGCGCCCGGCCCGTCGCCCGCCTCGCGCGTCTCGCCCGCCTCGCGCGTCTCTCCGGCGCCTCTCCGACCCCGTACGTCGCTCCGGCCCCACCATCCCCAGCAGTGACGTGAGTGGCGTCACACAGGGATTTCCAAGCCGCCGGGCAACCATCGCCGCGCATCACGGGTCAACCATGCGAAACGGCCGGTCACGCCCCGTGAGGGTGTGATGTCCGTCGCGTGGCGCCCGGCGCCGCGCACACGGAGGGGCTGCACTTGGAGGGGGGTGCAGCCCCTTCCGCCCCGGCCGCGCTCAGCGCTCCTCTTCCTCCTTCGGCGGGGCCGCTTCCTCCTTCGGCGGGACCGCCGGGATGCCGAGGAACGGCAGCCTCAGCGCGCCGAACGCGTCCTCCGGCACCGCGGGCGACCTCGGCCGGACCGGGGCCAGCCGCTCGTAGGCCTCGCCCTGGGCCGGGCGCGGGTCGTCCTCGCCCTTGTTGGGCCAGAAGGACATCGCGCGTTCCGCCTGCGCGGTGATGGTGAGCGAGGGGTTGACGCCGAGGTTCGCGGAGACCGCGGCCCCGTCCACCACCGATATGCCGGGGTGGCCGTACAGACGGTGGTACGGGTCGATGACCCCGTCCTCGGCGGTCGCGCCGATCGGGCAGCCGCCGAGGAAGTGCGCGGTGAGCGGGGTGCCCATCAGCTCGCCGACGTTCGAGCCCGGGAAGCCGTTGATCTCCTCGGCGAGCAGCGCGGCCCCGCGGGTGGCCGCCTCGATCTGCGTCGGGTTGGGGGCGCCGTGCCCCTGCCGGGCGGTGAGCAGCCCCTTGCCGACGCCTCCCGGCTTCCGGTACGTGGTCAGGGAGTTGTCCAGCGACTGCATGACGAGTCCGATGATGGTCCGCTCCGACCAGCGGCGGTTGGACAGCGAGCGGAGCGCGAGCACGGGGTGCCGGGCCACGTTGCCGAGCCAGCCCCGCACCCGGTGGCCGCCGTAGGGCACCTGGAGGATGGACAGCGCGCCCATCGCGTTGGAGCCCTTGCCGTAGCGGACCGGCTCGATGTGGGTGTTCTCGTCGGGGTGGACCGAGGAGGTGATGGCGACGCCCCGGGTGAAGTCGGCCCGCGCCGCGCCGTGCTTCCCGCGATAACGCCGGTCGGTGGTCTGCGAGCCCACCAGCGCCTCGGAGTTGGTGCGGGTCAGTTCGCCGAGCCGGTCCGGGATCCGGGGCAGCAGTCCCCGGTCCTTCATGGTGTGCAGCAGGGTCTGGGTTCCGTACGTGCCCGCCGCCACGACCACCCGGCGCGCCCGCAGCCGGGTGGGCTTCGCCTTCCGGCGGCGGTCGGTGGGGACGGTCAGGACGCGGTAGCCGCCCTCCGGGTGGTCGGTGACCGCGACGACGGTGGTCATCGGGTGGATGACGGCCCCGGCGCGTTCCGCGAGGTGGAGGTAGTTCTCGCCCAGGGTGTTCTTCGCCCCGTGGCGGCAGCCCGTCATGCACTCGCCGCACTCGGTGCACGCCCGGCGGGCGGGGCCCGCGCCGCCGAAGTACGGGTCGCCGACCGTGCCGCCGGGCTTCGCCCGTGCCGTGCCGTCGGCGTCCTCGCCGTCCCCGAAGAACACGCCGACCGGGGCGTGGTGGAAGGTGTCGCCGACGCCCATCGCCTGCGCGGCGGCCTTCAGATGCACGTCGGAGGGGGTCGTCGTCGGGTTGAGCCGGACCCCGAGCATCCGCCTGGCCTGGTCGTAGTACGGCTTCAGCTCGCTCCGCCAGTCGGTGATGGACGCCCACTGCCGGTCCTCGAAGAACGCGGCCGAGGGCACGTAGAGGGTGTTGGCGTAGTTCAGCGAGCCGCCGCCGACGCCCGCCCCGGCCAGCACCATCACCTTGCCGAGCAGGTGCACCCGCTGGATGCCGTAGAGGCCGAGGGCGGGGGCCCACAGGTAGTTCTTCAGGTCCCAGGAGTTCCTGGGGAGGGTGGACCGGGTGAAGCGGCGGCCCGCCTCCAGGACCCCGACCCGGTAACCCTTCTCGGTCAGCCGGAGCGCCGAGACCGCGCCGCCGAAGCCCGAGCCGACGACCAGCACGTCGTAGTCGTACGCCGCGTCGTCGTGCGCGGCGTGCGCGGCGTGCGCGGCGCCGGCCGGGGAGGCGGTCCGGTTCCGGGCAGGGCTGTCCTGGGGCATGGCTCTCCTCGGTACGAAAAGGGCGGGACGTACGACGGCGTGACGGGCCCTCAGCGCAGGCGGAACGCCTTCATCGCCTTCAGGCTCCGCGTCATGAACGCCGCGTACCCCGCGTCGTCCATGCCGAAGGACGGGGCGAGCGGGATCAGCCGCTGCTGGGCGACGGTCTGCGCCTCGGTGTACTTGAGGATGCCCTCGGAGCCGTGCCGCCGGCCGAGACCGGAGTCCTTCATGCCGCCCATCGGGGACTGCACGCTGCCGTACGCGGGGGCGTACCCCTCGTTGATGTTGACCGTGCCGGTGCGCAGCCGGGCGGCGATCCGGTGGCCGCGCCGCGAGTCCCTGGTCCAGACGCTGGAATTCAGGCCGTAGGGGGTGGCGTTGGCGAGGGCGACCGCCTCGTCCTCGTCACGGAAGCGGTAGAGCGAGACGACCGGGCCGAAGGTCTCCTCGGAGCAGACGGCCATCGGCGCCTCGACGCCGTCCAGGATGGTCGGCTCGTGGAAGAGCGGGCCGATGTCGGGGCGGGCGACCCCGCCGGCGACGATGGTCGCGCCCTTCTCGACGGCCTCCGCGATGTGCCGGGTGACGGTCTCCAGCTGGCGTTCGCTCACCAGGGAGCCCATGTCGGCGCCGTAGGCGAGGGCGCTGCCGAGCCGCATCGCCCTCGTCCGGGCGGCGAACCGGGCGACGAAGTCGTCGGCGACCGACTCGTGGACGTACAGCCGCTCGATGGAGATGCAGAGCTGGCCCGCCGAGGAGAAGCAGGCGCGGACGGCGCCCGCGGCGGCCTTCTCCACGTCGGCGTCCTCCAGCACCAGCATGGCGTTCTTCCCGCCGAGCTCCAGCGAGACCCCGACCAGCCGGGCCGCCGCGCCCCGCGCGACCTCGCGGCCGGTGCGGGTGGAGCCGGTGAACGAGACGTAGTCGGCGTGCTTGACGACCTCGGGCCCGACGACCGGTCCGTCGCCGAGGACGACCTGGAACACCTCGGCGGGCAGTCCGGCCTCGATCAGCAGGTCCCGGGCCCACAGCGCCGTGAGCGCGGTCTCCGTGTCGGGCTTCATCACGACGGCGTTGCCGGAGACGAACGCGGGCAGCGCGTCCCCGACGGACAGTTCGAGCGGGTAGTTCCACGGCGCGATCTGGCCGACGACGCCGCGCGGCTGGCGCAGTTCGGTGACCTTGGTGAGGGTCGGCACGACGCCGGTGTGCCGCTTCGGCCGCAGATACGCGGCGGCCCGGCGCCCGTAGTGGCGGGCCGCGACGGCGACGGCCTGCACCTCCTCGTGGGCGTGCAGCCGGGCCTTGCCGGTCTCCAGCTGGATCAGGTCGAGGACCTCGGCCTGCCGGTCGAGGACGAGGTCGTGGAAGCGGAGCAGGACGGCGGCGCGGGCGCGCACGGGGGTCGCGGCCCAGGCCGGCTGGGCGGCACGGGCCCGTTCGAAGGCCGCCGCCACGTCCTCAGGGGTGGACTCGGGCAGGTCCGCCAGCTTCTCCCCGGTGAACGGGGTGTGGTTGGCGGTGCGGCCGGAGCCGGTCACGCCGCGCGTCAGCCGGGCGACCACCTCGGGGGTCACCACGTCGGCGGCGGTGCGCGCGCCCGCCGGGACGGCGGCCACGGGGTTGACGCCGACCGGGGCCGCGGAAGCGGCGGCCTGGGCCTCGGGGGTGGGCTGGGGGGCCTGCGAGTCCGTCATGGGGCCGAGAGTACGTCCAGCCGCGCCCTTTGGGTACCCGTGGGTAACAGGTTTTCACACACCCTTCGAACGAGCCAGCGATCGCTGGCAACGAAGCCCCTGATCAGGGCCCCTTCCACCCGCCGGGGCCGGATTCGGGCCCGGCGCGAAGACGCGGCGGGGCCGCCGGGCGCCGTCGGGCCCCCGGCGCGGCCCTCAGTCGCCCGGGGCCCGCCAGCCGCGCAGCATCGTGTCGAACTGGGCGCGGGTCGTGTCCCAGTCCTCCGCCGGTCCCGTCATGTAGAGCGCGTACTCCGGGCCGCCCGTCTCCCCGAAGTACATCTGGTCGATCGCGTGGCGCGGGCCCGGGTGGTTCTTGGTCTCGGTCCAGGTGAACTCCCAGAGGGAGCCCGGGCGGTCCCGGTAGATGTTGGAGCGCAGGCTCTCGCGCCGGTAGCCGGGGAGCCGCTCGGCGAGTTGCTTCTCCAGGTTCAGCGTGTGCAGGTACGCGTTCTCGTAGTCGGGGTCCGGGTCGACGCTGATCCGGATGTAGTGCACGCCGCCGTCCGGGGTGTAGTCGATCTGGTTGCCGGTCGCCCGGCGCTCCCAGCCGTCGGGCACGGTCAGGCTGAAGCCCTCGGGGTCGTCCACCCGGTGCCAGCCGTCGGGTATCTCCTTCGTGACCTCGGGCGTTCTCGGCGCGGTCCCGGTCTCCGCCGGGGGCGTGCCCGTCCGGGCGCCGGGGGTGCCGGTCGCCCGGGCGCCCGCGGCGTCCCGCCGGGCGGCGGTGTCGTCGTCGCCGCCCGCGTACCGCATCGCGAGGAGTCCCGCGCCGCCGCCGATCAGCGCGGCGGCGAGCACGACCAGCACCGCCGTGCGCCACCGGCCCCGGCCGCGCCGGGTCACCGCGGCCGACGCCGGGCCGGCCGCCGCGCCGCCGGCGGACCCCTGGGGCGGCTGGGGCAGCCGGGCCGTGCCGGGCGCACCCGCGGCGGTGTCCGAACCGACCGCGCGCAGCGCCTCGTCGGAAACCCGCTGCGTCGGCACGTACGCCTGGGCGGCCTGCGGCGTGCGGCCCTCCATGGCGTCGAGCAGCATCCGTTCCGCCTCGGCCGCCGACGGCCGGTCCCCGGGGTCCTTGCGGAGCAGCGCGGTGATCACGGGGGCCAGCGGGCCCGCCCGCCCGGGCTCCGGCGGCTCCTCGGTGACGACGGCCTGCATGGTGGAGATCGGGGAGGTGCGCCGGAACGGCGAGCGGCCCTCGACCGCGGTGTAGAGCGTGGCGCCGAGGGACCACAGGTCGGACGCCGGGCCGGGGTCGTCGCCCTGGACGCGTTCCGGGGCCAGGTAGTCGATGGAGCCGACGAGTTCGCCGGTCCTGGTGATGGTCGAGTCGCCCTCGATCGCCGCGATCCCGAAGTCCGTCAGCAGCACCTGGCCGTCGGCGGCGAGCAGCACGTTGCCCGGCTTGACGTCCCGGTGCAGGACGCCTGCGCCGTGTGCCGCGCGCAGCGCGCCCAGCACGTGGAGGCCGATCCGGGCGGCCTCGCGCGGCTCGATCTCGCCCGCCTCCTTGGCCGCGTCCGCGAGGGAGGGGCCGTCGACGTACTGCATGACGATCCACGGCCGGTTGTCGTACTCGATCACGTCGTGGACGGTGACCACGCCCGGGTGGGTGATCCGGGCGGCGGCGCGGGCCTCCTTCTGCGTGCGCGCGTGCAGGACGATCCGGTCCGCCTCCGCGACGTACTGTCCGGCCGTCAGTTCCTTGACGGCGACCGTACGGTGCAGCACTTCGTCATGGGCGCGCCAGACCTTCCCCATGCCGCCGCGCCCGAGGACCTCGCCCAGCCGGTACCTTCCGGCCAGCACCAGTCCCGCATCCGTACCCTGTGATCGTTCCACGTATCAGCGCCCCGTTCGTCCGGAGGCCAGATTACGGAGGGGCTCCCGGCCACGGAACCTCGCATCCCCGTGGTGACCGCACTGTGATGCTTGTCGCTCCGCCGCCGCGCCGGCGGGCCGCGGGATCGGGGGGTCGAAAAGGCTTCAGCGCGTCACGCGATAGGAGGAGACGGCCTGTTGGTAGATGTCCGAGACCTCGTCACGGCGGCTCTCCGGGCCGATGACCTGGATGACGTGGTAGCGGCCGTCGACGACCATGGCGAGGTTCCGGGCGAAGACCTCCCGGCCGTCGGCGTCCTGCCAGGTGAACTGCCCCTCGGCCATGGACTGCCGGCCTACGTCGATCCGGCGCAGACCGCTCGAACCGGACCAGGTGGACTCGCGGAACGGGCGCAACTCCCGTTCCTCGTCCGCCTGGTACGCCAGCGGGTCGGCCCCGCCGTCCTCGACGGCGTCCCGGCCGGGGACCACGAGCAGGGTGAAACCGTCGCCCCGGTACCGGACCTGACGGTCCGTGTTGGCGGGGGTGCGCCGCCAGTCCTCGGGCACGCCGAGCTCGAATCCCTCCGGGTCCTTGCGCAGGGCGTATCCGGCGGCGAGGGCCACGGCGGAGCGGGTGGTCTGCGGCTGCTGCGCGCCGGGCGCCCGGGCGGACGGCTGGTCGCCCGGCGTGCCGGCGCCGGGGCGCGGGTCGCCGGACGCCGAGGTGTCCGGGCCCGCGGCCCCGGCGGCGGGGCCTTCGTCCGCCTTGGGCAGGAAGAACACGGCGTACCCGACGGCGGCGACCAGGGCCAGCAGGATCAGCACCAGCAGCAGCAGCCCGAGCCGCCGCGGCGAGCGCGTCTCGCCGTACGGGGAGGCGGGCGGCGGGGTGCGCAGCGCCTTGGGCCCCTTGGGCTCGCGCGGCGGCTTGGGCGGCTTCCGCGGCCGGGGCGGCTCGGCGTGCTCCGGCCGCTCGGCGTACTCCGGGCGGCCGGCGTGCTCCGGGCGGTCGACGCGCTCCACTCGGTCGACGCGTTCCGGGCGTTCGCGGGTGTGCCGGTGGCGGCCGTGGGCCGCGCCCCGGCCGAAGCGGCGCCTGCGGACCAGTTCGCCCCGGCGGCGCACGACGGGCAGCCGGGCGGCGTCGTCGGACGGCAGCGTCACGACGTCCGCTCCGGCCTCGGGTTCGGGCGCCGACCGCACCAGGGAGCGCAGCCAGCCGCTCAGCTCCTCGACGTCCGGCCGGTCGGTGGGGTCCTGTCGCAGCAGCGACTCCACGACGGGGCGCAGCGGGCCGCACTCCTCGGCGAAGGCGGGCGGCTCCCCGCACACCATCTGGACCAGCTCGGCGGCGTTCTCCTCGGGGTACGGGGCATGGCCCTGGACGGCGCGGTAGAGCAGCGCGCCGAGCGCCCAGAGGTCGGTGGCGGGGCCGATCGGCGGGGCCAGCCGCCAGTTCTCGTGTATGGGCCCGCCCTGTTCGGGCGCCCAGCGCTCGGTGACCGCGCCGACGACGGCGATCCGGGCCTGCCGGGCGCGCTCGGCGGCGAGCGGGGTGTCGGGGCCCCGGTACGGGGTTTCGGCGCGACCGCTCGCGACCAGGTCGTCCCAGCGGCCGGGCGGCTCGACGGGGACGGGGCGGTGGTCCGGCCCGGGCGGGTCCGCGGGCTCGTCGCGGCGGGCCGGCAGCGCCGGGGGCCCGTCGGGGAGCCGGGTGTCCGCGCGAGCGGCGATCCCGCCGGAGCCCCCGGCGGGGACGGGCCCTCCGTCCTCGGGGCCGTCGCTCCAGACGCCGGTGAGGTGCAGCCGCCGGTTGGGCGGGGACTGGCCGTCCCGGTCCGCGTCGTCCCGGCCGTCGGCCTCGTCGCCGTACGGGGCGTCGCCGTAGGAGGCCTCGGGGTCCGGGTCCTCGGCGTACAGGGCGTTGGCGTAGGCGTCGCGGTTGTACGGGCCCCGGGCGTACGGCTCACGGGCGGCGCGCCCCTCGGCGTCCCGGTCGCGGCCGGGGAACGGCCGGTCGTCCCGCACGCGGCCTTCGCCGTACGCGTCGTCGTACGGGCGCGCCGCGTACGGCTCGTCGCCCTCCGGGCCGTCGTCGGCGTCCCACGGCCCGGCCGGGCTCGGGCGGCCGACGGGGGCGGGCGGCCCGGCCTCCCCCGGGCCCGCGGGGCGCTGCACGGGCAGCGGGGCCGTGTCGTCCCCGTCTCCGTAGGACCGGGGCTCCCCGGCGCCGTGCCGTTCCTCGTCGGCCCGCGCGGCGCGGGCGTCCTCGTGATGGGCGACGACGGCCCCGGTCCGGGGGCGGGGCGCCTCGTCCCCGCCGGGCGCGTAGGCCGGGAGGGCGGGGGTCATGGGACGTCGCACGGCCTCCAGCCCGGCCGCCGAGGCGCTCCGCGCGTCGCGGCCCGGCCCGTCGCCGCGCCCGTCCCCGGCGCGGGGTCCGAACCGGTCGTCGTACCCGCCGCGGGCGCCGTGGCCGTCGTATGCGCCACGGACGTAGGGAGCGTCGCGGTCGCCGTACGCGCCGTGGCCTTCGGGAGCGTCGTGGGCGGGGTACGCGTCGTCGCCGTAGCGGTCGTCGTCCTCCCCGTCCCCACTCCCCCGTTCCCCGAAGAACTCCTCGCCGTACGGGTCGCGGGCCGCCCGGTAGACGCCCTCGTCGTCCGGGTCGCGGCCCTCCCGGTCGCCGGGTCCGTCCTCGGCGTACGCGCCGTCGCCGTACCCGTCCTCGTACCCGTCGTCGGCGGGGTCGGCGCCGGCGGGCGGGCGGCCCTTGTCGACGGACACCGGGCCCGGCGAGGCCGGCAGCTCCGCCGGGCGGGGCGGGGCGGGGGGCGGCGGCGGGGCGAACACGCCCGCCGGGTCCGGTCCGCCCGAGGGGCGGCCGTAGCCGAGGTCGTCGTCCTCGTCGTCGTCGGGCCGGGGCGTCGACACGTATCCGCAGAGCGCCTCCTCGGCCGCCCCGGCCGCCAGGCCGGTCAGCACGACCCGGCCGTCGTCGCAGACCAGCACCGTGCGGACGGTGATGTTCCGGTGGGTCCAGCCGTGGGCGTGCAGCACCCGCAGCGCGGCCAGCACGTCGGAGCCGATCTCGGCGGCGCGGAAGGGGTTGAGCGGGCGTTCCGCGAGCAGGGCGGCGAGCGGGCGGGCGGCGACGAACTCGCTCACGATCCAGAGCGATCCGGCCTCCGCGAACACGTCGAAGACCTGGTCGAGCCGGGGGTGGTCGGGGACCTGGGCCGCCGCCTGGGCCGCCTCGACGGCCCGCCGCACCGCCGGGTCCGCGGGCCGTCGCACGGCCCGCCCGGTGACCTGCCGGACCGACGGCACCGGCCCGTCGGCGTCGAGCACCTCGGCGTCCACCACCTCCGGCAACGGCACCTGACGGACCAGCACCTCCTGCCCGCTGTAGGTGTCGAACGCCCGGGTCTCGACCAGTTCGTACGCGTCCGAGGGGGGCAGCGGAAGGCGGTAGCGGTCAGCGAGAACCCGACCCGCGTAGTCGTCCATGACGCCTCCCCAGAGCGCGCTTACCCCCGGTCATGAAGACCACTCGGTACCTCAAGCGCGGCCGCCCGACGGGCGATTGACCGTCACACCGGCCGCGTACGGTCTTCAGGTTCTCACGATTCGCCGCGCCTGACAGCCCCGCCCCGGGGCCCGCCCGTCCCGCCCCTCCTCCGCCCGTGGATCAGCCGGGGATCGGCCGGCGACCGGCCGGGGATCGGCCCGGTGGATCGGCTGGTGCGTCAGTCAGTGGATCAGTCAGTGGATCAGCCGGTGGGCGCGAAGGTGGCGAACGCGGTCTCGCGCAGGGTCCGGCACTCCTCGTCGTCCCATTCGCTCGCCTTGCAGCTGATCATGATCGCGTAGCCGTGGGTCGCGTCGGCCTTGAAGCCCCGGTTGAGCACGCGGACCCGCTCGCCCTGCTGGGTGCGCTCGAACTGCCAGTCGGCGACCGTCGGGTAGCCGTTGTACTCGACCTTCTTCACGCCCAGGTGCCGGTAGCCCTTGCTGGTGGCCGCGACGCCGCTCTTCGCGGCGTTCCAGGCCGCGGCGGCGTCGCCGCCCGGCGAGTCGGTGTAGTCGACCTGGACGCGCGGGAAGCCGCCGTCGGCGTTGTAGATGCCGCCGGAGTCACGGCCGGAGACCTGGTCGAACCGGAAGTCCTCGGGCATCGCCATCGTGAAGTGGTAGCGCTTGTTGGTGACGGGCTTGTAGCCGTCGGGCAGCGCGTCGTCGGATTCGTCGCCCTTCGGACCGTCGGTCGCCCGGTCCGGGGCGTCACCTTTTCCCTGCTGGTCGCCCTGCCCCTGGCCCTTGCCCTTGTCCTGGTCCACGGGCTTTCCGCCGCCGTCGGTCCCCGGGGAGCCGCCGGAGGGGGCGGCCGGGGCGGAGGCGGAGCCCTTGGCCCCGGCGCCGTTCGCGTCGGCCTTGTCGTCTCCGCCGAGCGTGAGCGCGAGGACCGTGGCGACGACGGCGAGCACGATCACGGCCGCGATGATCGCCAGGGTGCGGCGCGGCACCACGTCCGTGAGGGACGCGCGGGGAGGCGCGGGCGGGGACCCGGCCGAGCGCTGCGGCGGCACGGCGGCGGCGCCCGCCCGGCCCGCCGCCGGGGCGGGGCTCGCCGGGCGGGTGGCGCCGTTCGCGGGGGCCGACGCGCTCTTCGCGGCCGGGGGCGAGGGCGGTGCGGGCGGGGCGGTGACCGGGGCGGCGGCGGCCGGGGCGGCCTTGGGGCCGCGCACCGAACGCAGCGCGCCGCGCAGCCGGTCGCGGGTGCCCTCGGCCGGCTCGCCGGGCTTCGGGGCCGTCCTGGCGGTCCCCTCGGCGGATTGTCCGGGCAGCTTCATGAGCTGGGTGGCCTCGGCGGGCGGCTCCGTCCGCTCCGGGGCGTGGATCACGTCGTCGAGCAGGGCGCGCGCGCCCGCGTCGTCGAGCCGCTGGCCGGGATCCTTGGCCAGCAGGCCGTAGATGACCTCCTTGAGCGGCCCGGCGTTCTTCGGCGGGTCGAGCGGCTCGGTCATCACCGCGGTCAGGGTGGCGATGGCCGAACCCTTGTCGTACGGCGGAACCCCCTCGACGCTCGCGTACAGCAGTCCGCCCAGCGACCACAGGTCCGCGGGCGGGCCCGGCTTGTGCCCCCGGGCGCGCTCCGGCGAGATGTACGAGGGCGCGCCGACGAGCATGCCCGTGGAGGTGACGGACGGGTCGCCCTCGACCTGGGCGATGCCGAAGTCGGTCAGCACCACCCGGCCGTCCTCGGCGATCAGCACGTTGGACGGCTTCACGTCGCGGTGCAGGATGCCCTCGCGGTGCGCCGAGCGCAGCACGTCGAGGATCGCGAGACCGACCTCGGCGGCGCGCCGCGGCGTCAGCACCCCGTCCTCGCGGATGGCCTCGGCGAGGGACTTGCCCTCGATGAGTTCCATCACGATCCACGGCCGGTCGTCCTCGTCGACCACGTCGAAGACCGTCACCGCGCCGTTGTTGCGGATCCTGGCGATCGCCTTGGCCTCGCGCAGGGTGCGCGTGATCAGGCGGCGCTTCTCGTCCTCGTCGATGGCCGAGGGGAACCGCAGCTCCTTGACCGCGACCGTACGGCCCAGCGTCTCGTCGACGGCACGCCAGACCGTGCCCATTCCGCCCCGGCCGAGCACCTCGCCGAGCCGGTACCGCCCCGCGAGAAGACGTCCGTCCGTGTCCCGTTGGGGCCCTTGTGCCTGCTCCGCCTCCGACATGCGTCCCCTCTGCGATCAACCCGCCCTGGCAGAGCGTTCATTGTCCCTCACCCCGGGACCGGTCATGGTGCCGGGTCCGCGGGCCCGTCATGATGTGTCCCGGAAAAGGGGGGTCTCCGCCATGCCGAAACTCCGGGCGCCGTGGACCGTCCCGCTGCCGCCGGCGCTGCTGGGACCGGGCACGACGCCCCTGCCCAGGGAACCACACCTCACGCCCGCCGCCGCCTACCTTCCCCGGCTCGTCGCCACGGGCGGCGCCCCACGCGACGCTGCAGGCCCGCCGGGACTCCCCCGCACCGTACGACGTCTTCCGCTCGACGGGGCCCGGAATCCGCCGGGCGGACCGGTTCCGGGCCGGGAGCGTCACCCAGACGTTCGTCGCCGTGGTCGTGCTCCAACTCGCCGGGGAGGGACGGCTGCGGCTGTCCGGCACCGTCGACCGGCTGCCGCCCGGACTGGTCCGCGGCAACGGCCACGACGGCCGCCGCATCACCCTGCGCGCCCTGCTCGACCGCAACAGCGGCCTCCCCGACCACACCGCCGACGGCCGCCCGGTCTCCGCCGACGCGGCGGTCCGGCTCGCCCTGACACGCCGTCCGGCGAACGCGCCCGGCGGC
>NZ_JBAGJZ010000070.1:0-31650 GCF_037034285.1 Streptomyces tyrfis | reverse complement strand
CGGACGGCCCGTCCGAGCACTGACCCCGAGGCGCAGCGGGGTCCGTCGCGGGGCGCCGGGCGGGAGGAGTTCCGGCCCGGCGCCCCGCGCCGTCACGGTCCCGTTCGGGGGACGCGGTCAGGCACAGGTGAACCGCGCGGCGGCCCAGTCCCCGTGGTCACCGGTCTTGGACCCGTTGGTGTCCGTGACCTTCAGGCGCACATGGCGGGCGCCGTCGAGCCTCACGTCGACCGGTACGGTCGCCGAGGCCCCGGTCACCTTCGGCGAGGTCCACAGCACCCGGCCGTCCGCCTCGACGGAGAAGGCCACTTCGCCGTAGCCGGCGATCTCGTCGTCGATGCCCACGTCCGCGGTGAACGCGGTGCAGCGTCCGCCGAGATAGACCTCGATGTCGGAGTCGGCGTGGGTGCCGATCCCCTTCGCGTAGGTCTTTCCGGCGAGGGTCAGGGTGTGTCCGTCGGCCGCGCCCGACTCGCCGTTGCTGCGGTCGCGTTCGGCGGGTCCGTAACCGTTGGTCTCCTTGAGCCACACCATGTCGCTCGCCCAGGTGTCCCCGGTGGGCGGCGACGGCATCACCGCGGCCGCGAGGCGCTGGACGGCCGTCCGGGACTCGCCGGACGCCCGGTAGCGGACGGCCGCCGTGATCCGCGCCTCCCCCGCCGGGGCGTCCTTCGGCGGGGTGACCGAGATCTCGACCCGCCGGGTGGCGCCCGCCGGGATCCTGCCGACCGGACCGGCCGGTGCGGCCCGCCAGCCGTCGGGGACGTCCAGCGAGACCGTGGCGTCGGTCAGGTCCGCGGCGCCGGCGGTGACGTCGACGGCGAGGGCGCCCTCGGTCCCGGCGCCCAGCTCCTGCCCGGCCGGGGCTGAGACGGCGGCCGCGGCCGCGGCGTCCCTGCCGCCGACCGCGCTGGTCCGCTTCAGCTTCACGGAGAACTTCCGGTCGGTGGGCAGCGGGGCGGTCTTGATCCGCACGACTCCGCCGCGGTCGTCCCGGTCGTACCACCAGCCCTGCCGCGCGGTCTCGAAGGCGGCGGCGGAGGTCAGCCGGGGCAGCTTCCCGCCGGCCTCGACCGCGCGGGGCTCGGACCCGGTGTGGACGGTGAACTCGTAGGGGCGGCTGCGCTGTTTCCCGGCGAACTCGCCCCTGCTCGCGCCGATCCGCACGGTGACGTCGCCCGTGCCCCGGACCGGGGCGTCCACCTCGGCCGTCTGGGTGGCGTACTTCCCGTCGCGGTGCTGCCGGGTGACGCCGTCGTCCTCGTACAGCGTGAACGACGAACGGCCCTGCGGGTAGACGTCCCAGGCGAGCGGGGAGTCCGCGGCGTGGTCCCGGTAGGAGCGGATGCCGGGCCACATCGGCACGGCGGCGCCGGCCCTGACGAACAGCGGCAGGGTGTCGAGCGGGGCGCTGTAGTGGTCGACGGTGACCGGTCCCCGGTAGGTGCGGCCGCTCCAGTAGTCGATCCAGGTGCCCCGGGGGAGGTAGATGCCGTCGCGGACGGTGCTGTCCTGGTAGACGGGTGCGACCAGGAAGTCCTTGCCGGACAGGAACTCGTACTTCGCCGCGTCCGTCGCCGCCCTCGGGTCGTCCGGGTATTCCAGGGCGAGCGGCCGGACCATGCCGACGCCGGTCTGCGTCGCCTCGTGCGCGTAGGAGTACTGGTAGGGCAGCAGCGACTCCTTGAGCTTGAGGTAGTCGCGGTTGATCGAGGTGTACGGCTCCCCGTACCGGAACGGCTGCTTGTCGTTCGCCGCCCAGCCGTCCATGGTCATCGTGGTGCCCAGGAACATCTTCCACTGGAGGTCACGGGTGTACGTCTTGGCGCTGCCGCCGAAGATGCCGTCGATGTCGCCGGTGGTGTAGGCGAGTCCGGACATCGTGGCGCCCGCGTACGTCGGGATCTGCCAGCGTATGTAGTCCCAGGTGCCGTACTGGTCGCCGGACCACTGGACGCCGCAGCGCTGGGCGCCGGCCCAGCTCTCGGGGGCGTAGGTGAAGCCGCGGGCGTCGCTGTTGTCCTCGATGCCGCGGTAGGCGTCCTTGCAGCCGTCGAGGGCGAACTTGTAGCCCTCGCCGACCCAGGCGACGTCCAGCTTGGCGACCCGCTGGCCCGCCCTGACCTGTTCCGCGATCGCGTCGATGCCGTCCTCGGTCCACAGGCCCAGCTGCATACCGCGGTCCCGGAGGCCCTTGGCGGTCTCGGCGAGGTCCTCGTGGCCGCAGCCGTAGCCGTCGTTGACGAGCATCCAGCCGTTCGGCATGTCGTGCTCGACGTAGCCGTCGGCCACCTTCAGGGCGTCCAGGGTGTGCCGCTCGCCGCGGTTGGCGTTGTGGAGGTAGCAGTCGGCGTCGCCGGTCTCCAGCCCGTAGACGGGCGGCAGGAAGGGTTTGCCGGTGAGCCGGGTGTACTGCCCGATGACGTCCTTCGCGCCGTCGCCCGCGAAGTAGTACGCGTCGAAGCGCCGTTCCTGCGCGGCGGCGGTCACCGGGTCGGTGAAGGAGTAGGTGTTGGGCGCGTAGGTGTTGCGGAAGACGCCGTATCCGGCCGAGGAGAGGTAGAAGGGCACGGAGTTGGGGTGCCCGCCGTCGTTCCAGTCGTAGTCGACGCCGACCTCGACGGTCCGGTCCCGGTGCGAGGTGTTGCCGCGGCCGTTCTGCATCCCGGCGCCGTAGAACTGCTCGTCGGCGCCGCGGTCCAGGGTCTGGGTGGTCCGTTCGGCGTTCCAGCTCAGTCCTCTGGCCTCGGACCAGACCTTCGTCCCGTCGGCCCGGTACAGCGCGAAGCGCAGCGGCGACTTGTGGACGCGCAGGGTGACGGCGTCGGTGGACAGCTCGTAGCGGTCGGCCCGTTCCTTCCACCGGGTGCGCGGCGGGGCGCCCTGCGGCAGCACGATGTCGTCGCCGGTGGGGTCCGAGAACGTTCCGTCCGGGGCGAGTTCGATGCGGAAGACGTCGGCTGAGACGAAGGAGATCCGGATCCGGGCGTCCCCGGCCCGCAGGCGGTAGACGGGCCCGTCGGCGGAGAAGCCGGTGACGGGCCCGACCGTGGTGTCCGGCCCGGCGGAGGTCTCCGCGGGCCGGGCTGCGGCCTCGGTGGACCCGGCGGAGGTCTTCGGTCCGGCGGCGCCGGCCTGCGCGGCGCCGGGGCCCGCGAGGACGGCCATCAACCCCAGCAGGGCCGCAACTGCCGCCGTTCTGATGTGCGTTGATGATTGCATAGAGCGCTTTTAGCGCAGCATCGAGCACTTGACCATGGACAAAACGGAACCGGCCCCGAACTTCTTCGAGAAGTCCGGGACCGGTTCGACGGACGGGAGCCGGCGGGCCGTGGCCGCGCGCGGTGCTACAACGCGACGCCCAGCAGCGCGTCGACGGTGCGTGAGACGAGCCCGGGAGCGCCCTCGTCCGTGCCGCCCTCGGCGTGCTGCCGCTGGGCCCAGCGGTCGACGGCGGCCAGCGCCGCCGGTGCGTCCAAGTCGTCCGCGAGGGCCTCGCGGACCTCCTCGACCAGCGCCTCGGCGGACGGCCCGTCGGGCCGGGAGACGGCGGACCGCCAGCGTCCGAGCCGGGCGACCGCGTCCGCGAGCACCTGGTCGGTCCACTCCCAGTCGGACCGGTAGTGGTGGGCGAGCAGGGCCAGCCGGATCGCCGCCGGGTCCACGCCGTCGCGGCGGAGCCGCGAGACGAAGACCAGGTTGCCCTTGGACTTGGACATCTTCTCGCCGTCCAGGGCGACCATCCCGGCGTGCACGTACGCCTGCGCGAAGGGGTACTCGCCGGTCAGCACCTGGGCGTGCGAGGCGCCCATCTCGTGGTGCGGGAAGGCGAGATCGGAACCGCCGCCCTGGACGTCGAAGCCCATGCCGAGGTGGTCCAGCGCGATGGCGACGCACTCGATGTGCCAGCCGGGCCGGCCGCGGCCGAGCGAGCCTCCGTCCCAGCTCGGCTCGCCCTCGCGGGCGGCCATCCAGAGCATCGGGTCGAGCGGGTTCTTCTTGCCGGGGCGCTCCGGGTCGCCGCCGCGCTCGGCGGACAGCAGTCGCATCGCCTCGGCGTCGAGGTGGGAGACGCCGCCGAAGTGCGGGTCCGCCTCGACGGAGAAGTACACGTCCCCGTCGAGTTCGTAGGCGGCGCCGGCGTCCCGGAGCCGTTCGACGAGCGGGACGATGCCGGGTATCGCCTCCACCGCGCCGATGTAGTGCTTCGGCGGAAGCATCCGCAGGGCGGTCATGTCCTCCCGGAACAGGGCCGTCTCGCGCTCGGCGAGCTCGGTCCAGTCCTGGCCGTCGCGCACGGCCCGCTCCAGCAGCGGGTCGTCCACGTCGGTGACGTTCTGGACGTAGTGAACCTGCCGCTTGGTGTCGAGCCACACGCGCTGGACGAGGTCGAACGCGTTGTAGGTCGCCGCATGACCCATGTGGGTCGCGTCGTACGGCGTGATGCCGCAGACGTAGATGCGGGCGACGGGACCGGGGTCGAGTGTGATCCGACCGCCGGTCGCGGTGTCGTGGATCCGAAGGTCGCGGCCCTTGCCGGGCAGGGCGGGGACCTCAGAAGCGGGCCAGGCATGCATGCATCGAGCCTAACCGGATGCACTTTCCGGATACGAACCGGATACCGGATCCTGGCCGAAGAGGCGCTCTTGCGCGAACGCGGCCCGTCTGCATCGGCCCGGAGCGCACCCCGCTCCGCCGGGCGCGCGGCCCCCGGCGGGCGCATCGGCCCCGCCCGTCCCCCACTGCTCCGCAGGCGGAATGGCCTGTTTCCCCGGGGCATCGCCCCGGGCGGGCCGGGCGCGGCGGACCGCCGGGGCCGTCTCGCGGCGGGCCCGGCCCGCGCCGGGCCGCTTCCGCGCCGCCCCCGGCCGAGGCTCCCCGGCGCCCGGTCCTCGCCGCGCGGGTCACCGTTTCGGACCACGGGCGCCGTTCGCCCGTCACGCCGTCGGCGGGCCGCCGCTCCGGGTCACACCGGGGGCCAGGGGATCGACGGCCAGCTGCCGCTCGGCTCCGGGTGCCGCCCCGACGTCCGCAGCCCGGCCACGCGCCCTCGCAGCGCCTCGATCTCGGCCCGGGTGATCAGCTCGCCCAGCCGGGTGACGAGCGGGGTGCCGGGGGCCAGCTCCGCGTCCAGCCGCTCGACGACGCCGGCGGCCTCGGCCGTCAGCGGCTCGCCCGCCCACCCCCACAGCAGGGTGCGCAGCTTGTCCTCGGCGTTGAAGGTCACGCCGTGGTCGATGCCGTAGAGCCGGCCGCCGGGCGCGGGCAGCAGATGGCCTCCCTTGCGGTCGCCGTTGTTGATCACGGCGTCGAGGACCGCCATCCGCCGCAGCCGGGAATCGTCCGCGTGCACCAGCAGGGCCGTCCGGCCCTCCCCGACCTCGGCGCGGACGACGGCCTTCCAGCCCTCCCCCGGTTCCTCGTCCTCGACGAGCGCGAGCAGCGGGGGCGGGCCGCCGTCGGCGGAGGGCTCGTCGCCGTCCGGCTCCGCGTCGATCCAGAGCTGGCACATGCCCTCGCCGTACGGTCCGTCCCGGAGAACGGTGGGCGGTATCAGCCCCCAGCCGGTCGCCTCGGAGATCTCGTACGCGGCGACCTCCCGCTGTGCGAGGGTGCCGTCCGGGAAGTCCCAGAGCGGCCGCTCCCCGGCCACGGGTTTGTAGACACAGCTCACTTCCTCGCCCTCGTGGGCGACCGTACAGAGCAGCACCGCGTTGGACGCGTCGCGCACCTGCCCGAGAACGGTGAGCCGGCCCTCGGTGAGCACCGTGACCAGTTCGGCGTCGCTCAGGCTCCGCGGCGGTATCCGTTCTGGCGCGGGCATACGTGTCCTTCCGGGTCGAGCGGCAGGCTGCACAGCGGGCACGGCGGGCGCCCGGCGTTCACGACGTCCAGGGCGCGCTTGGCGAAGGCCCTCGCCTGGGCGCCGCTCAGCCGCACCCGGAGCATCGGCGGGCCGTTCTCCTCGTCCTGCAGCAGCCGTTCCTCGGCCTCCGCGAGATCCTCGTCGGATTCGACGTCCAGCTCGACCAGCGCCTGCGCCTCGATGATCAGGCACTGCTCCTCGCCGTCCCAGGCGAGCGCCATCGTGCCGACCCGGAACTCCTCCTCGACCGGCGCGTCGAGAGGGGCGGTGTCGGTGACGTCCGCGGGCGCGACGGCGGGCACCGGGGAGTTCCCGCCGGTCCGCCGCACCACCTCGTCGAGCAGTTCGTCGATGCGCTCGGCGAGCGCGGCGACCTGCGTCTTCTCCAGGGCCACGCTGGTGACGCGCGGACCCGAGGAAGCCTGCAGGAAGAACGTACGACGTCCAGGCAGCCCGACCGTGCCGGCCACGAAGCGGTCCGGGGGGTCGTAGAGGAACACCTGACGGGACACGTCCTGTCTCCCTTGAAGATCGACGGCGGATGTGGGGTTGGGGGGCGGCCGGGGTCCGGTGGGGTCCGGCGTGACGGGCCCACGGCGCGTCCACCCTACTGCGCGGAACGATCAGGGCGCCCCAGCGCCGCCGCCGACCGCTGCGTCCGCCTCGCCGCCGCCCGCCGGGCGCGCGTCCGGGGCCGTGCCGTCGGGGTGTTCGCGCGGCGCCAACGGGGCGAGGTCGCCGGTGTCCCCGAGCCGCAGCAGAAAGGGGCGCAGCCTGGTGTAGCGGATCGCGGTCACCGAGCAGGGATCGACGTGGATCCGCTGGAAGAGGTCGAGATGCGTGCCGAGCGCGTCCGCGACCAGCGCCTTGATGATGTCGCCGTGCGAGCACATGAGATAGACGGCGTCGTCGCCGTACTCGGCCGCGATCCGCGCGTTCCAGTCCCGTACGGCGTCCACGGCCCGGGTCTGCATGGCGCGCATCGACTCGCCGCCGGGGAACGCCGCGGCCGAGGGGTGCCGCTGCACGACGTCCATCAGCGGTTCGTCGGCGAGTTCGGCGAGCTTGCGGCCCGACCAGTCGCCGTAGTCGCACTCGTTGATCCGTTCCTCGGTGTGCAGCACCAGGCCGGGCCGGGCGTCGAGCAGCGGACGCAGGGTCTCCCGGCAGCGCCGCAGAGGGCTGGTGACGACGGCGGCGAGGGGCAGCGCCGCGAGCCGTCCGGGGAGCGCGGCGGCCTGTGCGGTACCGCGCTCGTCGAGCGTGACCCCCGAGGTGCGGCCGGCGAGCACCCCGGCCGTGTTGGCGGTGGAACGTCCGTGGCGTACGAGAATCAGGGTGGGCATACGGGCCAGCGTAGGCGGCCGCCGGGATGCGCGGGGGAACCCGGCAGGGAAGAATGCGCGCCGTGATTGTGGACTGTGCGATCTACCGGGACGGGCGACGCACCGAGGGCCCCGCCGATCTCTCCGCCGCCCTGGCGGAGGCACGGGCCCACGGGGACGCGTTTCTCTGGATCGGGCTGTACGAGCCGACGGAGCGGGAGGTCGCGCGCGTCAGCGAGGAGTTCGGGCTCCATCCACTGGCCGTGGAGGACGCGCTCAGCGCGCACCAGCGGCCCAAGCTGGAGGTGTACGACGACTCGCTGTTCGCGGTCATCAAGCCCGTGGTGTACGAGCACCTGAGCGACACCGTCACCGCCGACGAGCTGATGGCGTTCGTCGGCGACTCCTTCGTGGTGACGGTCCGGCACGGGGAGGGCGCGCCGCTCGCCGCGGTGCGGCGCCGGCTGGAGGCCGAGCCGGAGGTGCTCAGGCACGGGCCGACCGCGGTGCTGTACGCGATCAGCGACGCCGTCGTCGACCACTACATGGACGTGGCGGCCGAGCTCCAGACCGACCTGGAGGAGCTGGAGACGGAGGTGTTCGCGCCGACCGCCTCTGGGGATGCCAAGAACACCGCCTCCCGCATCTACACGTTCAAGCGGCAGATCATGGAGTTCCGCCGGGCCGCCGGGCCGCTGAGCGCGCCCATGGCCCGGCTGGCGGGCGCGGACGTGCCGTTCGTGCACGAGCACTCGCAGCCGTTCTTCCGTGACGTGAGCGACCATCTGACCCGGGCCAACGAGTACGTGGAGGGGCTGGACCGGCTGCTCTCGGACATCCTCTCCGCCCATCTGGCGCAGGTGGGCGTGCGGCAGAACGACGACATGCGCAAGATCTCGGCCTGGGCGGCCATGGCCGCCGTGCCGACGATGGTCGCGGGGATCTACGGCATGAACTTCGCGCACATGCCGGAGCTCCACTGGGTGTGGGCCTATCCGGCGGTGATCCTGCTGATGGGCGTGGTGGTCTTCGCCCTGCACCGGCTCTTCAAGCGTCGCGGCTGGCTGTGACGCGGGGGCCCGGCGCCGTGAACCGCGCGCACGCACGCGGCACGCGCCGGACCGTGCCTCCCGCCTCCGGTGGGACGCCGGCTCCGACGGCGTGAGCCGTCTCCCCGCCGGGTGTCGTTCCGGCCTGCGGCCGCGGCGGGGGACGGCCGGGCCCCGGCCCCGGCCCCGGCCGCGGGTCCCCCGGGCCGCCCGTCCGGCGTACGCGCCCCGGACGGGCGGGGTCCGGTCCCGGCGCGGGCGGGCTACGCGAGCCCGGACCGCTCCAGGGCCTCCGTGCCCGCGCGCAGGGCCGCGACGCGCTCGTCGAGCGTGAACCCGGCCGGGGCCAGCGTCAGCGTCGTGACCCCCGCGGCGGCGTACTCGCGCATGCGCTCGGCGATCCGCTCGACCGGGCCCAGCAGCGTGGTGCGGTCGATCAGCTGGTGCGGGACGGCGGCGGCGGCGCCGTTCTTGTCGCCGGCCAGGTACTTGTCCTGGATCTCGGCGGCCTCCTTCTCGTACCCCATGCGCTGCGCGAGGCGGTTGTAGAAGTTCTGCTCGCGGCTGCCCATGCCGCCCACGTACAGCGCGGTGTACGGACGGAACGTGTCCGCGAGGGCGCTGACGTCGTCGCCGACGGCGAGCGGCAGCGTCGGGCACACGTCGAAGCCGTCCATGGTCAGCCCGGCCTTCTCGCGGCCCGCCCGCAGATACGTGACGGCGGTGTCCTCCAGGTGCTCGGCGGAGGGGAAGATCAGCAGGGCGCCGTCCGCGATCTCGCCGGTCTGCTCCAGGTTCTTCGGGCCGATCGCGGCGATGTAGAGCGGGATGTGCTCGCGCTGCGGGTGGACCGTGAGCTTGAGGGGCTTGCCCGGTCCGTCCGGCAGCGGAAGCGTCCAGTGCCGGCCCTCGTAGGACAGCCGCTCGCGGGACATCGCCCGGCGGACGATCTCGACGTACTCCCGGGTGCGGGCCAGCGGCTTGTCGAACTTCACGCCGTACCAGCCCTCGGAGACCTGCGGTCCCGACACGCCGAGCCCGAGCCGGAACCGGCCGCCGGACAGCGAGTCGAGGGTGGCGGCGGTCATCGCCGTCATCGCGGGCTGCCGGGCCGGGATCTGCATGATGGCGGAGCCGACGTCGATGGACTCGGTCTGGGCGGCGACCCAGGCGAGGACGGTCGGCGCGTCGGAGCCGTACGCCTCGGCCGCCCAGCAGACGTCGTAGCCGAGCCGGTCCGCCTCCTGGGCGACGGCGAGGTTGTCGCCGTCCATTCCCGCGCCCCAGTAGCCGAGATTGATGCCGAGCCGCATGGCCGCTCCCCTTACCGATCAGTAACGTCTCTGAGATCTCGGACTCTAGCGCCCGTCCGCCCGTTCCGGCAGGGGAGCCCCGCGGCCGGGTTGTCCACAGCTGCCGCCGAGTGGGGCTCTGGCCAGTAATCTCAGCGCCCATGGAGCAGAGGCATCTCGGCCGTACCGGCCTTCGCGTGTCCAGGATCGGGCTCGGCACCCTCACCTGGGGCCGGGACACCGGCGAGCACGACGCCGCCGAACAGCTGAAGGCGTTCTGGGAGGCGGGCGGCACGCTGGTCGACACGGCCGACGTGTACGGCGGCGGGGAGGCCGAATACCTGCTCGGGCGGCTCACCGACGGCCTGGTCCCGCGGCACGATCTGGTGATCGCCACGAAGGCGGGCAGCGTCGCCGACCCGGACCGCAGGTTCAACGGCTCGCGCGGGCATCTGCTGGCCGCCCTGGACGCCTCGCTGGAGAGGCTCGGCACGGATCACGTCGACCTGTGGCAGGTCCATGCCTTCGACCCGTTGACCCCGCTGGAGGAGACGCTCCAGGCGGTGGACCTGGCGGTGTCCAGCGGCCGGGCGCGGTACGCCGGGGTGTCCAACTTCTGCGGCTGGCAGCTGGCGAAGGCGGCGACCTGGCAGCTCGCCTCGCCCGGGGTGCGCACGCGGCTGGCGAGCACCCAGATGGAGTACTCCCTGCTGCAGCGGGGCGTGGAGCGGGAGGTGCTGCCGGCCGCCCTCGACCTGGGCGTGGGCCTGCTGCCGTCCTCGCCGCTGGGCAGGGGGGTGCTGACCGGCAAGTACCGCACGGGCACTCCCTCGGACTCGCGCGGCGCCTCGGAACTGCTGGCCCCGTTCGTCGAACCGTATCTGGACGACGCCGCCGCGCGTGTCGTGGACGCGGTGGCGACGGCGGCGGACGGCCTGGCCACGACGCCGCTCCAGGTGGCGCTCGCCTGGGTCCGGGACCGGCCGGGTGTGGTGGCCCCGATCATCGGCGCGCGCAACGCGCGGCAGCTCACGGAGGCGTTGTCGGTGGAGGCGCTTAGTCTTCCTGACGAGATCTGCCGGGCGCTCGACGATGTGTCGGCGCCCGTGCACCGCTACCCCGACCAGGACTGGAGCACGCTGTGACCGCGCTACCCGGGGGACAGGACCCCGGCTCCCCGGCCGACGACGAGGCGGAAGCCGTCGCGGCCCCCGCCGACGCCCCGGACGGCTCCGCCCCCGCAGGAACGGCCGGCCGCTCGTCGGCGGCCGACGGGCCGAAGGAACCGGCCGAAACGGCCGGACCGGCGGAGACGGCCGCCGCGGACGGGAGAGCGGACGACGCGCCGGACGGCGAGGGAGCGCCGGACAGCGGGGCCGACACGACCGACGGCGGCGAGGAGACGCCGGACGACGGAACGGGCGGGGACGCGGGCGACGGGGACGCGGGCGACGGGACCGGCGACGCCGGGGAGCCGGCCGCCGCCCCGCTCTCGGAGGCCGAGGCCGAGCTCGCCGCCCAGCGCGAGCTCAGGGAGCGGATCGAACAGCGCAAGGCCGAGAAGCAGGGCCCCGTCGAGGCCGGCGGCAAGCTGAGCGGCCGGGCGGCCGATCTGCTGGCCGCCGTGCGGGCCGTGGAGAGCGGCGAGAAGCCCGCCGCCGAGTTCTTCGACGCGCCCGCCCCGGCCGCGCCCCGGCGGGCCGCCCCCGCCCCCGCCCCGGCGCGCCCCCGCCCGCCCGAGCCGGCCCCGGCGCCCCGGGGCCCCTCGGCGGAGACCGTGTCCGCGGTGGCCGCCGTGCTGGCCGAGGGCGGCGCCCCTACGGCGCTGGCGGGACCGACGGCCGAGGCCCTCGGCGCCGGGGCGGCCGACGTCCTGCGCGCGGACCCGTGGCGGATGCTGGCCGTGCCGGGGGTCGGGCCCGAGCAGGCCGACGGATTCGCGCGGGCCCTGCTGGGCGCCGCCTGCGGCCCGGGCGACGAGCGCAGGACGGACGCCCTGGTCGGCCGGCTAATGCAGCGGGCCGCGCTCCGGGGCCATACGGCGGTGGACGCGGCGGCGGTGCGTGCCTCGCTCGCCGAGCACGCGGTGCCCGACCCCGAGGCGGCGGTCCGTCACGCCGTCGCGGAGGGCGTCGTCCTCGTCTTCCAGGAAGACGAGGACGAGGACGGCCCGGCCCCGGCCGCCCCCGCCGGAGCCGACGAGGAAGCGGGCGGCGCGGACGAGCCGGAGCGGGAGCCGGTCCGGGTCCTGCTCGGCCTCGACCGGTACGCGCTGGCCGAGGAGAGCCTGGCCGACGGCCTGGCCCGGCTGGCCCACTCCTGCGAGAAGGACGCCGACTGGACGGCGGCGGCCTCGGCCGCGGGCTCCCCGTCGGCGGCCGAGCTGATCCGCGCGGTCTCGGCCCACGGCATCGTGGCGCACACCGGCGGCGAGGCCGCCCGTGCCGAGCCCGCCGCGCTGCTCACCGCCGCCCGCGCGCTGGGCCTGCGGGCGCTGGGCGCCACGCACAGCGTCGACGGCAGACGCAGGCTGGCCGAGGCGACCGGCGATCCGGCGACGGCCGTCACCCTCGCGGGGCTGCTCTCCGGCGCGGAGGGCCCCGGTCGGGACGAGGAGGGGGCGGTCGCCGTCGACCTGCTCGTCGTGCTGGACGCCCCGCAGCTGGACGTCGAGTCCGCCGCGATGCTCGTGGAGTCCCTGGCCGACGGGACCCGGCTGGTGCTCAGCGGCGACCCGGGCGTGCTGGGCTCGGCGGGCGCGGGACAGGTCTTCGCGGATGTGCTGGCGGCCCGCGCCTGCCCGCAGGTCGTCTCCCGCACGCCGGATCCGGGCCCCATCGGCGAGCTGGTCTCCGGCATCGGCGTCGGCGAGCTCAACCAGGTCGAGGCGCCGGGCAAGGAGGTGGTGATCGTCCCCGTGCGCGACGCGGGCGAGGCGGTGCACCGCACCGTGCAGCTGGTCGCGGACTCGGTGCCGCGCGCCATCGGCGTCCCCGCGGCCGACACCCAGGTGATCACCGTCGGCCATGGCGGCCTCGCCGGCACCCGCGCCCTCAACGAGGCGCTCAAGCAGCGGCTCAACCCCGGTCCCGGGCGGTTCGCGGGATTCGATCCGGGCGACCGGGTCGTCCATGTCCCGGCGCCCGGCCGGACCGTGCCCGGGGTGGTCGTCTCGGCCGACGCCGACGGCCTGCACCTGGACTGCGCGGGCGCGCGGATCACCGTGCCCCAGGCACGGGTCGCGTCGTCGGTGCGGCACGGCTGGGCCCTCAGCGCCCACCAGGCGGCCGGGATGCGGTGGCCCGCGGTGGTCGTGGTCCTGCCGGGCGACGCGGCGCAGGGCCTGAGCCGCCCCTGGGTGTACACCGCCTTCGGCCGAGCCGAACGGCATCTGTCCGTGGTGCACGGGGTGCAGCAGGTGCTCCAGCGAGCGGTCGCCCAGTCCCCGGCCCGGGAGCGCACGACACGGCTGCGCGGCCTCCTGGAGGCGACGGCCCGCTGAGCGTGCGGGTCCGGCGGCCTCGCCGCCCGGAAGAATCGTCCGGGCGGCGAGGACCTGTCTTCAAACTGCCGTCGTTCGGCCGGAGGCCGGGCCGTGCGGCAGTTTGAAGACAGGGCCCAGGGCCGGTGGTGGCGGTGCGGTGCGGGTCAGGAGGTGTCCGCCGCCAGCCCGGCCGGCTCCGCGTCGTCGTCCTCGTCGTCCTCGTCGAAGACGGCGCTGACGTCGAAGCGGCAGACCACCAGCTGCGGATCCGCGTCCTCGAACGGCGCTCCGAGCCACTCCCCCGCCTCCGGCAGCTCCTCCGCGGCCGTGACCCAGAGCGTGGAGTCGCCCTCCTCCAGTCCGAACTCGGCGTGCCGGGACGCGATCTCGTCCGGTTCGTACTCGCCGAACAGCACCCCGAGCGCCGCGTGGACGCTGGAGCCGACGGCCGGGGCGTTCCCGAAGGCCCGGTCGTGGGGGTCGAGCGCGGCGATCCGCTGCGCCTGGGCGATCAGCCGCGGCGGCTCCACCACGGCGTAGTCCCGCCGGATCAGAACGCTCAGCGCGTTCGGCTCCTCGGGGCCGGTGTACGGGGGCAGGGAGTCGTCCGCGCCCGGGATCTCGAAGGGGGTGACCTCGTCGTAGCGGGCGTAGAGCAGTTCGTCGTACGACTCGGCGGCGGCGGCCAGGTCGTTGAACGCGTCGTAGACGGCGGGGTCGTCGTCCCCCGTCCGGCGTTCGACCGCGGTGAGGTGACGGTCGAGCGCGGTTTTGATGGCTTCGGCGGCGGCGCGTACCTCGGCAGCGGTGGGCTGCGCAGCATCAGACATGGTGCAGACGCTATCCGTACCGGGCCTCTGCCCGCACAATGGATGCGATGCCGGAATACGAATTTGTCGACGTGTACGTACCGCGCGGGGTGTCCCGGAAGGAGACCGCACGCCTGCTGACCGACCATGCCGAGTACGGGCACTGGGAGCTGGACCGACTGACGCTGCGGCGTGACGGCAGCCGCAGGGTGCGGCTGCGACGGCGGATCATCCGCCAGCTCCGGGCCACCTGGTGAAACGGAACGGGCCCCGCGATCGCGGGGCCCGCCGTTTTCTCGCCGTGCGCGCCTGCGGCGCTCCGGTCCGTCGCGCGGTCGGCTACGCGGACAGCCGCGCGCGGCGGTAGAGCACCGCGCCGGCGCCCGCCAGCAGCAGGCCCGCGCTCGCCGGGATCAGCAGGCCGACGCCGCCCGCCCCGGTGTGGGCGAGCTGCGGGACGTCCGGCGTCCCGGGAGCCTTCGGCACGGTGTGCGGCTCCGGCGCCGGCGGCTTGTGCTGGGTGACCGGAGTGACCGGGGTGCCGACCGGCGGGGTGACGACGTCGGAGTCGTTCCCGCATTCGTTGCCGAAGGCGGGGTTGAGCAGTCCGCCGATGGTGACGCTGTTCCCGCAGACGTTCACGGGAACGTCGACCGGCACCGCGATGTTGTTGCCGGACAGCACGCCCGGCGAGCCCTTGGCGACGCCCTGGACCGTCGCCCCGCCGCCGAGCGGGGCCCGGTGCTTGCCCGTCCCCGGCCGGCCGGCCTGGGTCAGGTCGCCGGACACGTGGCTGCCGGAGGCGTGCTTCCCCGGAGCGGCATCCTGCGAACCGTTTCCGCAGGTGTTGCCGAACGTGGGGTTGAGCAGCGCCACGACGTCCACGGAGTTGCCGCAGACGTTGACCGGCACGTCGACCGGGATCTGTACGGAATTCCCTGAAAGCACCCCCGGGGAGTTCGCCGCTCCGCCGGACGCTCCCGCGTCGGCGTGCGCGTATCCGCCGCCCATCGCGAGCACGCCGCCCGCAGCCGCAACGGTGATCAGGCCCTTGCGCGTGACCTGTCGCATACCTTGATTCCTGCCTTCTGCACTTCCGGAATACCCCCGGACTCGGTCGTGCGGGGGCGGAGTACCAGCAGCCCCGGAGTGCATGGCACGCACTCCGGGGCCGACCGGTTTCAAACCCTCACGGGTTGACCCACACGTCAGGCGTTGACGCAGGTGTTGCCGAAGGCGGGGTTCAGCAGCCCGATGACGTTGATGGTGTTGCCACACACGTTCACCGGGACGTGCACGGGCACCTGGATGACGTTGCCCGAGATCACGCCGGGGCTGCCGATCGCGGCGCCCTGGGCACCCGAGTCGGCGACGGCCATGCCCGCGCCCGCGAGCACCAGACCGCCGGTCACAGCCGCAGCAGCGGCGACCTTCTTGATCATTGTTCCTCCTAGTTGGCAATGCGGTCCCAGCCGCGGACCGCACCACCTGTAACGAGGAAGAGCTAATCGGGCTACGAGCGTATGGTTCCTTTCACTCGTTCCGGTCATATACGCACACGTTGACGATTCTTGACGTGCCGTGAGGGCGGCCGGGGCGGCGCGGATCCCCGCCCCGGGCGGCGGGGCTCAGCTGTGGTCGATGAACCGGTCGAGCACGCGCACACCGAACTTCAGGCCGTCCACCGGCACCCGCTCGTCCACGCCGTGGAACATGCCCGCGAAGTCGAGCTCCGGAGGCAGCTTCAGCGGGGCGAATCCGAAGCACCGGATGCCCAGGTCGTCGAAGGACTTGGCGTCGGTGCCGCCCGAGAGCATGTAGGGGACCGCACGCGCGATCGGGTCCTCGGCCCTCAGGGCGACCTGCATCGCGTCGACGAGCGAGCCGTCGAAGGTGGTCTCCAGCGCCTTGTCCGCGTGCACGTCCTCCCGCTTCACCCGCGGGCCCAGGATGCGGTCGAGGTCGGCCAGGAACTCCTCCTCGTGGCCCGGCAGGAAGCGGCCGTCGACATGGGCGGTCGCCTGCCCGGGGATCACGTTGACCTTGTATCCGGCGCCGAGCATGGTGGGGGCCGCCGAGTTGCGCAGGGTGGCGCCGATCATGCCGGCGATGCCGCCGAGCTTCTCCAGCGTGGCGTCCATGTCCTCCGGGTCGAGCGGGGTGCCGAGCGCGTCGGAGAGCTCGTCGAGGAAGGAGCGCACCGTCTTGGTCACCCGGACCGGCCACTTGTGCCGACCGAGCCTGCCGACTGCCTCGCACAGCTCGGTGATCGCGTTGTCGCCGTTGGTCATCGAGCCGTGGCCGGCGGTGCCGTCCACGGTGAGCCGCATCCAGTGCATGCCCTTCTCGGCCGTCTCGACGAGGTAGAGCCGCAGCTTCTCGTTCACCGTGAAGGAGAAGCCGCCGACCTCGCCGATCGCCTCGGTGACGCCCTCGAAGAGGCCGGGGTGCTTGTCCACGAGGTACCGCGCCCCGTAGGTGCCGCCCGCCTCCTCGTCGGCGAGGAACGCCAGCACGATGTCGCGCGGGGGCTTGCGGCCGGCGCGCAGCCGGTCCCGGACGACCGCCAAGGTCATCGCGTCCATGTCCTTCATGTCGACCGCGCCCCGGCCCCACACGCAGCCGTCCGCCACCTCGCCGGAGAAGGGGTGGTGGGTCCAGTCGTGGGCGTTGGCGGGAACCACGTCGGTGTGGCCGTGGATGAGCAGCGCGGGCCGGGACGGGTCCTCGCCCTCGATGCGGGCCACGGTGGAGGCCCGGCCCTTGTGCGACTCGAGGATCTGCGGCTCCAGCCCGACCTCGGCCAGCTTCTCCGCGACGTACTCGGCGGCGGCCCGCTCCCCCGGCCCGGAGTGGTCGCCGTAGTTGCTGGTGTCGATCCGGATCAGCTCACGACAGAGGTCCACGACCTCGTCCTCGCCCGAGACGGTCCGGGCCGTGTTGGTCTCGCTCACACTGCTTCCTTCCACTGTCGCTGAGGTGCTCGCTCCCATCCTCCCGCGCCCGGTGCGCCCGCCCAAGGCCCCCTACTTCTCGTCATGCTCCCTTCACACTCCCCCGGTGTGATCGAGCACCCCCGGATGTTTGCTATTGTTTTCCACGTCGGAACGGGCGAGGCCCGCGAGACAGACACCTTGTCCGGGTGGCGGAATGGCAGACGCGCTAGCTTGAGGTGCTAGTGCCCTTTATCGGGCGTGGGGGTTCAAGTCCCCCCTCGGACACCACTGAGAACCCCAGCTGAGCTGGGGTTTCTTCGTTTTCCGGGGCGGCGCCCCGGTGGTCGGGGCGGACCGGCGATACCGGGCCGCCCCGCCAGGACGAGGACCCGAGGACCCGAGGAGCCCGTGTTCATGCGTAGCGTCGTGCCGGACGGCAGGGCCCGATGAGGGGGCGCGCGAAGCCGCCGGCGGCGCCGCTGCCCCAGCGGGACGGGATCGATCCGGTCCGGCTGCGGCTTCCGGAGGACCCCGGCGGGCGGTGGCCGACGGTCCGTGATCATCTGCGGGAGCGGTTCGCGGGCGCGGTCGGGGCGGCGCGGGTGGACGCCCTGTTCGCCGAGGGCCGGTTCGTCTCCGTGCGGGGCCCGGTGCGGGCGGACGAGCCGTACGCGGCGGGCCGGCACATCTGGTTCCACCGGGACTTCGCGCCGGAGGAGCCGGTGCCGTTCCCGGTCGGCGTCGTCCATCGCGACGCGCATCTCGTCGTCGCGGACAAGCCGCATTTCCTGGCGACCACGCCGCGCGGCCGGCATGTCACCGAGACGGCGGTGGCCCGGCTGCGCCGGGAGCTGGGGCTGCCCGCGCTGCAGCCCGCGCACCGGCTGGACCGGCTGACGGCGGGGCTGCTGCTCTTCGTGGTGCGGCCCGAGGAGCGGGGCGCGTACCAGACGATGTTCCGGGACCGCCGGGTGCGCAAGGAGTACGAGGCGGTGGCGCCGTACGACCCCGGGACGGCCTTCCCCCGGACCGTGCGCAGCCGGATCGTGAAGGAGCGCGGGGTCATGGCCGCCCGCGAGGAGCCGGGCGAGCCGAACAGCGAGACCCGGGTCGAGCTGCTGGAGCACCGGGCGGGGCTCGGCCGCTACCGGCTGCTGCCCGCCACCGGGCGCACCCACCAGTTGCGGGTCCACATGAGCGGGCTGGGGCTGCCGCTGGTCCACGACCCGGTCTATCCGGTGGTCGAGGCGGAGGGCGCGGCCGACGACTGGTCGCGGCCGCTCCAGCTGCTGGCCCGGGTGCTGGAGTTCACCGATCCGGTCACGGGCGAGCCGCGCCGCTTCGAGAGCGGGCTGCGGCTCTCCGCGTGGCCGGACCGGTGAGCGGCGGCCGCGGGCGGCCGGCGCGGGGCCGGCGCCCGACGGGACCCGCCCGGTGCGCCGGGCCGGTTCGCACCGGCCCGGCGCGCCGCGTTCCGGGCGGCCCGGGGCTCAGTGGCCGCGGGCGATCCACTCGTCGAGGTGCGGGGCCTCGTCGCCGATGGTCGTGGAGTCGCCGTGGCCGGTGCGGACGGTGGTCTCCGGGGGCAGGGCGAGCAGCCGTTCCCTGATCGAGTCGATGATCGTCGGGAAGTGCGAGAAGGAGCGTCCGGTGGCCCCGGGGCCGCCCCGGAAGAGCGTGTCGCCGGTGAGGACGGTGGCCAGCTCGGGGGCGTACAGGCAGACGGCGCCCGGCGCGTGGCCCGGGGTGTGCAGGACCGTGAGCGTCGTGCCGGCGATCCGCAGTTCCTGACCGTCGGTCAGTTCGCCGTCCGGGGCGCGGTCCGGGTGGGTCCGCCGCCACAGCGGCAGGTCGTCGGGGTGCAGCAGGATCGGCGCGCCGGTGGCGGCGGCCAGGGCCGGGGCCGCGTCGATGTGGTCGTTGTGCGCGTGCGTGCAGACGATGGCGCGCAGGGTGCGGCCGTTCAGCGCGGTCTCGATGGCGTCCGCGTCGTGGGCGGCGTCGACGACGATCGCCTCGGTGTCGTCCCCGACGATCCAGACGTTGTTGTCGACGTCCCACTCCCCGCCGTCGAGGGCGAAGGTGCCGGAGGTGACGAGGTGGTCGATGCGGGCGGCCATCAGAGGATCACCACCGAGCGCAGCACGTCGCCCTCGTGCATCCGGGCGAACGCCTGCTCGACGTCGCCGAGTCCGATGGTCTCGGTGACGAACGCGCCGAGGTCGATGCGGCCCTGCTGGTGCAGGTCGACGAGCATCGGGAAGTCGCGGGAGGGCAGGCAGTCGCCGTACCAGGAGGACTTGAGCGAGCCGCCGCGGCCGAAGACGTCGAGCAGCGGCAGTTCCAGCCGCATCTCCGGGGTGGGGACGCCGACCAGGACGACGGTGCCCGCGAGGTCGCGGGCGTAGAACGCCTGCTGGTACGTCTCCGGGCGGCCGACCGCCTCGATGACGACGTCCGCGCCGTGGCCGCCGGTGAGGCCGCGGATCGCCTCGACCGGGTCGGTGGAGCGGGAGTTGACGGTGTGGGTGGCGCCCATCGACTTCGCCGTCTCCAGCTTGCGGTCGTCGACGTCCACCGCGATGATCCTGGCCGCGCCGGCCAGCCGGGCGCCGACGATCGCGGCGTCCCCGACCCCGCCGCAGCCGATCACTGCGACCGAGTCGCCGCGGCCGACCTGGCCGGTGTTGATGGCGGCGCCGATGCCCGCCATGACGCCGCAGCCGAGCAGTCCGGCGACGGCCGGGGAGACCTCGGGGTCGACCTTGGTGCACTGGCCGGCGGCGACCAGGGTCTTCTCGGCGAACGCGCCGATGCCGAGGGCCGGGGACAGTTCCGTGCCGTCGAGCAGGGTCATCCTCTGCTTCGCGTTGTGGGTGTCGAAGCAGTACCACGGGCGGCCGCGCAGGCACGCCCGGCACTGGCCGCACACCGCGCGCCAGTTGAGGATGACGAAGTCGCCCGGCGCGACGTCCGTGACGCCCTCGCCGACGGACTCGACCACTCCGGACGCCTCGTGGCCGAGGAGGAACGGGAACTCGTCGTTGATGCCGCCCTGTTTGTAGTGCAGGTCGGTGTGGCAGACGCCGCACGCCTGGATCTTCACCACGGCCTCGCCGGGGCCCGGGTCCGGGATCACGATCGTCTCGACCCGTACCGGCTCGTTCTTCCCCGGTGCGATGACCCCTTGCACCTGCTGCGCCATACCGCCGTCTCCTGTTTCCGTCATGTCATGAAGATTCGAACGCGGACAACCGTACGCCCCGGAAGGGTGTCACGACGGCGCGCCGCGTTGGCGCGAAACGACTGCCGCACACCCGACAGGACGTGTCGATTTCGGTCAGATGGTGCGTACCGGTGAACTCCGCCGGGTTCTCCACGGTTCTTGGACGCAGAGGTGGCACGGGGCCGACACCTGCGGGGGCAGGGGCTCCATGGTCCACCGACACAGGATTGGTGACTCCTCCCCCGGCTGAAGCCGGGGGCTTCTCGCTATGCCGGTGCGGCGTCGCGACGGACCAGCCCGGCCCGTAGAACGTTGAGAGCGCCCACTGTGTCCGCGCGCGCTGTGGCCGCACGAGACGCAGTGGAACTTCTCCTGGGTGGGCCGGTTCCCCGCTGAGGCGTGCCCGCATTCGGGGCAGGTCCGGGAGGTGTTCCGGGGGTCCACGGCGATCACATCTCGTCCGGCGCTTTCAGCCTTGGCGTGCAGGATCGTCAGGAACACCCCCCATCCGGCATCCGAGATCGAGTGGTTGAGTCCGGCCTTCGCCGCCGCGCCGTTGGGCAGGAAGCTGCCCGGCTGGTCAGGGTCGGGCTTCGGTGTGGGGGCCTTGACCATGTTGCGGATCTTGAGGTCTTCGTGCGCGATGAAGTCGTGTGCGCGGACGAGGTCAAGCGCGGTCTTGTGGGCGTGGTCGAGGCGCTGACGCCTCACCTTGCGGTGGAGGTCGGCAACGCGTTGGACGGCCCGCTGGTGGTTCCGGGGCCCGCGGGGCCGGGGCCGTCTCAGGGGGCGAGCACGTCCAGCTCGTGCAGGGCGCCCACCGCGATCTCCCTGGTCAGCCGCTCCGCCGCCGCCGCGTCGCCCTCGCGCACCGCCTCCGCGAGCCGCACGTGGAGGGTGACCGCCGCCGGGTCCGGGTCCTCGAACATCACCTGGTGGTGGGTGCGTCCGGCGAGGACCTCCGCGACCACGTCGCCGAGGCGCGCGAACATCTCGTTGCCGGAGGCGTCGAGCACGATCCGGTGGAACGCGATGTCGTGCTCCAGATAGCGCTCCAGCTGCTGCCCGCGCGAGGTGGCGACCATGCCGAGCGCGCACTCGGTGAGATCCGCGCACTGCTCCGGTGTGGCACGGCGGGCGGCGAGACCGGCGGCGACCGGTTCGATCGCGGAGCGCAGCACGGTGAGCGAGCGCAGCTGCCGCGGCCGGTCGGCGCCGGCCAGCCGCCACCGGATGACCTGCGGGTCGTAGACGTTCCACTCGCCGGTCTGCCGCACGGTCACGCCGACCCGGCGCCGGGACTCCACCAGGCGCATGGATTCGAGGACGCGGATCACCTCGCGGACGACCGTCCGGGAGACGTCGAAGCGCCGGGCCAGTTCGTCGGTGCGCAGCACCTGCCCCGGCCGGTGCTCCCCCGCGGCGATCTCCAGGCCCAGGGTGTCCAGCACACGCGTATGCAGCCCGTTGCCCTGTGTGGTCATGGCCTCAGACTACGGGCTGCCTCCGACGAACAAAAAGTAAGACGTTTACGTCACACCATCTTGAATAAGTCGTACGTATACGTTTCAGTAGCGCGACGGACCGATGTCGAGGAAGACGTCGAAGAGGACAGCGAGGCACCACCAATGAGCACCCCCCACGTCGTCGTGGTGATGGGCGTCGCAGGGACCGGCAAGACCACGATCGGCCCCCTGCTCGCCACGGAGCTCGGCGTTCCGTACGCCGAGGGCGACGACTTCCACCCCGCGGCGAACATCGCCAAGATGACGGCCGGCGTCCCGCTGGACGACGCGGACCGGTGGCCCTGGCTCGACGCCATCGGCCGCTGGGCGCACGGCCGGGCGGGGCTGGGCGGGGTGGTGAGCAGCTCGGCGCTGAAGCGGGTCTACCGGGACCGGCTGCGGGCCGAGGCGCCCGGCGCGGTCTTCCTGCATCTGACCGGAGACCGGGCCCTGATCGAGGGCCGCATGGCGGGGCGCAAGGGGCACTTCATGCCCACGGCGCTGCTCGACTCGCAGTTCGCCACGCTGGAGCCGCTCCAGGCGGACGAGGCCGGCGTCTCGGTCGACGTGTCCGGCACCCCCGAGGAAATCACCCAGCGAGCCGTCGCCGCGCTGCGCCGGCTCGACGACTAAGGACCATCACCGTGACCAGTCTCAGCGTCGAGACGCTGGCAGCGGACGCCGCCGAACCGATCACTTCGGCGGGCAACGCGCAGTTGGGCATCGCCGTACTGGCGGGCATCGCCGTCATCGTTCTGCTCATCACCAGGTTTAAGCTGCACGCGTTCCTCGCGCTGACCATCGGGTCGCTGGCGCTGGGCTCGTTCGCCGGCGCGGCGCCCGCCAAGACGATCGCCAGCTTCACCGCCGGGCTCGGCTCCACCGTGGCGGGCGTCGGCGTCCTCATCGCGCTCGGCGCCGTCCTGGGCAAGCTGCTCGCCGACTCGGGCGGCGCGGACCAGATCGTCGACACCATCCTCGCGAAGGCGGGCGGGCGCGCGATGCCGTGGGCCATGGTGCTGATCGCCTCGGTCATCGGCCTGCCGCTGTTCTTCGAGGTCGGCATCGTGCTGCTGATCCCGGTGGTGCTGCTCGTCGCCAAGCGCGGGAACTTCTCGCTGATGCGGATCGGCATCCCGGCGCTGGCCGGCCTGTCCGTGATGCACGGTCTGATCCCTCCGCACCCCGGGCCGCTGGCGGCGATCGACGCCCTCGGCGCCAACCTCGGCGTGACGCTCGCGCTGGGCGTGCTGGTCGCGATCCCGACCGTGGTCGTCGCGGGGCCGCTGTTCTCCCGCTACGCCGCGCGCTGGGTGGACGTCCAGGCTCCGGAGAAGATGATCCCGCAGCGTCCCTCGGAGGAGCTGGACCGCCGTCCGGGCTTCGGCGCCACCCTGGCGACGATCCTGCTGCCGGTCGTGCTGATGCTGGTCAAGGCCCTGGTCGACATCGTCGTGGACGATCCGGAGAACCACGTCCAGCGGGTCACCGATGTGATCGGCTCGCCGCTGATCGCGCTGCTGGCCGCCGTCGTCGTCGGCATGTTCACGCTGGGCCGGGCGGCCGGGTTCTCCCGGGGCCGGCTCTCGGCCACCGTCGAGAAGTCGCTGGCCCCGATCGCGGGCGTGCTGCTGATCGTGGGCGCGGGCGGCGGCTTCAAGCAGACCCTGATCGACGCGGGCGTGGGCCAGATGGTCCTGGACTTCTCCAAGGACTGGTCGATCCCGGCGCTGCTGCTGGCCTGGCTGATCGCCGTCGCGATCCGGCTCGCGACCGGTTCGGCGACCGTGGCCACCATCTCGGCGGCGGGGCTGGTCGCCCCGCTGGCCGCCGACATGTCCACCGCGCACGTCGCCCTGCTGGTCCTCGCCGTGGGCGCGGGCTCGCTCTTCTTCAGCCATGTCAACGACGCCGGTTTCTGGCTGGTGAAGGAGTACTTCGGCATGAACGTCGGTCAGACGCTCCGGACCTGGTCGGTGATGGAGACCATCATCTCGGTGGTCGCGCTGGTCATCATCCTGCCGCTGTCACTGGTGCTCTAAGGGCTGTCCGAAGACAGGACCTGCCTCTCCCTTCCGCACCGCCATCCTTCGGCCGCGGGGCGAAGCGCCCGGCCCTCCCCCGCACGGTCCTCCCCCCACGGCATCGGCCGGGATCGTGCCCGACGGCGCCCGTCGGCCCGGACCGCACCCCAGGTGCGCGTCCGGCCGGCGGGCGCCGTCGCCTCGTTCCGGCGCGTGCGGTCGGCGGGGCCGGCCGTGCGGGGCGTGCCAGACTTGCCCCATGCCGAATCGCGAACCCCTCAAGCCCTTTCTGCTCGCCTTCCCCGGCCCACTGCGCGACCGGCTCGTCCGGGCGGTGCTCGACGGCGCGAAGGTGTCGACGACCGGTCTGCTCGCCGAGTACGAGGCGGAGAAGGAGGAGCTGCCCCCGGTGGGCGAGCGGTCCGCGCTGATCGATTCGGACGGCCGCGAGAGGGCGGTGCTGGAGGTGACGGAGGTTCGGGTGCTGCGCCTCGGCGACGTCGGCCTGCCGCATGTGACCGACGAGGGCGAGGGCCACGCCTCGGTGGCCGAGTGGCGGGCGGACCACGAGAGGTTCTGGCACAGCGAGGAGATGCGGGAGGCGCTCGGCGATCCGGGGTTCACCGTGAACGACGACACCATGGTCGTCGCCGAACGGTTCCGGGTCGTCGAGCGGCTGGACCCCGCGGCGGGCCCCGAAGGACGCTGAGGGCCGCCCCGGGACCGTGTCCGTACGGGAGGGGGCCGTACGGGAAAGGCGGCGGGCCGCAGAGGCGAGCAGCGGGACCGCCACGGAGAGGGGTCCGCGGGGCGGCCGTCCGGCCGGGGGCGGACCGTACGGGGGTCCGCCGCAGACCGCTCGTCGCCCGGCCCCGGCCCGGTGCGGGCCCGGTCAGGACGGCTCGGGCCCGGCCCAGGAGACCTGTCGGCAGTTCAGGATCGACGGAACGGCCGTGCCGGGGTGTCCGGTGCGGGCGAAGGCGGCCCAGGCGGCGCGCGTCGCCCGGCCCAGCTCGTCCACCTCGTCCCAGGGGGTGTCCCCCAGCATCGGCGAGTTCCGCCAGGCGGCCCGGGCGCCCAGGAGCAGGGGCAGTTCCAGGCAGTGGGTGGCGCCGTACGCCGAACCCGCCGGGCGCCAGTCCAGCCGGTAGGCGTGGACCCGGGCCCCGGCGCGCGCCAGCCGCCGCCCGAGGGCGGTGAGCGGTTCGGCGTACATCCGGCGGGTGGGTCCGGCCGGGTCGCCGTCCTCGTTCGGCTCGTCGGGGAAGGCGGTCATGTCGTCCGCGTTCCAGCCGTACAGGACGTCCATGCCGCGCACGCGCGCGTCGAGCTCCCCGCCGGGCGGCCCCACCGGGCCGAACGGCGGCTCCAGGGTGGAGCCGGAGCGGGCGCGGTGGGCGAGGGCGGTGTCCCGCTGGGCGGCGAGCAGGGCCGCGGGGGCCGCGGTGCGCGGGTCGGCGCCGGAGGCGTGGACGGCGAGCCGTTCGAGGAAGATCCGCGCGAGTGCGGCCGCCTCGTCCCGCGGGCGGGTGGTGATCGCCAGCGGGGCGCTCTGCAGGATCGCCCGGTGGAACAGGCCCTCGGCCTCGGGCAGTTCCATCAGCAGCCGGATGGAGAGGGCCCCGGCGGACTGCCCGAAGAGGGTGACGTCGGCGGGGTCGCCGCCGTACCCGGCGATGTGCCGGCGCACCCAGCGGAGCGCCTCCAGCTGGTCGTACAGGCCCAGGTCGCCCTCGGAGAGCCCGTCCAGGCAGAGGTAACCGAGCGCCCCGAGGCGGTAGTTGACGGACACCACGACGACGTCGCCCTCGGCGGCGAGCGCGCCGCCGTCGTACCAGTCCATGAGGCCGCCGCCGCTGCTGAACCCGCCGCCGTGGAACCAGACCATGACCGGCCGGGCTCCGCCGTCGCGGGCCGGCGTGGTGACCGTCAGGGCGAGGCAGTCCTCGCCCTGCGGGCGCCGGTCGAGCGGGGGGCCCATGACCGCGTCGAGCCGGGACGGCGGCTGCGGGCAGATCTCGCCGCTCGCCGGACGGGTGTCGTGGCCGGGAGCCGGCCGCGGCCGCGCGAACCGCTCGGCCACGGCGTAGCGGATCGGGCCGGACCGGTGCACCCGCGCGGCCGTCACGCGCCGCCCCCGGAGAGCGATCCGGCCGGGACCGGAGCCGCCTCGGGCGCCTTCTCCGGCACCAGGCGGAACAGGGCGACGGCGCCCACCAGGCTGACCGCGCAGATCGCGGCGAGGTACCAGGTGACCCCGGTCGAGGAGCCGCCCGAGTTGAGCAGCGCCGTGGAGATCATGGGGGCGAGTCCGCCGCCGAGGATCGCGCCGGCCTGGAGGATGAGCGAGGTGCCCGAGTAGCGGACGTTGACCGGGAAGGTGTCGACGATGATGCTGCCCTGGACGCAGTGGGTGACCGGGATGATCAGGCCCATGCCGAGCAGCGCCAGCACCGCGAGCCCGGACTTGCCGGTGTCGAGGAGCGGGAAGAAGGCGACGCACCAGACGAGGATCGCGGCGGATCCGGCGATGAACATGGTGCGCCGGCCGTGCCGGTCGGCGATCTTCGTCCAGACCGGGATGGTCGCGAACCACAGGACGGCGGCGACGGTGACGCTCACGATGAGGAACTGCTTGTCGTAGCCGAGGTGCTGGGAGCCGTAGGACAGGGTGAAGACCATGAACACGTACGCGACGGCCGAGTTCGCCACGACGGCGAGCAGGGTCAGCGCCAGCCGGGGGAAGCCGACCTTGAGGGCCTCGGCCAGCGGGAACCTGACGACCTCGTCGCGGGCGCGGGCGCGGTCGAAGGAGGGCGACTCGGTCACCCGCAGCCGGATCAGCAGACCCACGGCGACGAGCACGAAGCTGAGCAGGAACGGGATGCGCCAGCCCCAGGAGGTGAAGGCGTGGTCGCCGAGGACCGCGTTGGTGGTCAGGAAGACGACGTTGGCCAGGACCAGACCGCCGGGCGTGCCCATCTGCGGGAATCCGGCGTAGAGGTTCCGTTTGCCCTGCGGCGCGTGCTCCATCGACATCAGGGTCGCACCGGCGCCCTCGCCGCCGAGGCCGATGCCCTGGACGATGCGCAGGGCGACCAGCAGGACCGGGGCCCAGAAGCCGATGGAGTCGTAGTTCGGGATGGCCCCGATCAGGGTGGACCCGATGCCCATCAGGACGAGGGAGACGACCAGCGTCGCCTTGCGGCCGATGCGGTCCCCGAAGTGGCCGAAGACCAGCCCGCCGAGCGGGCGGGCGATGAAGCCGACGGCGAAGGTGCTGAAGGCGGCGAGGGTGCCGGCGGCGGGGCTCAGCGACGGGAAGAACTGCTGGTTGAAGATGAGTGCCGCGGCCGTGCCGTAGAGAAAGAAGTCGTACCACTCCAGCGTGGTGCCCGCGAGCGTGGCGAGGGCGGTTCTGCCGGCAGTGGCTCGGGCTCCGCCCGATTTTTCTTCGCGAGGTGAAGTGTTCACGGGGTGACCTATCACTTGGATGGCGGGCTGGGGCGGTTCGCTCCTGACAGCCGCTACGACGGCCGGACTTCACCCGCCGTTTAACCGTGGATCCTGATGCCCTGAGACATGACGCACCAATACCGAATCAGAAACCTGCCATACCCGCACGGATATAGCGGAGGCATTCACTCCCCTTCTCTGGCCGTCGCGGCCGGTGGAGCCCTGGACCGGGGTATGCCTGTTCGGGTATGTCTGCGCGCAGGAAGCGCATTTGTCCGGCATGGCTGCGGCGGATCAGAGTGGGACGCATGACGGCAGAGACTGGGCGGTGGATCCGCAACTTCGTCGCCGGGCAGTTCGTGGAGCCCGACGAGAACCGCAGCTTCGACAAGACCGACCCCGCCACCGGCCGGGTGTTCGCCCGGGTGCACGAGGCGGACCGGGAGCTGGTGGACCGTGCGGTGACGACGGCCCGCCGGGCTCTGCACGACGGCTGGGCGCGGACCCCGGTGCGCGAGCGCGCGGCGCTGCTGCGGCGGGCGGCGGACCGGATCGAGGAGCGCTTCGAGGAGTTCGTCGCCGCGGAGATCGCGGACACCGGCAAGCCGGTCGTGCAGGCGCGGGAGCTCGACGTGGCGCGCGCCCTGACGAACTTCCGCACGTTCGCGGACGTGGTGGCCGCCGCCGGGCAGGAGTCGTTCCTCACCGATCTCGCGGGGGGCCGGCAGGCGCTCAACTACGCGGTCCGCAAGCCGCTGGGCGTGGTCGCCGTCGTCGTCCCGTGGAACCTGCCCCTCCTGCTGCTGACCTGGAAGGTCGCCCCGGCCCTGGCCTGCGGCAACGCCGTGGTCGTCAAGCCCAGCGAGGAGACCCCGGCCACCGCGACGCTGCTGGCCGAGGTGCTCGCGGAGGTGGGGCTCCCGGCCGGGGTGTACAGCGTGGTGCACGGCTTCGGCGGCGACTCCGCCGGGGAGTACCTGACCTCGCACCCGGGGATCGACGGCGTGACCTTCACCGGTTCGTCCGCGACCGGCTCGCACGTCATGCGGACCGTCGCGCCGCGGGTCCGCCCGGTGTCGTTCGAGCTCGGCGGGAAGAACGCCGCCCTGGTCTTCGACGACGTCGACCTGGACGAGGCGCTGGCCGGGCTGACCAAGTCGGTCTTCACCAACACCGGCCAGGTCTGCCTGTGCACCGAGCGGGTCTACGTCCAGCGCGGGATCTTCGCCGACGTCGCGGAGGGCCTCGCGGAGCGGGCCCGGGGCCTGCGGCTGGGCGACCCGCTGGACGAGTCGACGACCACCGGTCCGCTGATCTCGCAGGCCCACCGGCGGAAGGTGCTGAGCTACTTCGAGCTGGCCGAGCGGGCCGGGGCGGAGGTGCTCACCGGCGGGGGCGTGCCGGACCTGGGCTCCGGTCTGGCGGGCGGTTCCTGGATCGAGCCGACGCTGTGGACGGGCCTGACCAACGCGGACCGGGCGGTGCGCGAGGAGATCTTCGGCCCGGTGGCCGCCCTGATCCCCTTCGACACGGAGGAGGAGGCGATCGCCCTGGCCAACGACACGGACTACGGGCTCGCGGCCTCCGTGTGGACCAACGACCTGCGCCGCGGGCACCGGGTGGCGCAGGCGATGAACGTCGGCATGTCCTGGGTCAACACCTGGTTCCTGCGCGATCTGCGCTCCCCGTTCGGCGGCATGGGCCTCTCCGGCGTCGGCCGGGAGGGCGGGGAGTCGTCCCTGCACTTCTACACCGAGCCGACGAACGTGTGCGTGCAGCTGTGAGCGATCACGACGACCCCGGCCCGTGCCGCGCGGCGCGGGCCCCGAAGGAAAGGAGCGACCAGTGATCTCGGCGGAACTGACCGGCATCCTGGCGCAGCGGCTGGACACGGCTCAGACGTCCCGCGAGGACACCCCGAGCCTCGCCGACGACCACGAGCTGGACATCGACGACGCGTACGCGGTCCAGGCCGCGCTGCTGGCGCTGCGAGTGGCGCGCGGCGAGCGGGTCGTGGGCGTGAAGCTCGGGTTCACCAGCAAGGCGAAGATGGCCCAGATGGGCGTCTCCGACGTGATCGTGGGCCGGCTCACCGACGCGATGCGGATCGCGGACGGCGGCGACGTGGACCTGTCGCGCTTCATTCACCCGAAGGCCGAGCCGGAGGTGGCGTACCGGATCTCCCGGGACGTGGACCTGGACGACCCGGCGCCGGACATCGTGTCCTGCGTGGACGCGGTGGCTCCGGCCGTCGAGATCATCGACTCGCGGTACCGGGACTTCCGGTTCACCTACACCGATGTCGTCGCGGACAACACCTCGGCGTCCGCCTTCGTGATCGGCCCGTGGCGGCCGGTGGAGGACGTGGCCGACCGCGCGGTGCGGCTGCGCACCGGCGCTCAGGAGGCGACGGGTTCGACCGCCGCGATCCTCGGCGACCCGATGAACGCGCTCCACGCGCTGCTGGACATGTGCCGGCGCCGCCGCATCCCGCTGGAGGCGGGCCAGGTGGTGCTGGCGGGCGCGGCCACGGCGGCGCTGCCGCTGGCGGCCGGAACCACCGAGTGCGAGGTGGCGGGCCTCGGTTCCGTCACGCTGAGGGGGTACTGATGAGCGGCTCACGGGTGATCGAGGGCAAGGCCACCCCGCGCGGGCGGTTCCCGCACGTGAAGGTCGTCGGGGACCTGGTGTTCGTCTCCGGCACCAGTTCGCGCCGGCCCGACAACACGTTCGTGGGCGTGGAGGCCGACGAGTTCGGCACCACGAACCTGGACATCCGGGCGCAGACCCGGGCGGTGATCGAGAACATCCGCGACATCCTCGCCGAGGTGGGCGCCGAGCTCTCCGACCTCGCGCAGGTCACCGCCTACCTGGTGTCCATGAACGACTTCGGCGGATACAACGAGGTCTACGGCGAGTTCTTCGACGAGCGGGGCCCGACCCGTACGACCGTCGCGGTGCACCAGCTGCCGCACCCCCATCTGCTGATCGAGATCCAGGCCGTCGCGCATCTGCCCCGGCCCCGCACGTCCATCGCGGCGCACAGCACGGAGGTGTCCTCATGACCGTCATTCCCCCGGTGATCGATTTCCAGGGCTGGATCGCCGAGCACGAGCATCTGCTCAAGCCGCCGGTGAACAACCGCACCATGTCCCTGGGCCAGGACTTCATCGTGCAGGTCGTCGGCGGCCCCAACCAGCGGACCGACTTCCACCTCGACCCGTACGAGGAGTGGTTCTACCAGGTCAAGGGCGACATGCACGTCGACCTGATGACCGAGGAGGGGCCCCGGACCGTGCACATCCGGGAGGGCGAGGCGTGGCTGCTGCCCGGCAATGTGCCGCACTCCCCGCAGCGGCCCGACGCCGGCTCGATCGGGCTGGTCATCGAGCGGGTGCGGGAGGAGGGGACCCTGGAGAAGTTCCTGTGGTACTGCCCCGGCTGCTCCGCGAAGGTCCACGAGGTGGAGCTCCAGGTGCGGGACATCGTGGCGGACCTGCCGCCGGTCTTCGCCCGGTTCTACGGCGACGAGCAGGCGCGTACGTGCCCGGAGTGCGGTGCCCTGCACCCCGGGAAGGGCTGAGCGTGGACCGCACGATCGACATCCACACCCATTACGTCCCGCGCGGCTGGCCGGATCTGACGGCCGAGGCCGGGCCGGACGCGCCCTGGCTGCGGATCGAGTCCGAGGCCGAGGCCGTGATCATGATGGGCTCCAAGGAGTTCCGGCGGATCCGGTCCGACGCCTGGGACGCCGCGACGCGGCTGCGGGACATGGACGCGGACGGGGTGCGCCGCCAGGTGGTCTCCCCCACCCCGGCGTTCTTCACCTACGGGCGCGACGGCGTCGAGGCGGCGAAGATCTCGCGGGTCTTCAACGACCTCGCGCTGGAGATCGTCGCCCCGGCGCCGGACCGGCTGATCCCGTTCTGCCAGGTGCCGCTGCAGGATCCGGACGCGGCCTGCCGGGAGCTGGAGCGGTGCCTCGCCAACGGGCACCGGGGCGTGGAGATCGGCAACCACGTCGGTGACCAGGACCTGGACAGCGAGGGCGTGGTCACCTTCCTCCAGCACTGCGCCTCGCTCGACGTGCCGGTGTTCGTGCACCCCTGGGACATGGCGAGCTCGCCGCGGCTGGACCGGTGGATGGCGCAGTGGCTCACGGCCATGCCCGCCGAGACCCATCTGTCGATCCTCGCGCTGATCCTGGGCGGCGTCTTCGACCGCATCGACGAGCGGCTGAAGATCTGCTTCGCGCACGGCGGCGGGTCGTTCGCCTTCTGGCTCGGCCGGATGGAGAACGCCTGGCACGGCCGGAACGACGTGATCGGCACCTCGGAGCGGCCGCCCTCGCACTACCTGGGCCGCTTCTACGTCGACTCGGTGGTCTTCGACGACCGCGCCCTGCGGCTCCTGGTCGACACGGTCGGCGTGGAGCGGGTGATGGTCGGCAGCGACTACCCGTACCCGCTCGGGGAACGGCCGGTCGGCGAGGTGGTCCGCAAGAGCGCCTTCCTGGACGACCGCGGCCGGGAGCTGATCACGTACGGCAACGCGGAGCGGTTCCTGGGGCTCTCGGGCTCCTGACCGGCCCCGCCGTCGGGCCCCCGGCGCCGCTCGCGGACGGACACGCACACCGCCTGAAACACCGGTTCCGCGAGCTCGTCCGGCGTCACGC
>NZ_JBAGJZ010000069.1:0-33806 GCF_037034285.1 Streptomyces tyrfis | reverse complement strand
GCGGCGCACCCGGTCACTCCTCCAGGGTCAGGCGCCCGGCCGGGCGAGCGGCGAGCGGCTCCGGGCGTTCGGCGAAGGGCTCCGGGTGCTCGGCGAAGGCTTCGGACGCTCGGCGAAGGCTTCGGGCGCCCGGTGCGCAGAACCGGGCGTTCGGTGAGCAGCGAAGGCGGGCCCCGCATGTCCCAGACACCACCTCACCCGTCCGGTTCTCCGGCAGACGCCCCGGCCGGTTCCGCGGCCGGCCCGTCGGCCCCGTCGGCCCCCTCGGCGGGCTCTCCAACCAGCTCCCCGGCCGACCTTCCGGCCGGTTCCCCGACCGCCCCCGGGACGGATCACCCGGCCGACCTTCCGGCCGACTGCGGGAGGGATTGCCCGGCCGATCCCTCCGCGGGCGCCGCCTCACCGCCGCCCTCGTCCGCGCCCCCGGCCCCGCAGCCGCCCGCCGGTCGGACGCGGCACGGGCTGGCGCTGGGCCTGGTGGCCGCGAGCGTGGTTCCCGCCGTGCTCGGCGGGGCGTCTGGAGCACCCGCGGTGGCCGCTTCCCCGGCCACCACCGCCGCGAAGCCGGAGTCCGCAGCGCCGGACTCCACGACCCCGGACTCCGCGATGCCGGGGGGCGCAATGCCGGAGGCCACCGAGCCGGAGGCCGTCGGGCCGGGTTCCGTGAAGCCCCGTTCCGCCGCCGAGGACGGCCGGCCCGGCTGCGCCGATCCCGGAGAGGGCGCGTCCCCGATCCGCGTCCGTGTCCACGGCGGTTCGGGCACCTACGCGTCGGGCGGCGGCTACGGGAGCTGGTTCCTGGACCTGACCAACACCACGAACCGGACGTGCCGGGCCGTCCACCCGGTGCTGGTGCTCGTCGACGAGGAGCGGAGACTCACCCCGGAACAGATCCAGGTGGTGTTCTCCGAGCCGGACCGCCCCGACATGGAGCACCGGGTCAGCTGGCGGACCGTCGACGGGGACGAACACATCGGCGTCCTCGGTGGCGGGAGCCCGTCCGACGGCGAGGGCGACGGCGCCGGCGAGGACGACGGCACGGCCGTGGGCACCGGCGCCTTCGGGGGGTTCACCGTCCCCGCGGGCCGTACCGTCACCGTCCGGATCAGGATGGCGTTCACCTCGGACACCCGGCCGGGACGGTTCACCGCCGGGGCGGCGATCGCGCGGCGAGCGCCCGCGTCGGACGGCGGGACGGGCACGGTGGGCGGGAGGGACGAGGACGACGAGAGGTGGGGCGCCGCGTCCGGCGGCTACTCCTTCGCCATCGTCGACGACGGCGAGAGCGAGGGCGGAGCCGGGGACGGCCGGGCCGGGCCGGACCGGGGACCCCAGCCACGCCGGCCGTCGCCCCGCCCCGGCGCCTGAGCCGTCGTCCGGCCCGCGCCGGGCCTCTGCTTCGGCCCCGTCCGGCCCGCGCCGGGCCTCTGCTTCGGCCCCGTCCGGCCCGCGCCGGGCCTCTGCTTCGGCCCCGTCCGGCCCGCGCCGGGCCTCTGCTTCGGCCCTCGCCCGGCCCCTGCTCGCCTCTGGTCCTTGCCCGCGTTCGGCCCCCGTCCGGCCCGCGCCCGCCCCGTCCGGCCCGCGCCCGCCCCCGGTCGCCGCCCAGCTCCCGCGCGGCCAGCCCCCGCGCGGCCCCGCCTGGCCCCGGCCCGTCCGGCACCCGCCCGGCGTCCGAGCGTTCGGCCCGCGTCCGAGCCGCCGTTCCGACCACCAGTGTTCATGTCCGTCTGCCACCATCCTGCCGTGGACTACCCGCACGACCAGACACCTGGCGCCCCCATCCGCTCCGGCATCCCGGAGCACGGCCGCATTCCCAAGTACTACGCGGTCAAGGCACGCGTTTCCGTTCTCATAGAGGAACTGGGCGAGGGCGGCATGCTGCCCACCGAGCGCGATCTCGCCGAGCGCTACGAGGTCTCCCGCGAGACCGTGCGCCAGGCGCTGCGCGAACTCCTGCTGGAGGGGCGGCTCGCCCGCCAGGGACGCGGCACCGTCGTCGCGGGCCCCAAGCTGGAGCAGCCGCTCTCGCTGGCCAGCTACACGGAGGGGGTGCGACGCCAGGGCCGTGCGCCCGGACGCCATCTCATCGGGCTGGAACGGTTCCCCTGTCCCGAGCCGCTGGCCGCGGACGTCGGGGTGGAGCGCGGCGAGCCGGTCTGGCACCTGGAACGGGTGCTGCTCGCCGACGACGACCGGGTCGGGCTGGAGAGCACCTATGTCTCCGTCGCCCGGGTGCCCGACCTGGACACCGGGTTCGACCCCGACTCGTCCTTCTACGCCTATCTGCGCGACCGGCTCGGCATCGTCTTCGGGGACGCGGACGAACGGATCGAGACCGTGCTCGCGACACCGCGCGAGGCGCTGCTCATCGGTACGCCGCCCGCGCTGCCGATGCTGCTCATGCACCGGATATCGCGGGACACGGCCGGGGCGCCGCTGGAGCGCGTGCGGACCCTGTTCCGCGGGGACCGGTTCTCCTTCACCACGCATCTCGGCCCCCAGAGCGGCCACTGAACGGGCGCCCGCCGGTCGGACAGGGCCACCGAACGGGCGCGCGGCCGCCGGCCGGAGACGGTCACTGAACGGGCGCGCGCGTCGATCGGGCGCCGGGACTGAACCCCCCGGCACCCGAAGGTCACGAAAACATAACGGGTCTAGGCCAACTTTGGGGCCCAGTTCACCGTCCCGTTGCCGCGCCGATCCTTCCGGGTCACCGGCTCCCAGGAGCGTAGCCGTCGTGAGAGTCATCGTCGTAGGAGCCGGCGTGGTGGGAACCATGCACGCCTGGCACGCAGTGAACCGCGGCCACGAGGTCGTACAGATCGAGCGCGAGAGCGAGGCACGCGGGGCGTCGCTCCGCAATTTCGGACAGATATGGGTCAGCGGCCGGGCCGGCGGCGAGGAGCTGGAGACCGCCCTGCGCGCCCGTGAGCTGTGGGAGGAGGTCGGGGCCCGGGTGCCCGGACTCGGGTTCCGGCCCTGCGGCTCGCTCACCCCGATCCGCAGCGAGCTGGAGATCGCCGTCGCGGAGGCGGCCGTCGCCCGCCCCGACGCGGCGGCCCGCGGCTACAAGCTGCTCACCGCCGACGAGGCCCGGGCGATCAACCCGGCGCTGCGCGGCGACTTCGCCGCCGCCCTGTGGTGCGAGCGGGACGCCGCGGTCGAGCCGCGCACCGCCCAGGTCGCCCTGAAGAACGAGCTGCTGAAGTCCGGGCGGTACACCTTCCTCGGCGGGCGGGAGGTCCGCGAGGTCGTGGGCTCCGCCTCCGTCCGCGACGACCACGGCGACGTCCACACCGGCGACGCCGTGATCCTGGCCACCGGCGCCTGGCTCGGCGGGCTCGTCCGCGAACTCGCCGGCCCCGACCTGCCGGTCCGCCGCGTCCGCCTCCAGATGATGCAGACCGACCCGCTCGGCGAGCCGCTCACCACCTCCGTCGCCGACGCCGACAGCTTCCGCTACTACCCGGCGTACCGGAGCGAGGCGCTGGACGCGCTCAACGCCGGACAGGCGCAGGCGCCCACCGCCGCGGCCCACCGGATGCAGCTGCTGATGGTGCAGCGCCGCGACGGCGGGCTGACCATCGGGGACACCCACGAGTACGAGCACCCCTTCGCCTTCGACACCGTCGAGGAGCCGTACGAGCACCTCACCGGCGTCGTCGAGTCCCTGCTCGGCCGGCCGCTGCCGAGGATCCGCCACCGCTGGGCCGGCGTGTACGCCCAGTGCACCGACACCAGCCGGGTCGTCCACCGCCAGCAGGTGAGCGACGGCGTCTGGCTGGTCACCGGGCCGGGCGGCCGGGGCATGACCTGCTCGCCCGCCATCGCCGAAACGACCGCCGACGAACTGGGCTGGTGAAGAAGATGACCACGCACGACTCCACGCACAACCCCCTCGACCCGGCCGCCGCCCGGGACCGCTTCGGCCTGGTCGTCCTCGACATGGCCGGCACCACCGTCGCGGACGGCGGACTCGTCGAGCTGGCGTTCTCCGCCGCGGCCGAGCGCCTCGGCGTGGAACCCGGCTCCGCCGACCACGCCGAGAAGCTCGACTACGTGCGCGCCACCATGGGCGAGTCCAAGATCTCCGTCTTCCGCCACCTCTTCGGCGACGAGGACCTCGCGCAGCGGGGGAACACCGCCTTCGAGGAGGCGTACGGCGAACTCGTCGACGGCGGCCGCGTCGCGCCCGTCCCCGGCGCCCGCGAGGCCGTCGAACGCCTCCGGGGCGAGGGCCGCACCGTCGTCCTGACCACCGGATTCGCCCGGGTCACCCAGGACGCCATCCTGGACGCGCTCGGCTGGCGGGACCTGGCCGACCTGACCCTGTGCCCCGCCGACGCGGGCGGCCGCGGGCGGCCCTACCCCGACATGGTGCTCGCCGCGTTCCTGCGCACCGGCGCCGTGGACGGCGTGCAGCGGATCGCCGTCACGGGCGACACCTCGTACGACATGCTCAGCGGCGTCCGCGCCGGCGCCGGGATCGTCGCGGGCGTGCTCACCGGCGCCCACGACCGGGCCCAGCTGCTCGGGCACGGGGCCACCGAGGTGCTCGGCTCGGTCGCGGAGCTCCCCGACCTGATCGCGCGGGCCGAGGCATGACCAGCGCGGGCACCGGCACGAAGGGCCGGGGCGCGGCGGCCGCGGGCGGGGAGCGCGGCGACCGCGCCCCCGCCCGGGCGGGCGCACCCGTCCGCAGCGGCATCAGGTTCGACCAGGTCAGCGTCGCGTACGGCGGGAACACCGTCCTCGACCGGCTCGACCTGACCGTCGAACCCGGTGAGGTCATGGCCCTGCTCGGGCCGTCCGGCTCCGGCAAGACCACCGCCCTGCGCGCCGTCGCCGGGTTCGTCCGGCCCGCCTCGGGCCGGGTGTTCATCGGGGACCGCGACGTCACCGCGCTGCCGCCGCACAAGCGCGGCATCGGCATGGTCGTCCAGCAGTACGCCCTCTTCCCGCACATGCGGGTCCGGGACAACGTCGCCTTCGGCCTCAAGGCCCGCAAGGCGGCGAAGGCGGAGATCCCCGAGCGGGTCGCCGAGGCCCTCGCGCTCGTCGGCATGTCCGCCTACGCCGAGCGCTACCCGCGCGAGCTCTCCGGCGGCCAGCAGCAGCGCGTCGCCATCGCCCGCGCGCTCGCGATCCGCCCCGACGTCCTGCTGCTCGACGAACCGCTGTCCGCGCTCGACGCCCAGCTGCGCTCCGGAATGCTCGCCGAACTGGCGCGGCTGCACCGGGAGCTGCCGGACGTGTCGATCCTGTACGTCACCCACGACCAGGTCGAGGCGCTGACCCTGGCCGACCGGATCGCGGTCATGGACAAGGCCCGGCTCCAGGACTGCGGCACCCCGCAGGACCTGTACCGGCGCCCGCGCACCGAGTTCACCGCCTCGTTCGTCGGCAACGCCAACCTGCTGCCGGTGACCGTCGCGGGCGACGCCGACACGGTCGACTTCGCGGGCCGGGCGCTCGGCGTGCCGACCGGCGAAGCGGCCCGCGGCGCCACCGCCACCCTCTGCGTCCGCCCCCACCTGGTCGGGCTCGGGGAAGGGCCCAACGCGCTGCACGGCACCATCACCGAGGTGCAGTGGCGCGGCTCCACCCACCGGCTGTACGTCGACGTCGACGGCCACCGGATCAAGGCGGACCTGCGCGAACTGCGCGAGACCCCGGCCCTCGGCGGCAGGGTCACCCTGCACTTCGCGGCCGAGGACGCGGTGCTGCTGCCCGCGGGAACCGCGGCGCGGAGCGGGGGAGGGGCCCATGTCTAGCGCGGCGACCGCCGGGGTCCGCCCCGGCCCGGCCGGCGACCGCACCGGACCGGCCGACGCCCTCCGCGAGGGCTCCGGCGCCGGACCGCGTACGCCGGCGGACGGCGGCCCGGCCCGCGGCGGGCGCGAGGCGCGGGGCATCCCCCGCTTCGTCTGGGCCCTGCCGCCCGTCGCCGTGCTCGCGCTCGTCTTCCTCTACCCGCTGGCCCTGGTCGTCCAGCAGTCCGTCAGCCCGGACGAGGGCAGCACCTCGCTCGCCCCGTACGCCGACGTGTTCGCCTCCGAGGCGTTCCGTTCCGCGTTGACCACCACCGTCTGGCTGGCGCTGGCCTCGACGGCCGGCTGCCTGCTGCTGGGCTTCGTCCTGGCCATGGTCATCGCCTTCGTGCCGTTCCCCGGCGGCCGGGCGGTGGCCCGGTTCATCGACGTCTTCCTCTCCTTCCCGTCGTTCCTGATCACGCTCGCCCTGCTGTTCATCTACGGCAGCGTCGGCATGGCCAACGGCGTCTGGACGGACGTCACCGGGGCGTCCAGCGGCCCCTTCGACTTCCTCACCACCCCGTGGGGCGTGCTGCTCGCCGAGATCACCTACTTCACCCCGTTCGTCATGCGCCCGCTGCTGGCCGCGTTCTCGCAACTGGACAGCGCGCAGCTGGAGGTGGCGTCCTCGCTGGGCGCGAGGCCGGCCCGGATCGTGCGGCAGGTGATCCTTCCCGAGGCGCTCCCGGCGCTGGCCGCGGGCGGCAGCCTCGTCCTCGTGATGTGCCTCAACGAGTTCGGCATCGTGCTGTTCACCGGCGCGAAGGGGGTCACGACCCTGCCGATGCTCGTCTACGGCAAGGCGATCCTGGAGTCCGACTACCCGGCCGCCTGTGTCGTCGCCGTCGTCAACATCGCGATCTCCGTGGGTCTCTACAGTCTGTATCGGATGGTGAGCCGCCGTGTTGGTGCATAGCCGTACGGGGAAGTGGGCCGCCTGGGCCGTGTTCGTCGTGCTCTTCGTCCCGCTGTTCGCGGTGCCCCTGCTGGTCATCCTCGCCGCGTCGTTCTCCACCAACTGGTCCGGCGCCTTCCCCTCGGGGCCGACCACCGCGCACTACACGGCCGCGACCAGCGGCGACTCGCTCCAGGCGCTGACCACCAGCCTGGTCACCGCCGTCGCCGCCAGCCTGCTCGCGCTCGTCGTCGGGTCGTGGGCGGCGCTGGCCGCCGCCTCGCTGCGGCGGCGCGGGAAGAGGTTCCTGGACGCGCTGTTCATGCTGCCGGTCGCCGTGCCGTCCGTGGTGGTGGGCCTCGCCGTGCTGGTCGCGTTCAGCAAGCCGCCGCTGCTGCTGAACGGGACGCGCTGGATCGTGATCCTGGCGCACACCATTCTTGTCACGGCGTTTGCCTATTCGTCGGTTTCGGCGGCGATAGTACGTCTCGACCCGATGTACGAGCAGGCGGCGGCCAGCCTCGGCGCCCGACCGTCGTACGTCCTGTGGCGCGTCAAGCTGCCGCTCCTCCTGCCGTCCCTCACGGCGGCGGCGGGGCTCTGCTTCGCGCTGTCCATGGGCGAGTTGAGCGCCACGATGATGCTCTACCCGCCGGACTGGACACCGCTCCCGGTGCAGATCTTCGCGGCCACCGACCGCGGTTCGCTCTTCACCGGCGCGGCCGTCGCCGTGGTCCTGATGGGTACGACGCTGCTGGTGCTGCTCGGAGTCTCCCGCATCCGGACCAGGGCCTCGTACCGCTGACGCGCCGGGTGGACGCGTCTCCCCCGTGGACCCGCCCACCCTCTCCGCCGCCGGTCCGACACCCCCGTCGGGCCACCGGCTCCCCCCGTAACGACTCCGGCCGGCCACCGGCCGACCCCCAGGAGATTTCGACAGCCATGCGCAAGAACCACCTCAAGCCGATCGCCGCCGTCACCGGCGCGCTCGCCCTCGCCGCCACCCTCTCCGCCTGCGGCGGTTCCTCCTCCGCGTCCGACGAGAAGGTCGTCACCGTCTACAGCGCGGACGGTCTCAAGGGCGAGAACGGCGACGGCTGGTACGACAAGGTCTTCAAGGACTTCGAGAAGAAGACCGGCATCAAGGTCAAGTACGTGGAGGGCGGTTCCGGCGAGATGGTGCAGCGCGCCGTCCGCGAGAAGTCCAACACCCAGGCCGACGTGCTGGTCACCCTGCCGCCGTTCATCCAGCAGGCCGACAGCAAGGGCCTGCTCGCGGCCTACGCGCCGGCCGGCGCCGACCAGGTCGACGCCGCCGACAAGGCGTCCGACGAGAAGTGGACCTCGGTCGTCAACAACTACTTCGGCTTCATCTACAACAAGAAGGAGCTGACGTCGGCGCCCACCACCTGGGAGCAGCTGCTCGACGGAAAGTTCAAGAACAAGATCCAGTACTCCACCCCCGGGGTCGCCGGCGACGGCACGGCCGTGCTGATCAAGGCCATGCACGACTTCGGCGGCAAGGACCAGGCCATGGAGTACCTGAAGAAGCTCCAGGCCAACAACGTCGGCCCGTCCGCCTCCACCGGCAAGCTCGCGCCCAAGGTCGACAAGGGCGAACTCCTCGCCGCCAACGGCGACGTCCAGATGAACTTCGCCCAGGCCAAGGACATGCCGAACCTCGGCATCTGGTTCCCCGCGAAGGACGGCGGCAAGCCCACCACCTTCGCCCTGCCGTACGCGGCCGGCCTGGTCGACAAGGCCCCGCACAGCGCCAACGGCAAGAAGCTGCTCGACTTCATGCTCTCCGAGCAGGCCCAGAAGGACGTCAGCGCGGTCGGCGGCGGCTTCGCGGCCCGCAAGGACGTGAAGGCCACCGACGCCAACGCCGCCGCCCTCGGCAAGCTGATGGAGGGCGTGGAGGTCTTCCAGCCCGACTGGTCCGACATCGGCGCCAACCTGGACACGTACGTCGGCGCCTGGAAGTCGGCCACCGGCAGCTGACACCCTCCACCGCTCGGCCGACGAGACGAACGAACGCTCTAAACTCGGGGGCGTCGGCGCTGCACGACGCGGTGCCGCCGGCGTCCCCGCACACGGCGTACGGCAGGAGTCCCCACACATGGCAGAGCGCAAGCCGATCTCATCCTGGCTCACCGACATGGACGGAGTCCTGATCCACGAGGGGACGCCGATCCCGGGAGCGGATGCCTTCATCAAGCGGCTGCGGGACTCGGGAATGCCGTTCCTGGTCCTCACCAACAACTCGATCTACACCGCCCGTGACCTGCACGCCCGTCTCGACCGCATGGGTCTCGACGTGCCCGTGGAGAACATCTGGACCTCCGCGCTGGCCACCGCCAAGTTCCTGGACGACCAGCGGCCGGGCGGCACCGCGTACGTCATCGGGGAGGCCGGGCTCACCACCGCCCTGCACGACATCGGGTACGTCCTGACCGACCACGACCCGGACTACGTGGTCCTCGGCGAGACCCGCACCTACAGCTTCGAGGCGCTCACCAAGGCGATCCGGCTGATCAACGGCGGCGCCCGCTTCATCTGCACCAACCCCGACGAGACCGGGCCGTCCGCCGAGGGCCCGCTGCCCGCGACCGGGTCCGTCGCCGCCCTGATCACCAAGGCCACCGGCAAGGAGCCGTACTTCGCGGGCAAGCCCAACCCGCTGATGATGCGCACCGGGCTGAACGCGATCGGCGCCCACTCCGAGTCCAGCGCCATGATCGGCGACCGGATGGACACCGACGTGCTGGCCGGACTGGAGGCGGGGATGCAGACCTTCCTGGTCCTCACCGGTCTCACGGCGGTCGCGGACATCGACAAGTACCCCTTCCGGCCGTCCACGGTCGTCGACTCCATCGCGGACCTGGTCGACCTCGTCGACTCCGCGAAGCCCGTCGAGGCGGCCGGGCCCGCGGCTTCGGACGGGCCGGGCGGCGAGGGCTGAGAACGGCCCCGCGTCCGGAGCGGGTCCGGCGCCCCGGGCGGCTCGGCCCGTCCGGGGCGGCCGTGTCCGGGCCGCCCCCCGAAGCGTCGGCGACATCCGTCAACCACCCGTCGAGCGAAGAGAACTGATCCTCGATCAGCCGCCAGCGGGCGGGTGCGTGACGCGTGAATCCCGTTCGCGGAACAGGCGAACGGGAGGGGGCGCGCGGAGGCATCCGCGCAGTCGGCCGGGCACACAGGGTTTCCGTGCCGTCACCCTGGGTCAGCCTTCTGGTGTGCCGTGGCCGCGCGTCCTTCGTCGTACGTCGCTGTGCGCGGGCTGTGAGCTGCCTGTGTTTCGCCCGCACTTCCCGCGGTCCCGCTCGCGCCTTCCGTGAAGGGCGCGGCCTGATCCCTCTGTTCGGACATGAGCAAAGCCCCCTCACGCTCGGTGAGGGGGCTTTGGCTCCGTGTGCGCCGCCAGGGACTCGAACCCCGGACCCGCTGATTAAGAGTCAGCTGCTCTAACCAACTGAGCTAGCGGCGCCTGCTGACCTGGATAACTCTACCCGAAGGAGAAGGGTGCTCCTGACCATTTCCTACCCCGGCACGGCCTGTCGTATGGTCGTTTTTTCTTGTCTGTCCGTCAAAATGCGATAAGTCATAAGGGTTGAGACACTGACGGCCGTGCAGATGCGCCCAAAGATCTTGACGAACGCGGAGGGGAATCGCATGACTGTGCCGGCTTTCGAGGACTACGTGCCCGCCGTCGACTGCGCCTGTGCGGGATGCGCCGCGCAACGGCGGGCCGCCGGGGCCCTGCCCGTACGGGACGGGGGGCACCCGGCGGCCCACGGCGCGCGCCGGGTGCTGGTGCTGGCCACCGCCGCCGGCGTGGTGCTGAGCACCGGGGTGGCCGAGGCGGCGAAGATGCCGGGCGAGCGGACGACCGGGCCGAGCGGAGCGGCCGGATCCGCCCGTCCGGACGAGGCGACGGCTTCCGGGTCCGAGCCCGGCCCGACGGCGGAGACCTCTCCGCTCACGGTGGACTCGCTCGGGCTGGCCCCGGACCCCGAGGCCCTGGCGCCGGACCCGGCGGACGGGACCGAGGGGGACGACCCGGGCGCCTGGGCCGGGGCGGAGCCGGACACGCCGCAGGGTCTGCCGGGCCCGGTGCGCGGCACCGGCTCCGCCGGCCCGCTGTCGTCCACGAACGTCTCGCTCACGGTGCGCAAGACCACCCGCGCCGCGATCATCAACCGGGCGAAGAAGTGGGTCTCCGCGCAGGTCCCGTACAGCATGTCCAAGTACTGGTCCGACGGTTATCGGCAGGACTGCTCCGGCTTCGTCTCGATGGCCTGGAACCTGCCGGGCAACGAGTGGACCGGCAGCCTCGCCCGCTACGGCACCAGGATCTCGCGGTCGGAGCTGCAGCCCGGCGACATCCTGCTCTTCCACAACCCGTCGGACCCCAACAAGGGCTCGCACGTCACGATCTTCGGCGGCTGGACCGACCACACGCACACCCACTACACGGCGTACGAGCAGACGAGGCCGCACACCCGCAAGCAGACGACGCCCATGGCGTACTGGAGCAACTCCGGCTCGTACGTCGCCTACCGCTACAAGGGGCTCGACGGCGGAAGCGGCGGGGACGACGGCGGCTCCTCGACCTCGTTCCCGGGCGCCGGCAAGTTCGGCCCCGGCGCCGCCAACAAGTACGTCACCGAACTCGGGCGGCTGCTCGTGGAGCGGGGCGGCGAGCGCTTCTACTCGGTCGGTCCGGGCCCGGTCTGGGGCGACGCGGACCGGCGCGCCACCCAGGCGTTCCAGAAGGCCCAGGGCTGGAAGGGCAGCGAGGCGGACGGCCTCCCCGGCCCCCACACCTGGCGGCTGCTGGCCGGCGGCTCGGGCCGCGACATCCCCGGTTCCGGGGGTTCGGGCGGCTCCGGCGGCTCCGGCGCGAGCGGGCCGAACGCGGACGCGGCCTTCCCGGGGCGGAGTTATTTCCGGCCCGGCCAGTCCAACAGCCATGTCGAGCGGCTCGGCAGGCAGTTGGTGAAGAAGGGCTACGGCAAGTACTACCAGTCGGGCCCCGGGCCCCGGTGGAGCGAGGCGGACCGGCGCAATGTCGAAGCCTTCCAGCGGGCCCAGGGCTGGCGGGGAGCGGAGGCCGACGGCTACCCAGGGCCGGAGACCTGGCGACGGCTCTTCGGGTGAGAGAACGAACATGACGGAGGCGGGAATGGGATCCACGTCGGGCTGCTCGGCAGTGCCGGGGGGCGGGGGAGAGGGACAAGGGGCGCGGGCGCCGCTGCCCAGGCGGAACCGGGCCCCGGGCCGGCGGCACGAGGGCGCGGCGGATCGGGGCGGGGCCCCCACGCCGGTCGCGGCAGACGGCGGCGAGCACCGGGACGCCGGGGGCGGCGCGTCCGCGCCGGAGACCTCCGGCGGACGGGCCGGCGTGCGCGCGGAGCCCGTCCCCGGGCCGTACGGCGGTTCCGGGGACGGGTCGGCGCACGGCCCCGGCCGCGGGCCGGACGCCGTGGTCGACCTGGTGCTGGATCTGGTCCCGGGCGAGGAGGCGGGCGGGCCGTCCCTGGGCTCGGCCGCGGCCTCGGTGTCGGTACCGGCCGTGAGCGCGACGTCCGCGCGGACCACGGCCTCGGGCGGCATGTCCGCCGAGGGCCGGGGGTCCGCTCTCGACGGCGTGCCCGCCGGGGGCCGGGGGGCCTCGGCGGACGGCGTTCCCGGGGCCGATCCGGCGGTCTCGGGCGGCCCGCTCGCCGCGCACCGGGGGTTCGTGCGCGACGAACGCACCGCCGAGGGACCGGGGCCGCTGTCCGGCGGCGAGCCCGCCCCGGGTCCGGGGGCGGCCGCCCAGGTCGCCCCCGCCCAGGCCGCATCGGCCGCGGCTGCGGACGCCGCCGTCACGGCGCCGGCGCCCGCCCCGGACCTCGTCGCGGCGCCGGCCCCGGCGGCCGCGGTCTCCGCGTCGGCCCCGGCGGCCGCCGTCGCGGCGTCCGCCCCGGTCGGTTCGCGCGCGGCGGCCGTGTCCGCGCCAGCGGCTCCGTCCGCCCCGTCCGCCCCATTCGCCGCGGCCGTCCCGCGCGCGGCCGCGGCCCCGGCCCCGGCCGGGCCGCGGGGCCGGTCCGCCGCCGACTCCCCGGCGCCGTCCCGTCATCGGTCCGCCGCCGGCCGTGCCGCCGAAGGGGCCGAGCGGGCCGTCGGGTCGCCGGGCGCCGGGCGGCGGCAGATGGTCATCGGCCGCGAGGGGCCCGCGACCGTGCCCGTCCATCTGCTCTTCCGCGACGACCTCGAACGCGCCGACGGGCCCGGGTTCCCCGACGCCGGGGCGCGGCGGGGGCCGGGCATCGGGGGCGCCGCGCCCGGGACGCGCGGGCGTCCGCCCGCGCCCCGGCCGGCGCAGGTGCGCCCGCCGACCCGGCCGGCCCCCGACGGCGACCCGGAACTCACCGAGCGTTCCGGGCCCGCGCTGCCCGGCTGGCTGGCCCTGTTCGTCGGGCTCGCCGGAATCGCGGGCATCGTCGCCGTCCTCTGGTGGGCCGGGGCGCTGCCCGTCGCCGCGCTCGACCGGCTCGGCGTCGCCGCGCGGCCGTACCACGGAATCGGCCTCGCCGTCTGGGCGTCGCTCACCGGGCTGGGGACGCTGGTGCTCCTCGCGCTCGGCGGACTGAGCCGTGGCCGGGTCGGCTGCGCCTGGGTGCTGACGCTCTTCGGGAAGTACCGGGGGAGCGTGCGGCGGACCGGGCTGATGTGGATCAGCCCGCTGCTGCTGCGCCGCCGCGTCGACGTACGGTTGCGGCACTGGCGCAGCGAACCGCTGCCCGCCGTGGACGCCGACGGCACCGCCCTGCGGGTCGTCGTCCTCGTGGTGTGGCGGGTCAAGGACACCGCGCGGGCGGTGCTCGGCATCGCGGACCACGAGACGTATCTGCGCGAACAGGTCGAGGCGGCGATGGCCCGGGTCCTCTCGCAGCTCCCGGCCGACGCCTTCCACGAGGACGCGCCCACCTTGCGCGACGCGGAGACCGTGGGGGACGCGCTGACCCGGATGCTGAAGGCGGACTGCGCGCCCGTCGGCATCGAGGTGTACTCGGCGCAGCCCACCGGCATCGAGTACGCGCCGGAGATCGCCGCCGCCATGCAGCGCCGCCGGATCGCCGCCATCGATGCCAAGCACCGCGACAGTGTCCTGACTTCGGTGGTCGACGCGGTGGACGACACGGTCAACCGGTTGACCCAGCGGGGCATCGTGGACCTCGACGACTATGAACGGAAGCTGCTGGTCAAGGACTTGACGGTGGCGTTCTACACCGGACGCAGTGGAGGGGAGGGGGTCTGAGGAGGCCCGGGGGCCGCCCGCGCGGCGAAGCGGAATCGCACTCCCATTGGTCTGGACATGTTCATTTCTCGTCAATAATCTAAGACTTGGTCTAGACCGCAGTACGCGCGCAGGCAGGGCTCATGGAACCTCCCCCACGTTCTTGAGGAGCGACAGCAATGCGTAAGAGGGCAAGTGCGGCCGTAGTCGGCCTGGCGATCGCGGGCGTCTCGATGTTCGCGACGAGCAGCGCCAGCAGCCACGGCTACACCGACAACCCGATCAGCCGTCAGAAGCTGTGTGCCAACGGTACCGTGACCGGTTGCGGCAACATCCAGTGGGAACCGCAGAGCGTCGAGGGCCCGAAGGGCTTCCCGGCGGCGGGGCCGGCCGACGGCCGGATCTGCTCCGGCGGTCACTCCGAGTTCGCGCAGCTCGACGACCCGCGCGGCGGCAACTGGCCCGCCACCAACGTGACGGCAGGTCAGGGCTTCAGCTTCCGCTGGCAGTTCACCGCGCGCCATGCCACCACGGACTTCCGTTACTACATCACCAAGAACGGCTGGGACCCCACCAAGCCGCTCACCAGGGCCGACCTGGAGCCGCAGCCCTTCATGACCGTGCCCTACGGCGGCAAGCAGCCCCCGGCGACCCTGACCCAGCAGGGCACCATCCCCACCCAGAAGACCGGGAAGCACATCATCCTGAGCGTCTGGAACATCGCCGACACGGGCAACGCCTTCTACGCCTGCTCCGACGTGAAGTTCTGACGCACCCCATCCCCATCGGGTCGGCCCCGGGACCCGTCGGCGTTCCGGGGCCCGGCGCCGGTGAATTCCTCGGTCACGGGACGAGCTGCGGGCCGGGGGCCGGCTCGTCGGCCCCCTCCGCCGCGGGCGCGGACCCGCGCCGCAGCAGCGCCGCGGCCAGCACCGCCCCCGCCAGCAGCAGCGCCGCACCCGCCGCCGAGGCGTAGTGCATGCTGTGCACGAAGGCGTCCCGCCCGGCGGCGATCAGGGACCCGTCCCCGGTGGCCACCGCGCCCGCCAGCGTCTTGCGGGCGCCCTCCGGCGCCGAGCCCGGCATGTCCGCGGCGTAGACCGCCGTGGCCAGCGCGCCCAGCAGCGCCATCCCCATCGCGCCGCCGAACTCCTGCCCGGTCTCCAGCAGCGAGGCCGCCGAACTCGCCTTGTGCGGCGGGGCGGTGGACAGCGCCAGATCGGAGACGAGGGCCATCACGGTGACGATGCCGCAGCTCAGGACCGCGCATCCGGCGAGCAGCAGCCACAGCGAGTCCGTCCCGGTCAGGGTCAGCGCGGCGAAGCCGACGGCGGCGATCACGAAGCCCGCGCAGATGACGGGGGCGCGGTCCGTGCGCTGGGCGATCGCCGTGGCCGTCGGGGCGGCGGCGCCCACCGCGAGCGACGGCGCCAGGCTCCACAGCGCGGCCTCCATCGTGCCCATGCCGAGCACCGACTGCAGATACTGCGTGGTGAAGAACGCGGAGCCCATCATGGCGAAGGCGGCCAGCGCGTTCAGCCCGATCCCGGCCGCGAAGCCGCGGCCCCGGAACAGCTCCCGGCTGATCATCGCGTCACCGCGGACGCGCTGGCGGTGAACGAAGAGCAGGCCGACGAGGAGCCCGGCCGCGATGATCAGCCCGCGCGTCGCGTCGAGTCCGTGGGCCGCGCTCTCCTTGACCCCGTAGACCACCGGCAGCACGGCCCCCATCGACAGCGGCACGCTCAGGAAGTCGAACCGGCCGGGGGCCGGGTCCTTGAACTCCGGGACCAGGACCGGCACCAGGATCAGCAGCAGCAGCATCGCCGGCACATTGATCAGGAAGACCGAGCCCCACCAGAAGTGCTCCAGCATGACCCCGCTGAGCACCGAGCCGAGCGCGACCCCGCCGGCCATGGCGCCCGACCAGATGCCGACGGCCCGGCCGCGCTGCCGGTCGTCGCGGAACATGTTCCGCACCAGCCCCATCGTCGACGGCATCAGCGCCGAACCGCCGACCCCGAGCAGGGCCCGGGACGCGATCAGCATCGCCGGACTGGTGGCGTACGCGGCGGTCACCGACGCGGCGCTGAACGCGAACGCGCCGACGAGCAGCAGCCTGCGGCGCCCGATCCGGTCGCCGAGCGAACCCATCGTGATCAGCAGACCGGCCAGGGCGAAGGCGTACACATCGAAGATCCAGAGCTGCTGGGTGGCGCTGGGGGCGAGGTCCCGGTCGATGGACGGGATCGCGAAGAAGAGGACGGAGACGTCCATCGAGACGAGGAGAAGGGGCAGCAGGAGGACCACGAAGGCGGTCCACTCCTTGCGGTCGGCGAGCGGTGCGCGCTCGGCGGTGGTGCGCGTGGCGTTCGTCATGCCAGAGAATGTACGGGCGTTTAAAACGAGTGTCTAGTACGAGTGTGTAAAACGTTCGTACATCGCGGCGGGCAGCAAAAAACGCACTGGGCGGTCCACGTGTGTACGTGAACCGCCCAGTGCGTTGTCTGTGCGCCGCCAGGGACTCGAACCCCGGACCCGCTGATTAAGAGTCAGCTGCTCTAACCAACTGAGCTAGCGGCGCTTGCTGACAGGAAAATCATACCTGCTCCCGAGGGGTGCTGATGACGCCCCGGCGAACCGGTGGAAAACGGGACGAATCATCCCGGCCGAGGGGTCGTGAGGGCTCGACGGGCCCGAAAGAGGAGCGGGACCGGCTCAGAGCGCCAGCGACAGCAGTACCGGCGCCGCCCGCCGGTTCAGCGCCTCCGCCGCCGAGCGCAGCCGGTGGGCGTCCTCGACCGGGAGGGAGAGCGCCAGGCATCCCGCCGCCGCCCCGGCCGTCAGCGGCACCGCCGCGCACACCGTGCCGACCGCGTACTCCTGGAGATCGAGCACCGGGACCGTCACCGGCTGGCTGTCGAGCTTCGAGAAGAGCACCTTCTCGTTGGTGATCGTGCGCGAGGTGAGCCGGGGCGTCTTGTGACGGGAGAGGTGGTCGCGACGGCCGTCCCGGTCGAGCTGGGCCAGCAGGCACTTGCCCGCCGCCGAGGCGTGCGCGGACGACCGGAAGTCCACCCACTCGTTGACCGCGGGGGTGCGCGGCCCGTCGGCGTACTGCGTGATCCGGACCTCGCCGTCGAGGTAGCGGCTGATGTAGACCGCCGCGCCGACCGAGTCGCGCAGCTGCGCCAACGACTGCTGGAGCTTCTCCTCCAAGGCCTGCCCGCGCTCCGGTCCGGAGCCGAAGAGCAGTGACGAGGAGCCGATGACATAGGCGTCCTCGGCGATCTGCTCGACGTATCCCTCGCGGCGCAGCGTCAACAGCAGGGAGGTGAGGTGCTCGGCGGGGAGCCCCGTCTCCCGGGAGATCTGGGCGTCCGCCACGCCGCTGCCGTGCCTGGCGACCGTTTCGAGAACGCGCAGGGCGTGCTGCACCGAGTGGAACGGTGCGGTCGGTTCGGGCTTCAACGCCACGGTGTCCCCCAGCCAGGTCGTGACCGCAAGGTCTTCCCTCACGATAACGGCCGAGCACCCGATCCGGGGCCTTTGTCGACGAAGCGACCGGGCGCCCCGGCTCCCCAAGCTGGGGCGCATTCGCCTGGCATTTGCCTCGGTCAGTGACGGGCGACGAGTGGCGAGGTCACAGCACTGCGGCCAGGAATTCGCGCGTTCGTTCGTGCTCGGGATCGGAGAAGATCTTCTCCGGCGGCCCCGATTCGATCACGCGTCCAGAGTCAAACATCAGTACCGTCTCCGAGACGTCCCGGGCGAAACCCATCTCATGGGTCACGCAGAGCATGGTGATGTCGGTGTTCCTGGCGATGTCGCCCAGCAGGTCCAGCACGCCCGCGACCAGCTCCGGGTCGAGCGCGGAGGTCACCTCGTCCAGCAGCAGTATCTCCGGCCGCATCGCCAGCGCCCGGGCGATCGCGACGCGCTGCTGCTGCCCGCCGGACAGCTGCGAGGGGTGCGCGTCGATCTTGCCGGCGAGCCCGACCATGTCGAGCAGGGCGCGGGCGCGGGCCTCCGCCTCGTCGCGGTCCATGCCCAGCACGTTGACCGGGGCCTCGGTGACGTTGCGCAGGACCTTCATGTGCGGGAACAGGTTGAACTGCTGGAAGACCATGCCGATCTTCTTCCGGGCCTCGCGCAGATGCCGTTCGGTCGCCGGCGCCAGCGACCCGTCGGACCTCCGGACGTGGGACAGCGGGGAGCCGTCCACCCAGACGACGCCGTCGCTGACCTTCTCCAGGGTCATCAGCAGCCGCAGGATGGTGGTCTTCCCCGAGCCGCTGGGCCCGATCAGGGTGACGTGCTCGCCGCGCCGCACCGAGAAGTTCAGCCGGTCCAGGACGACATGGTCGCCGTACCGCTTCACCACGTCGTCGAACCGCACCAGCGGGTGGCCGGTCCGCGCCGCGCCGTCCACCGCCGGGCCGGCGACGGCGGCGCCGTCGGTCCGGGAGCCGCCGACCGGGGAGCCGGGAACGGCCGTGCCGCCGGTCCCCGGGCCGGCGAGGGCTCCGGTCCGGCCGGGCGCGGACGCCGTCTTGCGCAGGGGGAGGGGTTCAGTGGCCAAGGCGCTTCTCCAGCTTTCTCATCAGCAGCGAGGTCGGGTAGCTCGCGATCAGGAAGACCAGTCCGGCGAGCGTGAACGCCTCGGTGTACGCGAAGTGGTCCGCGCCGTACTTGCGGGCTTCGAAGACCATCTCCTGCACCGTGATCACGGCGAGGAACGGAGTCTCCTTGAACATCGAGATCGCGTAGTTGCCGAGGGCGGGCAGCACGTTGCGCACCGCCTGCGGCAGGATCACGGACTGCCAGGTCCGGCGCGGCCCGAGCGAGAGCGCCCGGCACGCCTCCCACTGCCCCTTCGGCACGGCGTCGATCCCGGCCCGGTACACCTCCGAGGTGTACGCGGCGTAGTGGACGCCCAGCACCGCGATGCCGGTCGTCAGCGGCTCCACGGAGGGGAACACCGCCGCCGCGCCCACCAGTTGGACGAGCAGCGGGGTGGACCGGACGAACTCCGTCACGGCCCGCACCGGCACCGTCACGAACCGGCTCGGCGCCCGCCCGGCGACCGCGACGGCGAGCCCCAGCACCGCCGCCACCAGCGTGCCCAGCACCGTCGCGAGCAGCGTGACCCGGAACCCTTCGAGCAGCAGCGGCAGGGCGTCCCCGGCGGCCTTCCAGTCGAAACCGTTCACCGGGCACCTCCGGGGGCGGACGCGACGGGCCGGGCGGCGCCGCGGCCGCGCGACGCCGGGCCCGAGCCGGTCGGCAGCCCGAGCCGCCGTTTGGCGGCGCGCTCCAGCAGGTTCATCAGCAGGGTCAGCGCGTAGGCGAGGACGAAGTAGGCGACCAGCAGGGTCAGATACGCCGGGAGCGTCTCACCGGTGCGGTCCCGCAGCTGCTGGATCACGGTCATCAGATCCGCCGCCGAGATCAGCCACAGCAGCGGGGTGCACTTCAGCAGCTGGATCAGCAGATTGGTGAACGGCGGGATCATCCGCACCCAGGCCTGCGGCAGGATCACCCGCCGCATCCGCTGCGCCGGCGTCATGTTGAGCGCGACGGCCGCCTCGTACTGGGCGCGCGGCACGGAGTTGATCGCGCCCCGCACCACCTCCGCCCCGTAGGCACCGTAGTTGAGGCCGAAGGCCACCACCCCGCAGAGCAATGGCGTCAGTTCGTACCCCGTCAGCGGCGGCATCGCGTAGTAGAGCCAGAACAGCTGGACATAGAGCGAGGTCCCGCGGAAGAACTCCACGACCACCCGGGACACACCGCGCGGCACCGCAGGCCGGCCGACCGACATCAGGCCGAGCACGAACGACAGCAGCAGCGCGAACAGCGCGCCCAGGACGGTCGCCTGGACGGTCACCCACAGCCCCGACCGGAGCCGGGGCAGATCGTCGAGGAGGGCGGAGAAGAAGTCACTCATGCGGCGCCTCCCGTTCCCGTCAGCCCTTGCACAGGTCGGCCGTCTTCAGGGCGGCCGGCGGCAGCTCGGTGGCGCCGAAGCCGTACTCCCGGAGCAGCTCCACATAGCGCGACCGGTCCGCGACGATCTTCTTCAGCTCGCGGTTGAAGGCGTCCCGCAGATCCTCGTTGCCCTTGCGGAAGACCGCGCCGCCGGGGCTGTACTGCTTCCTGCCGTGCAGCTCGGGCACGAACGCCTCGGTGACCTCGGTCTGCGGATTGGTCCTCGCCAGCCAGCGCAGCGAGATGCCGGTGAGCAGGAAGGCGTCGATCCGGCCGCCCTTCACCGCGTCCGCGCCGTCCTGCGGCTTCTGCAGCGTCCGGATCCGGTCCTCGGGGATGCCGGCCCCCTCGGCGTACGAGCCCTCGACGGCGCCCGACATCACGCCGACGGTGATCCCGGCGGCCTTCGCCGACGCCAGGTCGGTGACCTTCCTCGGGTTGCCCTTCTTCACCATCAGCGCGGTCGGCGAGATGAACTCGGGCTCGGAGAAAAGGGCGTTGGCGCACCGCTCCGGGGTGATCGCCATGCCCGCGCTGACCACGTCGTACTTGCCCGCCTGGAGGCCCGGGATCAGGCCGTCCCACTCCGAGAGGGTGGGCCTCAGCTCGTCGACGCCGAGCGCCTTGAAGATCTCCCGGTGCAGGGTCGGCGCCTCGCCCTTGAGCTCCTTGCCCTCCAGATAGCCGTACGGGGCCTCGTTGGCGTACGCGACCCGCACGAAGCCCTGCTCACGGAGCTTGTCGAGCGCCCCCGCGCCGTCCGTCGACCCGGCGCCGGCCCTGCTGCACGCGGACAGCAGCCCGGGCACGACGAACAGGCCGCCCACGGCCGCCGATCGGTTGAGGAAGCCTCTGCGGGACAGGTCGGGGAAGTCAGCCATGGTTCGTGAACTCCTGGAGCGATCGCGCGGGTCCGGACAGGTGGAGCGCCTGCCCGATCCCGTACGTCTATGCAGGAAGCGCCCGCCTGTGGCCGAACCGTGGCCGGAGGGTGACCTTTCCGTGTCCCGTCGACGGTGTGCGCGACGGGCCGCCCGATGCGTGTACACCCTTGCGAGAGACGTGAATTGACGAGTGGTCACGCGGGGGTTGCGTGGCAAGGCGGCGCGGCGTGGCGGTGCGTGGAAGCGGGGGAGAGGCCGTCGGCGGAGACGCGGGCCCGGCTCAGTCGTCGTGGTCCGGGACGGGGACGTATCCGAGCCGCTTGTCCACCACGTTCGGCAACGGCCGCCCGGACGCCCAGATTTCGTACATCGCCACGAACTGCTCGCCCAACCGGTCCCGCCAGCCCGCCGTGCGACCGCCGATGCGCGGCGACAGGATCAGGTCCGGCACGTCCCACAACGGGCTGCGCTCGTCCAGTGGTTCGTGCTCGTACGCGTCGAGCGCCGCACCCGCGATCCAGCGGTTGCGCAGCGCCGCCGCCAGATCGTCCTCGACGACCAGCGGGCCGCGCCCCACGTTGATGAAGCGGGCCGACGGCTGCATCAGCCCGAAGAACCGCGCGTCGAACATGCCGCGGGTCGACTCCGTCAGCGGCGCCGCGCAGATCACCCAGTCCGCCTGGGCGGCCAGCCGGTCCAGGTCCGCCGCGCCGTGGACGGTGCGCCGGGCCGTGCGGCCCACCAGCGCCACCTGGACCCCGAGGGCGATCAGCAGCCGGGTGATCTCCCGGCCGACCGGCCCGGCGCCGACCACCACCGCACGGCTGCCCGCGACCCGGGCGCTCTCCCGGTGACGCCACACCCGTCGGCGCTGGAGGTCCAGGACGCGCGGAAGGTCCTTGGCGAACGCCAGCACCAGGCCGGTCACGTACTCCGCCACCGGCCGCTCGAAGACACCGCGCGCGTTGGTCACCACGGTGTCGGAGGCCACCAGCTCGGGGCAGAGCAGCCGGTCCACGCCCGCGCCCGCGATGTGCACCCACCCGGGGCGCGCTCCGCCGCCCGGCCACGCGGACCGCACCTCGTCCGACGCGGAGTCCCACACCAGCAGCACATCGGCCTCCGGGAGCCGTGCGGCGAGCCCGGTCCCGTCCGTGTACCGGACGGTGGCCCGCCCGATCAGCCGGCCCAGGCGCGGCGACGGGTCGCTGTCGAGGACGAGCAGGGTGGGCGCTGGCATGAGGGACGGTCGCTCCGCTGCGTCGGATGTGTCGTCGGATGTGTCTGGGATGCGCGGATTGACAACGCTGGCATCCGGGCCCGCCCTCGTCAACAGGGGGCGGTGCGGGCCGGTGCCCGTGGAGTCCGCAGCGCCCCGTGGTCTGTGGCCCGTGGCCCGGGTGGCCTGTGCCCCGTGTGGGGCATGAGGGGCGTTCGGCCGGGCAGGCGGACGGGTGAGCAGACCCGGCCGATGCTCGGCGAATGGGAGAATACTGGGATAAACGGCCGTGATCGGCTGTATCGGCTGTATCGGCTGTATCGGGCGTTTCTGTGTTCCGCGGAAGCGGCCGGGGCGTCCCGTGGAAGCGAGCGGGCGGCCCCGACGGTCCCACGGGACGCCAGGTTCCACGGGATGCCAAGCCCCACGGGCATCAGGTCTCACGGGCATCAGGAAGGGCGGACATGCGGACATGACGACCATCGGCATTCTCTATCCCGGCCACTTCGCGGAGGACGACTTCCCGCGGATGGAGGTCCTGCTGGACGCGGTCCGCCTGGTCGTGAACCACACGGCCGTCGACGAGGACGCCTACCGGGCCGACGCGCTGACGAGGACCGGCGCCCCCGAACGGCTGGCCGCCGGGGTGCCGGAACTCCAGCGCGCCGGGGTCGAGTGCGTCGTGTGGGCGAGCGGCGCGGGCAGCTTCCTGTACGGCTGGGAGGGCGCCCATGAGCAGATCGCCGCCCTGGCCCGGGCCGCCGGAGTGTCCGCCTCCAGCACGTCCTTCGGCTTCGTCCACGCGGTACGGGAACTCGACGTCGGCCGCGTCGCCGTCGCCACGACCTATCCCGAGGAGATCGCCGCCCGCTTCACCGCCTTCCTGCGCGCCGCCGGCATCGAGGTGACGGCCACCCGCACCGCCGGTCTGGGTTCGGCCGCCGAGGCCGCCCGCTGCGGACCGGACCGGGTGAGGGAACTCGCCGCGGCGGCGGACGGCCCGCACGCCGAGGCGGTGCTGCTGCCCGACACGGCCCTGCACACCGTCTCGCAGGTGACGGAGCTGGAGGAACTTCTCGGCAAGCCGGTCCTCACCGGCAATCAGGTGACGGCCCGGGAAGGGCTGCGACTGGCGGACCGCCGCGCCTGGTCCCCGAGGCTGGGGCGGATCTTCGCCGACCGCGAGGCGCCGCCGGCCCCGGTCGCCCGCTGGGGCCAGGGCCGCGCCTGGGCGCGCAGCGGCGGAAAGGGCCGATCCGGGAAGCACGCCGAGCCCGGCGGCTGGGGAGTGTGAAACGGGGAGCGCGGAGGCGGGGAGTGGGGAGGCGGGGAGTGGGGAGGCGGGGAATCGGGGAGCGTGAACGCCGGAGCAGGGCGCGAACGCCGGAATAAACGGAGAGTCCCTCCTGTTGTCTGGTGGCCAGTGCGGGGACCAGGTCGTGTGCCCCGCGCCAGCACAGCCATATCCAACATTCATCTGCGGCCATACGCAGGCACGGACGCGCATCACCAGGAGAGGCCGGAACGTGGACGAGATTCGGGGCGACGGAGTCCGGGCGAACGGGGACCGGGGCGACGGGGTTCGCAGGAATGGGAGCCCGGACGGCCGGGACGGGGGCGACGGGACGCGGGGCGACGGCATCCGGGGCCGGGCGGGGGGCACGGCCCCCGTGCCGCTCTCCGTACTGGACCTGGTGACCGTGGGCCAGGGCCGCACCGCCGGCCAGGCGCTGCACACCGCCGTGGACATCGCGCGACTGGCCGAGCGGCGCGGATTCCACCGCTACTGGGTCGCGGAACACCACTCCATGCCCGGCGTCGCCTCCTCCTCACCGGCCGTGATCCTGGCCCATCTCACCGCCCGCACCGAGCGCATCAGGCTCGGTTCCGGCGGGGTGATGCTGCCCAACCACGCGCCGCTCGTCATCGCCGAGCAGTTCGGCACCCTCCAGGCCCTGGCCCCCGGCCGCATCGACCTCGGCCTCGGGCGCGCCCCCGGCACCGACGGGGCGACGGCCGCCGCACTGCGCCGTACCGACCGGCCGGGCGAGGGCGCCGACGATTTCCCGCAGCAGCTCGCCGAGCTGACCCGGTTCCTGGACGACGACTTCCCCGACGGGCACCCCTTCTCCCGTATCCACGCGGTCCCCGGCCCGGTCCAGGGCACCGCCGAGGGCGGCGTCCAGTCCTCGGCCCGGCCGCCGATCTGGCTGCTGGGGTCCTCCGGGTTCAGCGCCCGGCTGGCCGGCGTGCTCGGCCTGCCGTTCGCCTTCGCCCATCACTTCTCGGCCCGCAACACGGTGCCGGCCCTCGACCTGTACCGGGCGTCGTTCCAGCCGTCCGCGGTGCTCGACGCCCCGTACGCGCTGATCGGCGTCGCGGCCCTGGCCGCGGACGAGGCGCGCGAGGCCCGCAGGCAGGTGCTCTCGGGCGCCCTGTCCATGGTCCGGCTGCGCACCGGCCGCCCGGGTCTGGTCCCGACGCCGGAGGAGGCGGAGACGTACCCCTTCACGCCCATGGAGCGCGAGTTCGTCGACGACTGGCTGGGCAACATCGTCCACGGCACGGCGGACGAGGTCCGTACCGGCCTGGACGCCCTGGCCAAGCGCACCGGCGCCGACGAGCTGATGATCACCGCCAACGCGCACAGCGGCGAGGCCCGGCTGCGCAGCTACGAGCTGATCGCGGACGCGTACGGCCTGCCGGACCTCCCGGCGGCCTGACCCCGCACGCCCGTACGCCCGCGCATCCGCGCGCAAGGGGCCGCCGCCCGCAGGGAGCCGCGGCGTCACACCGTCAGTTTCCGGCGGCCGATGAGCTCCGCGATCCGCTCCGGGGCCACCGCGCGGGAGTACAGCCAGCCCTGCCCGGTGTCGCAGCCGATGCTGCGCAGCCGTTCCGCCTGGCCGGCCGTCTCCACGCACTCCGCGGTGACGGTCAGGCCCAGGCGGTGCGCCAGGTGCACCATCGCCTCGACGATCGTCTCGTCCGCCGGGCTGGCGTGGGAGCCGTCGTCGTAGCGGAAACCGCGTACGAAGGAGCCGTCCAGCTTGAGCACGGACACCGGCAGCCGGCTCAGATAGGCGAGGTTGGAGTAGCCGGTCCCGAAGTCGTCGATGGCGATCCGCACCCCCATGTCGCTGAGCGACTGGAGGGCCTGGAGCGGGCGGCCCGCCGAGCCCATCACCGCGGACTCGGTCAGCTCCAGCTGGAGCAGACCGGGATCGAGACCGGTCTCGGCCAGGATCTCCGCGACGTCGGTGACCAGATCGGAGTCCCAGACCTGCCGCACGGCGACGTTGACGCTGATGAACAGCGGCGGCTCGGACGGATGGTCGAGCTGCCAGCGCCGGGCCTGGCGGCACGCGGACCGCAGCACCCACCGGCCGAGCTGGACGATCGAACCGTCCTCCTCCGCGATCGCGACGAACCGATTCGGCGAGAGCATGCCGAACTGGGGATGGTTCCAGCGGACCAGGGCCTCCACCCCCCGTACCACCCCGTCGGCCATGCCCACCAACGGCTGGTACTCGATGGTGAACTCGCCGCGCTCGACGGCGGGCCGCAGATGGGAGGAGAGCGTCTGCCGGGTCATCCGGTGGGCGTTGCGCTCCGGATCGAAGACCGTCCAGCGGGCCTTGCCGTCCGCCTTCGCCCAGTACAGCGTGGTGTCGGCGGCCTGCATCAGACCGGTCGCCGAGGTGCCGGCCATCGGCCGTTCCACCACCCCGATCGAGGCCGACACGGAGAGCCGCCGCCCGCCCAGGTCGAACGGCTTCTGCAGCGCGGCCAGCACCCGGCGGGCCAGGTCGGTGAGCTGCTGGGTGCCCGACGAGTCCTCCACCAGGATCGCGAACTCGTCGCCGCCCAGCCGCGCCACCAGATGGGGTCCGGGGCGGTGCGGCCCGTCCTGGTCGTGCGGGCCGTCCTGGGCGGCGCACTCGGTGAGCCGCCCGGCGACGGCCTCCAGCAGCTGGTCCCCGATCCGGTGGCCCATCGTGTCGTTGACGGCCTTGAACCCGTCGAGGTCGAGGTAGCACAGCCCGATCCGGCCGCGCCCGGGGGCGAGCCGGTCGTCCTGGTCCGGCGGGGTCTCCAGCACGGCCGAGAGCCGCTCGAAGAACAGCGCCCGGTTGGGCAGCCGGGTCACCGGGTCGTGCATCTGGAGATGGCGCAGCCGTTTCTGCAGCTCCCGCCGGTCGCTGATGTCGGCGACGGACAGCAGCACCCGGCCGGTCCCGGGGCGGACGTCCGGCTCCGCCTCCGGTTCCGGCATCGGCACGACGGTGACCTCGGCCCACAGGGCGCGCCCGTCCGGATGCTTGAGCCGGCGGGTGCAGCGGAACCGCGCCCGCCGGCCGTGCAGCACCTCGCGGTACGCGTGCCAGGTGCGGCCGTCCGCCGCGAGATCGAGGAGATCGGCCGCCGACTGCGCGGTCAGGGCGGCGGGGGAGGAGCCGAGCAGCGCGCCGAGCGCGTCGTTCGCGGCGACCACCAGGCCCTCGCGATCGACCACGGCCATCGGCAGCGTGGCGGCCCGGAAGGCGGCCCGGTAACCGTGCGGCTCGGACCCGGGGCCGTGACCGGCGGGAGGCCACAAGACATCACACTCCGTGACCGACGGTCCTGCGGAGTGGGTGTGTGTGCCCGCCGCGGGCCTCGGCCCTTCGGAGGTTCCGCTCACCGTTCGCTCCTGCCGTGCAGTTCTGTCCCGAACACGTGTGGCCGGACTGGCCCGCCGCGCGACGCACCGCCCGCCGGAGGCGGGAACCGCGGGGGAAAGCCTGGTGAAGCATAGAGGCTGGCGCGTCGGCCGTTCCAGCGCCCGACCCTTCCGCGCCACGCTTTCGCCCCGCATGGATCAGTCCCGCATCGATCCGATTTGCCCATGACTGATCTTTTGTGAGCAGTTCCGCACCTCGGTGGCACGGTCGTGATTGATTGTGACTGTCCGTGAGGGTGAACGCCTCGTTGGGCCGCTGACTCGACTGGGGCAGCACAACAGGACGAAAGGCTCGAACCGCCACAAGGTGGTGCGTGATCGCATCTCGCACCCGGAGGTAGATGTGCCGCGTCTGCACAGAACCGGGGGATTGGAGAGGCCGAGTCTGCGCGGTGTGACCGCGGCCGTGACGTCGCTTCTGGCGCTCGCGGCCACCTCCCTCGTCACCGGGCCGGCCGCCGCCGCCACCGGAGAGGAGGGGCCGTGCGCCCTGCCCCGCACCGAAGCGCACCACTCGCTCGGCGTGGACGACTGGAACGACGCCTATCCGCGCCCCGATCACCCGCTCGACGCGGTCATGATCTTCCTGTCCTTCCCCGACCACAACCCCACCGTCACCCCCGTCCAGCTCGCCGCCGACCACTTCCCCGCCACCACCCGCTTCTTCCAACGCGCCTCGTACGGGAAGTTCACCCTGCGGCCGCACCCGATGCGGCAGTGGATCCGGATGCCCCGGCCGTCCGACTGGTACGGGATGCAACGCGACTGGGACAGCGAGCGGCGCGCCTCCTACCTGCGCGACGCCCTCGACGTGATCGACCCGAAGGTCGACTTCTCCCGGTACGACATCGTCTACCTGGTGGCGGACCCGGACGCCCCGGGCGTCGACTCGGACGCCACCAAGGTCGTCAACTTCAGCCGGCCGCTGCGCGCGGACGGCACGGACGTCCGGCGCATCGTCACCGTCTTCGAGCAGCACCCCCCGGACCGCAATGTGCTGGCCCACGAGACCGGGCACGTCCTCGACCTGCCCGACCTCTACCACCGCCCGTCCGACAGCAAGGGCGACTGGGACACCTATGTGGGCGACTGGGACGTGATGGGCAGCCAGTTCGGACTCGCGGCGGACTTCTTCGCCTGGCACAAGTGGAAGCTGGGCTGGCTGGGCCGGGAACAGGTGATCTGCGTCCAGGGCAGCCAGGACGTCACCCTGGAGCCGGTCGCCGCCATGCCCGCGGCCGGCGCCTCCCTCGGCACCCGGCTCGCGGTGATCCGGACCGGCGAGGGCAGCGCCGTGGCCATCGAGGCGCGAAGCGCCACCGGCAACGACCGGGCGACCTGCACCGAGGGCGTCCTCATCTACCGGGTCCGCAACGCCACCCCGTCCGGCGGCGGCCCGGTCGACGTCCTCGATACCCACCCACGCTCCCGGGCGTGCGTGGGCCGGTCCGTCTACGCGCCGCTCGCGGACGCCCCGCTGCGCGTCGGCGAGAGCTTCGGCATCCCCGGCGCGCACGCCAGGGTCGCGGTCCTCGGCCGGAAGCCGTCGGGCGCCTGGAGGGTCCGGATCACCACCGGGGCGTAAGGGCGGTCCCGCACCCCGGCGCGCGCCCGGCCCGCATTCCGCGCGGCCCGGCCCCGTATTCCGGTGCGGGCACGAAGAAGCCCCCCTCGCTTTCGCGAGGAGGGCTTCCTCCGTCTGTGCGCCGCCAGGGACTCGAACCCCGGACCCGCTGATTAAGAGTCAGCTGCTCTAACCAACTGAGCTAGCGGCGCCTGCTGACGTCGTAGACATTAGCACCCTGGTCGGCGGTAGGAAAAATCGGATTCCGGGCCGCCGGGGACGCGGCCGACCGGGTCACCCGCACACAGGCCCACAGCAGCACGTCCGGGCCGGGCAGCCAGGGGTTACGGGTGTCCGGGGCCACCACCCAGCGGGGCCCGGGCGTGGTCGCGGTGCAGGTCAGCGGCGGTACGGTCACGGCGTCGCCGGTGCCGTGACAGAGCAGGGGCGGAACCCTGGCGTCGTCCTCCGCCCCGGCGCGGGGTTCGAGGCCGCCGCCCCACTCCTCCCAGTCGAGCAGCGACGGCAGCCGCTGCGCGGTGCCGGGGGAGGCGAACAGCAGCATCCGGCCGCGATGCGCGGCGACCGGGCCGGAGCCCGGGCCGTCGGCCCAGAGGTGCTCCAGCATCCGGCGGCCGAAGAGGGTCGGCACGTTCACCACGTCGAAGGAGGACCCGCACGGCAGCACCCCGGGGGAGTCGGGGTGGGCCTCCCACTGGGTGAGCGTGCTGCGCGGATAGGCGGAGGCGCCGGCGAGCCACGCGGCACCGGCCGCCGTGACCTGGGCCGTCTGGCTCGTGGACCGCTCCCGCAGGAGGGCGAGGATGCCGTCGGTGCCGTGATGAGGACCACGGTGGGGGGCGTCGCCGTGATGCAGGGTCGTTTCGTCTGGCAGCCATGCGCTCATGTGCCCATGTCTACCGGCCGTGATCGACCGGACCCCGTGAGTTGCCGAAAATCGGGACAGGTCGGGGTGCGAGGGAGTATCTTTCGCCCCGGCATATGCCAGGGGCCGTCCCCCGGGGCGCGTTCGGAGCCTCCGCCGCCCGTCTCCCGCCCCCTCGTACGACCGCGAGCCCCGCCCGGAACCCCCCGATGCTTCTGCGCCCCGCCTCCCGAAGCGTCCGTACGGCGTACGTCCCGGAGGACCAGGCAGGCGGCCGACCGACCGGAGGATCAGGGAGGCGGCCGACTGACCGGAGGATCAGGGGGGCGGGCGACTGACCGGAGGATCAGGGGGGCGGGCGACCGGCCGGAGGATCAGGCGCGCGAGCGGCCGAGCGGAGGATCAGGCGGCCGAGCCACCCAGCAGGCTCCGGCCGAACTCGACCATCTTCTTGGCGTAGTCCTCGGTCCACTCGGCACGCTGCGCGATGTCCGCGGTCGTCAGCCGGTCGAACCGGCGCGGATCGGCGAGCTGCGCGGCCGCGATCGCCTGGAACTCGACCGCCCGGTCGGTCGCGGCGCGGAAGGCCAGCGTCAGCTCGGTCGCGCGGGCGAGCAGCTCTCTCGGATCCTCCATCGACTCCAGGTCGAAGAAGTGCTCGGGGTCGGCGACCGCGGCCGTCGGCTCGAAGAGCAGCGGCGCGGGACGCAGTCGCTGCCGCTCGTTCCGCTCGGGGTGTGCCATGTGGTGATTCCTCCTTCGACGGGTTACGGCGAACCCGCTGGATCCGATGGACCCGGCGGACGCCGCGGGCCCGATCAACTCCGCGCCCCGTGGACGCCCCGGCCCCGCGTGCGCCCGGCAGGCCCGGTGGGCCACCCTCCATTGTCCAACGTCCCGGAAGACGGCCGGGCCGGTATGCCGGATACGCGGCGCATGGGGCTCCACGGGTTACGCGCAGGCCCTGACCAGAACGGTCCCCGTGCCCTTTCCTTCCGGAGGAGAGACGATCCCCGGATACGCCGCCGCTCTGCTGTCCTCCATCGCGCACTTCCGGGGGACTCCGGACGACGTGAGCGATGCCGTGGCGGCCCGTATGAGGCGTAACGAGGTGCTCGGCAACGGTGCACGCCGGTTCTCGTTCGTGCTGGAGGAGTCGGTGTTGCGGTACCGGCTGTGCGGCGCGGAGACCATGGCGGCACAGCTTGGTCACCTGCTCGGGGTCATGGACCTCCAGAACGTTGCCGTGGGGCTCATCCCGTTCTCAGCGCAACGAGCCGTGTGACCCATGCCCACCTTCACGATCTTCGACGGCGCCAGGGTGCACGCGGACACCCTTGACGCTGCCGCCACCCTCACGCAGCCCAGCCAGGTGGAGCTGTACAGCCGAGCCTTTGAACGGCTGTCACTGGAAGCCGTGAGGGGAGCGGCCGCACGTGCTCTCATAGCGGGTGCGCTGGCGTCCCTGGACTGACCGCCTGCGCGTCAGCGCAGCTCAGAGCCGCCAGGGCACCCGATGTTCCGAGAGGTGGGACAGGACCGCGTGGTTGGCCTCCCAGCCCTGGGAAAACAGGATCACCACACGGAGTGGGCCCAGGGCCTCTAGTGAGAGGCTTGAACGAGTGAGCACACGAGTCCTACCCGGTATGCGCGTCCTGAAGGTGCGGCGCATCAGCCGAGACACCGAAGACAGCTCAGCCCTGGTCCGGCAGGGTGAGGAGCTGGACGCAGCCACCGAGGAACACCGCCTGATCGTGGCCGGTGAGGTCGAGGACAGCACCGTCTCAGGTGCGGTGAACCTGGACGACAGGCCGAGCCTGGGCCGTTGGATGAAGGTCCCCCACTGGCACGACTGGGACGCCCTCATGGTCACGTCCCTGGACCGCATCACCAGGAACCAGCACCACTGGGACAGGTTCGCGGAGCGCTGCCACCAGGGCGGGAAAGAGATCATCTGCCTTGATGACCCGGCCCTGGACATCCACACACCTACGGGCCGGATGATCGCCTACATCAAGGCGACCCAGGCGCAGGAGTACCGGGAAGCCATCGTCAAGAAGCGGCGCTAGCAAACCCAGTACTACCGAGACGAAGCCCTTTGGGGCGGAGGTACCTGGCCGTTCGGGTACCGGCCTGTCGTGCAGGAGCACAAGGGTAAGCAGCGTTACAAGCTGGTCATTGACCCCGTGACCGGCCCCCTGATCCGGGAAGCGTACGAGCGAATAGCAGAGCAGGGCTGGAACATGGGTCAGCTCTGTAAGGACTGGAACGCTCGGGGAATCCTCACTTCCCAGGACTACCAGCGAAGCGTCAATGCCGAAGCAAACAAGCCTGGCGTAAAGACTCAGGTCAAGGGGACCAAGTGGAGCACTTCCACACTCGGGAAGATGCTCAAGAAGCCCACACTTAAGGGAGTAGCCATGCACAAGGGTGCGCCCCTTCTCAAAGACGGGTTGCCTGTCCGCTGGGCTGATCCCATCCTCACTGACGACGAGTTTGAAAGGCTGCAAATCGCAGTCAAGGAACTGGGGAAGTATCGGGCCGGTATTAAGTCCAACGCATCCCCGATGACCGGGGTGTTTTACTGCCCCTGCGGGATGAAGTACTACGAAAACATTTCTGAATTGGGTTGGTTAGGTAAGTTCAGTTGATTCAGAGAGGTGCGGGCCAGTTGTTACCGAAGTGTAAATGAATTTACTCAGAGGGTGGGGTGAAAAGGTTAGTCGAATTGAAGAGAGAACCGGCGGAGCGCCTTCCTTAGGTAATGTACGTTTCTGGGCCTTTGGCTTTCTTTGTAAAACCTTTGCTCTTATTGGCCCCTATTCTCGAATAGGTGATCTATGTCACAATTCATAAGCGGCCATAAAGAAACCCCCTACCGGGAAAGTAGGGGGAATCCTTCCGGGGTAAGGCCCTCACGCATAGGCCCTTACCAAGAGGGTTCCTACGTCCTTCCCTTCCGGGGGAGGGATGACCTCGGCTTTGATATCCGAGTACCCCGAAGAGGCCAGAAGGGCCGACCACTCCTCTGGCGTGTAGTCCCACCTGGTCACTGCCTTGGCCTCTCTTAGCTGGCCCACGGGCTGAGTGCCGGCCGTTGGGGGCTTGTGGGAGAAGGCCAGTACGCCACCAGGGGAAAGCCTCTTACGGACCAGGGGGAGGAGCTGTTCAGGGTCCGTGAACCAGACAGGCCCGAAGATGGACAGGACCACATCGAAGGTGCCGTCTGTATGGCTCAGGTAGTCGGTCACCTCTGCCGTGTGGAAGGTGAGGCCGGGCAGGTGCCCCCATCGGGTTACGGCCTTCTCGTGCTGGCTGGGAGCGATATCGACCCCCGTGCAGGTCGCCCCAAGGGTGGACAGGTGGGCCAGGTTGCAGCCTGTACCGCAGCCCAGTTCCAGAACGGTACGGCCCTGGAGGTCTCCGAGGATCGATTCATCGGGGCCGTGGTCGGGGTACTGGGTCCAGTTCAACCACGTACGAGCACCAGCGGAGTTCACCTCTCGTCGTGGTGTCCGTCCCTGGGCGTATCGCTCCCAGGCATCAACGACCTCCATACGGAACCTCTCCTCATGGGGGCGACTCCCCCCGTCGCCGAGGGAGTCGCCACTGTCAGCGTTGTGCTACTTCTTCCCGCTGTTGGGGCTGTCGGTGCACCCAGCGTGGCACTGGGAGCAGTCGGCCGCGTCCTTCATGACCCACAACTCCGGGTCGATCTCGAAGCCGGAAGCCTGGATGGCCTTGACCGTGTCCCGCAGGGCGGGGGGCTCCCCGGCTCCCTCTCCGGGCAGGTGCGGGACGTGGTGGATGTAGCGGCCCGCGTGCTGGTCGCAGAACGCCATGTAGTTGATCGAGTCGAGCACGAACGAGTGGACGCCCAGGTCCACGGCCTGAGAGGGCCCCATGCGGACCTCGGGGCACTCGGCGGAGGTCACCAGGTAGGCGACGGCCTGACCGAAGATGCGCTCTGCCAGGTCACGCCCCATGGCGTGGTCCCGCATGATGAGTCGGACTTCCCGGTCCCACACCTGGGTGGGGACGCAGGGCCGGGGGTCTCGGACCTGTACCGCTGTTGCCATCAGTGGTTCCCTTCACGTGGTCGTGCTCGGGTGATGGAACCCGCCCCGGCCACTCGTACGTACCTGGGTGACCAGGGCGGGGGTTCAGTGGGTCACGCGCCGTCTCAACTTCGCCAACTTCCTTGCCTGCTGGTGGTGTCGAGCTAACGCAGCAAGCTGGATGCGTTCCCTGTCGTTGACGAGTCGTACGGAGATAGCGCGGGTCTGCCAGCGGAGGCCGGAGGGGCGAATCAGGATCAGCATGGGGCCCTGCTGTGCCTGGACGACGCCGACCATCTGACTGGCGTTGTCGAACACGGCTGTACCGGGCTCACACACGGTTCCCTGTCTCATGCCCTCCGCTTTTCGCTGGTGACTGCATCTAGTCAACGGCGGGGAGAGGAAGGGAACTTGCACACGAGTTGCACAGTGCTCCGCACACTCCCAGCGGTGGCGAGTGAAGGAACCTAATGCGGTTACCCGTA
>NZ_JBAGJZ010000068.1:0-36630 GCF_037034285.1 Streptomyces tyrfis | reverse complement strand
CCCGGTGAGGCCGTCCATCTCGCCCTCGGTGAGGTGGTGCGGCTCGTCCCCGGTGAGGTGGTGCGGCTCGCCCTCGGTGAGGGTGTGCGTCTCGTCCATGATTCTCATGATGCAGATCCGGCCCCGGTCGGCCGGGTGGCCAGGCCGAAACGTGCGTCAACCAGGTCAACGAGGGCGGCGGCGCGCCGCCCTTCCCGCACGCGGCACCACCCGGGCCACCGCACGGCGGTGGGCGGCGGACGCCCCCGGCGGGCCTCTCAGGCCCGCGTCAGCGCCTCGCCCTCCGCCGGACCGCCTTCCGCCGGACCGTCCGCCCGCCCCGGTCCGGCGAGCGGTCCGGTGGCGAGCCGGAGCAGCGCCACGCACACCAGGGCCGCCCCGCTGAAGACCAGCGGCAGCAGAGTCGCGTCCTCGCGCGACCCCGCGACCAGCGCACCGGCCGCCACGAGAACCCCGGCGACGGCCGGCAGCGCCCGGGGCCGCCGGACGGCGGCAGGCGCGGAGCCGGCGCCAGGGGCGGAAGCGGCGCCGGGCGCGGAGCCACGGGCGGACAGCAGCCGGACCGCGAGGCGGTGACAGGCGCAGGCCAGCAGCGTCGCCCCGAGCGCGTCGCTGGGCCGGTGCCAGTAGAGGGCCTGGACGGCCGCGGCGGTCACCGCGAGCCACACCATCCCGGCGGCCGCCACGTACGGACGCGGGCGCGGGGCGCAGACGAGCACCGCGCCGCAGACCAGCCCGGCGACGATGGCCACATGGCCGCTGGGGAAGCTCCCGTCGGTGAGTCCCTGCCGGGCGTGGACCAGGTCGGGGCGTGGCAGGAGCGCGTAGAGCGCTTCCGCGGCGACGACCGTGGCCGCCACGACCGCGAGCGCCGCGCCCCCGTACCACCAGCAGCGGCGCACCAGGGTGATCAGGGCGATCACGAGCAGCCCCGCGATCAGTGTCAGCATGGCCGCCTTGAGCGGCGGCGGGCCCGCCGACTGCGCCGAATCGAAGATCCGCGCCTGATCCGCGTAGCCCCTGACCAGCCCGTTCTCCGCCCGCTGGCCGAACGGCGTGCACACGGCGAGCAGATAGACCACCGCGGCGCCGAGGAGGAACAGCAGCGGTGGGCCCGGGCGGAGGCGGGGCCGGGCCGGTTTCGCGGTCCCGGCCGGACGGGGGCTCATTCGGTCTTGCTGGGTCAATGTCGTCTCATTCGTTCCGTCGGCCGCCGGGGCGGCGGCCGCAGTCTCGCACCGTCCGGCACCGCTGCCGCGCGCGAGGTCCGCACGGCATACCGGTGTCCGGGTCGCGGCGTGGCGTGTTCCGGGTGGCCCGGTCCGGGGGACACCGTCCGGCGGACCGGTCCCCCGCCGTCAGGGGAGCGCGCGGTCCCGTCGCCGCTGAGCGGCGAACGCCAGGACCGGCAGGGGCGCGACCAGCCCGAGGAGAATCGCCGTGCCCGGCATCCGCGGGGACTCCATGAGCATCGGATGCGTGACGATCGCCTGGAGCCGGACGACCGCGAACGCGGCGACCGGGATCATCCACCGGTAGTCGCCGGTGGCGGCCGTCGCCGCCCACGCGGCGATCAGCGCGGCGATCTCGGCGACCAGCCAGCCGCGCTGGAAGAGCGGATCGTACGAGGCGATGCGCAGTCCGCCCGCCACGAACATGGCACAGGCCACGGGGACGAGCCAGGCGTAGGAGCGGCGGCGCAACCGGCCGCGGCCGCGGACCGTCAGGACCGCGCACGCGGCGGTCAGGACCCCCGACAGCACCAGGTCGCGGGCCAGGATCGGGGCGCCCAGCCCGTAGTAGCCGGGGCCCACCACGCCTTCGGCGCCGAAGAACGTCCACGCGCCGGTCGTGGCGCCGGCGCAGACCATGGCGGCCGATGCCGGGAGCGCGATCCACGCCCTGCCGCGCAGCAGGGCGACCAGGCACACCAGGGGCAGCAGCCCGTACGGCAGGGTGCCCGGCTGCGTGCCGGGACCCTCCGACCACGGGTACCAGCCGGCGAAGCGGAATCCCATGGCGTGCTCGCCGGGGTCGATGCGCAGCGCCCAGTCCCATACGTCCTGCAGATACGGAACCAGCGCCAGGGCGGCGAGCACGAGGGCGGCGAGGTGGACGCCGTCCACCCACCACGGCCGTGCGGTGTCCTCGGCGGCGCGGACGCGGGCCAGCGAACCGGCCCGCACCAGCGCGGCGACCTCCCGGGGCGGCGGCCAGGAACGGCCGGGGTACGCCTCGGCCAGGCAGTCCAGCACTTCCCGGCCCTGCCGGGAGCGGTGGGACCGGGGATAGGCGGCGAGCAGCAGGCGGTTCACGTTCCGGCCGCCCCGAGCGTCCGCGACCGTCCGATGACGACGGCGGCCGCCTGCTGCATGCGCTGCGCCTCCCGGCCAAGCGCCTCGGCACCGTCATGGGTGAGCCGGTAGTAGCGCCGCGCCCGCCCGTCCACGACCTCTTCGCGATCGGTCACGATCAGTCCGGACCGTTCCATCCGCTCCAGCGCGCCGTAGAGCGTTCCGACGGCGATCCTCAGCCGTCCCGCCGTGGCCTGTTCGGCGGCCTTGATGATGCCGTATCCGTGCAGCGGCCCGTCCATGAGCGCGACAAGGATGAAGTACTGCGGTTCGGTCAGAATCGGTTGGCGTATCGTCACGCGTCGATCATATATCGATCAGCGAGGCATAGGGGCCGGCCACCCCACACACACTCGCGCCGCCGGCATCGCCGCCGACGTCAGGCGTCGGGCATCGGGCATCGGGCATCGGACGCAGTCCGGCCCCCGAGCGCTCGCGTCACGGGCGCCGCCAGGCGGAATACGGCGCTCCGCCCGAGGCGGGGCGACGCTGTCGGTGGCGGCTCCTAAAGTCCCCGGCATGAACGACTCGGAGAACAGATCACTCTTCGCCGACGGATCCGCCCGCGGCGGGGACACCGCGCCGGAGGGCGGGCCGGTGCACGAGACGGGAGGCGGGGCCGCGCCGATCGACATGGCCGCCGTCCGGCGGGCCGCCGCGTCCCTGCGGGCGAGGGTGTCCGAAGCCTGCCGGGCCGCCGGGGTCGCGGACGACGACGGCTGGCTGACGGAGCGGGTGCGGCCGGAGTTCGGCGGCTACCAGGAGTTCGTGGCCGAGCTGTGCGGGAACGCCGACCCCGATCACGTCCCGCTCATACCGGAGCTGTGCGCGCGGGCGCTGGGCGAGGCCGCCCGCACGGCCCGTGCCCTGACCGGCGACCAGCGGCTGGCCGAGCCGTTCTTCCACCACGGCGATCTGCTGGTGAAGGGGCATCTGGACATCCTGGCCCCCTTCGTGGTCACCGGTTCCCTGACCGTCGAGGGCTGCCTGGCGGACTGCGGGCCGGACTCCGTCGTCGCCGTGGGCGGGGACATGACGGCCCGCGCGGTGCACACCGACGGCGAGATGTCCGTCGGCGGCGCTCTCGGGGCGGACGTCGTCTACGGGCAGTACAACGACCAGACGCTCCAGGCCGCCGCCATCCGGGCCCGCCTGGTCGTCGAGGACGACCACTGCACGATCGCCGCCGTGGAGGCGGAGACCCACTTCGATCTGGACGACTTCCAGCAGGGGTACGGCGACGGCGTCCAGGATCGGCTGCGCGAACTCCTGGTGGACGAGGTGTTCGGCTACGAGGAGGACGAGGGCGAGGAGCGACTGGACCGGACACTGCTCTTCGCGCGCCTGCGCGAGGGACGGCAGGTCTTCCGCACGAACGGTGCAACGGCCCACTGACCGGACGGCAGGCCTTCCGCGCAGGCAGTGCGGCGACCCGCTGACCGGGCCGCCCGCCGCCGAGCGGGATGTCGCGGAGAAGCGGCCGTTGCGCGCGGCGCCGCCGGACCCGGACACCCGTCGCGTCGGGCGCATCGCCGGTCGCCGCCGGGCTCAATGGGCGCCCGTCCGCGATGGCCGGGCCGCGACACCCGTTGGGCGCAACGCCCGTTCGGCCACCCGGGGTATTTCCGCGGGGGCCCGGGCGCGGTTCACCGTGCCCCGGCCCCGCCGGGCCGGTCCGCCCGCTCATGCGCCCGCCCGGATGTGCCGATGACGACGGAGTCCCCGGGTCCGCGCCTGGTCCAGCCGCGCGTCCGGGCGCAGGTCATGTCATCGGGTCGGGAGCCGCGGCCAGCGGCGGCCGCGACCGTCACGGAGCGGAAGGGAGAGTCGGCGTGAGCACGTCGCAGGAACACGAGGTCGGCCCCGGTCGTCGGGCCGTCGTCACGGCGGTCGGGGCCGCCTCGGTGGGCGCCGTACTCGCCGCGTGCGGGGGCAGGACGGAGCCGGCCGCTCCGAAACCGGCGATGGGGGCCGGAGGAGTGGACGGCGGCGGCCGGGACGTCCTGGCGAAGACGGCCGACATCCCCCGGGGCGGCGGAAAGATCTTCGCCGACCGGGGCGTGGTGGTGACGCAGCCCGAGGCCGGCGGTTTCAAGGCGTTCTCGTCGAAGTGCACCCATCAGGGCTGCACCGTGTCGAGCGTGTCGGACGGCACCATCAACTGCCCCTGCCACGCCAGCAGGTTCGACATCGCGACGGGCGATGTCACGTCGGGACCGGCCACTCAGCCGCTGCCCGCCCGGCCGATCAAGGTGGTGAACGGCTCGATCACGCTCGACTCCTAGGAATCCCGAGGCCGCGCCAGCAGTCGAGCACCGCCTCGGTGGTCGTGACGGTGGCGACGAGGGAGAGCGTGTGACGGATCATCGCGGGGGTGTAGTCGGCCGGCACCCCCGCGATGGCGTCGGAGGGCACCACCGCCGTGTATCCCAGGTTGACCGCGTCGAACACGGCGTTGGGAACGGCGACATTGGCCGAGACACCGGTGACGACGAGGGTCCGGCAGCCCAGGTTGCGGAGCAGGGCGTCCACATCCGTTCCGGCGAGGGGCGAGAGGCCGTGCAGCCGCCGCACCACGAGGTCCTCCTCCGCCACCTCGACGGGCTCGGCGATCTCGACGGCCGCGGTGCCCGGGTGCTGTTGCACGGGAAGCCGGCGGGCGGCCCGGAAGAGACGGGCGTTGGCACTGGCGCCCCGCCCGTCGGGCCGCCGCTCGGCCACCGCGTGCATCACCTGCACCCCGGCCGTGTGCGCGGCCGCGACCAACCGGGCGACGTGCCGGAGGGCTCCGGAGGACCTGGCCTCCTCGGCCAGCTCGGGCAGTGCGCTCCCCGGCCCCACGACCCCTCGCTGGCATTCGACCGTCAGGAGCACACAGGCGACCGGATCGAGCTGTTCGGCGAGTTGTTCCCTCGACGGCACGGCGGGTCCTCTCGGTGAAGGATCGGCTCTCTCGCCGACGGACGGGGCCGCCGGCGGGCGTAGCGGATTCCGGCCGACGGACCGGGCGCGGAGGCTAGCCGCCATTGCGCGACGAGGGAAGAGAGCCCATGATTTCTGACACCTAGTCAGCCAATGGGAGGGGCGCCATGACCGCCGCACAGCGACGGGGCCGCCGGATCATGATGACGGAGGCGGAACGCGACGCCTACCTCGCCGAGCAGCGCACCTGCCGGGTCGCCACCGTGGCCGCGGACGGCCGCCCGCACGTCGGCGCCCTCTGGTTCGCCTGGGACGGCGGCTCGCTCTGGCTCTACTCGATCACCCGCAGCCTCCGCTGGGCGCAGTTGCGCGCAGACCCGCGGATCGCGGTGGTCGTGGACGACGGGGTGGAGTACGGGGAACTCCGCGGCGTGGAGCTCACCGGTCGGGCGGCTCCGGTCGGAGAGGCCCCCCGCAAGGGCGCCCCATGTCCCGAACTGGACTTGCCCGAGCGGCTGTTCGCCGTGAAGTACTTCGGGACGGACGCCATGCCGCACGACGGGCGGCACGCCTGGCTGCGCCTCACCCCGGAGTCCGTCACCTCCTGGGACTTCCGGAAACTCCCGGCGTCGCCCGCGCCCTGAGCCTCCCCGGCACGGCGCGTCCACCGCACCGGCCCGGCGGCACCGCGCACGCCTCACGCACCGCGAACCCCGCACCGCGAACCCCGCACCGCACATCGACGCACCACGCCGCGCACCGACGCACCGCGCCGCGCGCGTGCGCCCGCGCCTGACCCGCTACGCCGACGTCCCGTTCAGCTCGCGGCCCGCCGTCCGCAGCGCGGCGACCACCGCCCGGACCGACGGACGCCGGTCCGCGTCGGTCCGCCACACGGCGTGGACGTACCGCCGCATCGTCTGCCGCACCGGCACGAGCCGCACCCCCTCCGGCACCGGGCCCCGCCCCAGCCGTGGTGCCACACAGACCCCCAGGCCCGCCGCGACCAGGGCGAGTTGGGTGTGGTGCTCGCCCGCCAGATGCGCGATGCGCGGTTCGATCCCCTTCGAGCGCAGCGTGAACACCAGCCAGTCGTGGCAGAACTCGCCCTCGGGCCAGGACACCCATTCGTCGTCGGCGAGGTCCTCCAGGTCCGCCTCCGCGCGGTCGGCGAGACGATGACCGACCGGCATGGCGAGGTCCGGTGTGTCGACGAGGAGTTCGACGCGGGTCAGCCCACCGGGCACGGGCAGCCGCTTGTTGTTCCAGTCGAGCACCACCGCCAGGTCGACGTCCCCTCTGAGCACACCGCGGATCCCGTACTCGGGCTCCCATTCCCGCGTCCGCACGCGCAGTTCCGGGTGGTCGGCCCGCAACGCCCGGAGCGCCGCGGGCAGGAGCCCGCGCGCCGCCGTGGGGAAGGCGGAGACCTGGATCTCCCCCACCACCGCTCCGCGCTGCGCCTCGATATCGGACTGCGCCAGCTGGACCTGGGAGAGGATCCGCGCGGCGTGGTCGGCGAGCAGCCGTCCGGCGTCGGTGAGCCGGACCCCGCGCCCGTTCCGGGCGAGGAGCCGCTGCCCCACCTCCCGTTCCAGCTTCGCCATCTGCTGCGAGACCGCCGACGTGGTGACGTGCAGTCCCTCGGCTGCGCCGCTCACCGAACCGTGTCTGGCGAGGGCGTCCAGGGTCCGAAGGCGCTCCAGATTCAACATGTAAGCGACTCTACGAGAACGCTCATAAAAAGTCTCACTTGTTCTATACGGTGGGGGCTGGTCATCGTTGGTCCATGAGCGCCGCCGCCACGCCGGGGAATCCGCCGGCTACCGAGCCCCTCACCGCCGTCCCGGCCGCCACCCCGGCCACCGCCGCCGACGCCGTCCGGGGCGCCGCCCCGCCGGGCGCCCGTCCGCAGCCGCGCCCGGCCCCCGGCTCTTCCCCGTCCCCCGCCGGGGCGGCGGCCCGGACGTCCGTTCTGCCACGACGCAGACCGGACTGGCGCATACGTTTCGGGGTCCTCGCGCTCATCTGGGGTTTCAGTTTTCTGCTCATCAAGGTGGGCGCCGAGGAGTACGCCCCGTTCCAGGTGACGCTCGGCCGCCTCCTCTCGGGGACGGCCGTGCTCGCCGTCGCGATGGCGGTGCGGCGGGAACGGCTGCCGCGCGGCGTCCGCACCTGGCGCGATCTGGCCGTCGCGGCGTTCTTCCTGAACGCGCTGCCGTTCTCGCTGTTCGCATACGCCGAGCTGAGCATCCCGTCGACCCTGGCGGGCATCTGCAACGCGACCTCGCCCCTGTGGGGGATGGCGCTGTCGCTGGTCGCGCTCTCGGAGGACCGGCCGACCCGCCGACGGGTGGCCGGCCTGGGGCTCGGGTTCCTCGGGGTGCTGACCGTGCTGGGCGCCTGGCAGGGCTTCTCGGGACTGGACGTCACCGGTACGGCGCTGGCCCTGCTCGCCTCCCTCAGCTATCCGGTGGGCTGGATCCACGTCCGGCGGACACTGTCCCGCACCGGCTCGTCCGCGCTGGCCCTGACCGGCGGTCAGCTCCTCCTCGGCACCGCGCAGCTCGCCGTCGTCACGCCGCTGTTCACTGCCGCCCCCGAGGGGTTCCCGCCGCTTCCGACCCTCGCCGTGGCCGCTCTGGGCGCGCTGGGCACGGGCTTCGCGATGCTGGTGCAATTCGGCCTGGTGGAGGAGGTGGGGCCGACGACCGCGCAGATGGTCACCTACTTCATCCCGGTCGTCGCCACCGCGGCCGGAGTCGTCGTGCTCGGCGAACCGCTGAGCTGGAACACACTGGTCGGCGCCCTGGTGGTGGTCCTGGGCGCCGCGCTCGCCCAGGGCGGCGCGCGCGCCCGCACGGCCGGTCCCGGCTCCCGGGCCCGGCCGTCGTCCTCGTCCACCGGCCGCTCCGGCGGCCCCGGCCGGTGAACACGCGTCAGCCGTGGGCGAGCGGGGCCACCGGCCCGACCGCGGCCGCCACCGCGTCGGCCAGCGGGACCACGTCGGCCGGGGTGAGCGGGGACACGGTGAGCCGGATGCCCTGCGGGGCTTCCAGTCGGAACCGCGCGCCGGGCGCCACCGCCCAGCCGGCGTGCAGCAACCGCGCCACCGCCCCGGTCTCGTCGCCGACCGGCACCCATACGTTCATGCCGCTCCGCCCGTGCGCCGCCACGCCCCGGTCCGCGAGCGCCCGCACCAGCGCGCCCCGCCGCTCCCCGTAGGCGCGGGCGACTTCGGCGGAGTCGACCGCGCCCGAGCGCCACAGCTGCACGACGGCCCGTTGCAGCAGCCTGCTGACCCAGCCGGGCCCGAGCAGCTGCCGCCCCGCCACCCGGTCGACGGTGACCGGGTCGCCGGTGAGCACCGCGACCCGCAGATCCGGCCCGTACGCCTTGGCCACGGACCGCACGAACGCCCAGCGGTCCGTGACGCCCGCCAGCGGGTGGAGCGGCAGATCGACGATGCCGTGGCCGTGGTCGTCCTCGATCAGCAGCACATCGCGGTGGTCGGCGAGCACGCGCCGCAGTGCGGCGGCGCGCCCGGCGCCGATCGCGGCCCCGGTCGGGTTCTGCGCGCGGTCGGTGACCACGAGCGCCCGGGCGCCGGCCCCGAGCGCGCGGGCGACCGCGTCGGGCTGCGGCCCGTCGTCGTCGAGTGCGACGGGCACCGGCCGGAGCCCCAGCGCCGGCACCAGGTCCAGCATGCCGCCCCACCCAGGGTCCTCCAGGGCCACCGCGTCGCCGGGCCTGAGGTGCGCGGTCAGGACGCGCTCGATCGCGTCCAGCGATCCGGAGGCCGCCACGACGGCCCCGGCGGGCACGCCGTCGGCGTCCAGCGCGGCACGGGCGAGGGCCGCGAACTCCGGCACCACCGGTTCCCGCCCGTACATCCCGGGATCGCGCGCGTAGGCGCCCGTCGCCGCCGCGAACGCCTCGTCCAGCGCCGGAAGCAGCGCCGGATCCGGGTTCCCCTCCCCGAGGTCGCGCACCCCGGGCGGGGCCTCCACCCGGAGCGCGCCCCGCGCGGTGCTGGCGGGGCGCGGCCGCACCCTGCTGCCCCTGCGCCCCGCGGTCTCGATCACCCCGCGCTCGCGCAGCGTGCGGTAGGCCGCCGCCACCGTATTGGGGTTCACCCCCAGCAGGTCCGCCAACTCCCTCATGGGCGGCAGCGCCTGACCCGGCGCGAGGCGGCCCGACCCGACCCCGCGCTCCACACTCGCGGCGATTTCCGATGCGCGCCGCCCCTCGATCCGATATTCTCCTAGCACAAACAACATTATGCACTAGTACAATGGAGCTGGCCATGTCCGACACCACGGCGCCGCAGTCCACCGATCCGGGCGTCACGTCCGGGGACGGATACCGGCCGACCACGCGCACGGTCCCGACCCGCTCCCGTGAACGCGCGGCGTACGACCGCGAAACGGTCCATTCGATACTCGACGAGGCGTACGTCTGCCATCTCGGCTTCGTCCGCGACGGCGCGCCGGTCGTCCTGCCCACGCTCTTCGGCCGGGTGGGCGAGCGGCTCTACGTGCACGGCTCGACCGGCTCCCGGCCCCTGCGGGCGGCCGGGGGCGCCGACCCCGGCCTGCCCGTGTGCCTCACGGTGACGCATGTCGACGGCCTGGTGCTGGCCCGTTCCGCCTTCCACCATTCGATCAACTACCGCTCCGTGGTGGTCCACGGCACCGCGCACACCGTGACCGACCCGGAGGAGCGGCGGATCGCCCTGGACGCCATCGTCGACCAGGTGGTGCCGGGCCGGTCCGCGGACTCGCGCCCCGCCGACGCGAAGGAGCTGGCCGCGACGGCGGTGATCCGGCTCGACCTGCGGGACGTCTCCGCCAAGATCCGCACCGGCGGGCCCGGCGACGAGCCCCGCGATCTCCCGCTGCCGCACTGGGCGGGCGTCGTGCCGCTGGCCCGCGGCTACGGCACGCCGCTCCCCTCCGAGGACCTGGATCCCGCCATCGGGGTGCCGGACTACATCACCGCGCTCTGAGCTCGCCCCGTACGGCCGGGCCCGCCGTCGTCCCCGGTGGCGGGCCCGGCCGTACGGCGGTCAGGCGGACGCCCGCCGGCCCGGCCCGTCCCCGGTCCTGAACGGGCGCGCGGCGCCGCGCGCCTCGGCGACGGCCGGCCCCGCCACGGCCGCGAGGAGGAGCGCCGAGCCGACGACGGTGGACGCGGTGAGCCGCTCGTGGAGCACGGTCACGGCGATGGCCGCGGCGGCGAGCGGTTCGAGCAGCATGATCACGGACACGGTCGCCGCGCGCACCCCGACGACGCCCGCGAAGTAGAGCGTGTAGGCGAGCGCGGTCGGCACGGCCGCCACGTACACCAGCAGGATCAGCACCTCCGCCGCCCGCCCGGTGTGCGGTACGAGACCTTCGGCCGCGGCCATCGGCAGCAGGACGACCGAGCCGGTCCCGAAGGCCCAGGCGCTGGCGGCGAGCGGGTCGGCGGGCGCGCCGTCCCGCCCCAGCCACCGGGGCAGCAGGTTGATCGTGGCGTAGCCGGCCGCGGAGAGCAGCGCCAGAGCGACCCCGGCGGGCCGCACGGTCGCCCCGGCGTCCCCGAGGACCATGACCGCCAGTCCGGCGAGGGCGCCCGCCACCGCGGCGAGTCCGCCGCGTCCCAGCCGCTCCCCCTCGACACAGCGGGCCAGACGAAGCCGACCGGTCTCGGTCAGCGGGGCGTTACGGTGGGCACGAGGGCCTCCTCGGATCGGTGCAGATGTCGTAATCCACACCGAGCCAGAAGGCCCTCACCCATTTCAAGAACCCAGCACGCGTGTCACCAACGTCCCGGGGCAACACACCTAGGGCGTGGCGGGGCCTGCGGGCAACCGCGCCTCGGTGGCGGAGTCCGTCGACCCGCCCGCCGCGCCTCCGTCGCCGGGCCCGGAGGCGACCGGCCCGGAGGGCGTCGCGGGGGTGGCCGACTGCGCGATCAGGGAACCCGCCAGGACCACGGCACCGCCGATGAGCTGGGGCGCGGACAGGTGCTCGCCGAGCATCACCCAGGCCAGCACGGTGGCGATGACCGCCTCCAGGCAGGCGACGACGCCCGCCACCGCCGGGGAGAGCAGCCGCACCGAGACCACCCCGCTGGCGTAGGCGAGCACGGTGGCGACCAGCACGATCCAGACCAGCAGCGCCCAGGCCGGGACGTCCGTGCCGTCCATGGCGACGCCGCCGCCGAGGACCGACCAGTCCATGTGCCACGGCCGCGCGACCGCGGTGAGGACGATGGCGCCGATCAGCAGCCCGTACGCGATGACGCCGACCGGGTTCGGCGGTTGCGCGTCCGGGGTCGTCGCCCCGCTCCGCCGGTCCTGGCTCCCCTGGTCCGACAGGACGAAGTAGCCCACCTGGCAGCAGGCGGCGCCGAGCGCGAGCAGCAGTCCGACGGCGTCGAAGCTCAGCCCCGCCCAGACCTCGACCACGCAGGCCAGCCCTCCGACGGCGAGCACCACGCCGACCGCGGCCCTCCGGGTCACATGCCGTCGCTGGACGAACCGGACCCAGCCGAGGACCAGCGCGGGCGCCAGATACTCGACCAGCAGCGCCACCCCGACGGGGATGCGGGAGATCGCGGCGAAGTAACAGGCCTGCACACCCGCGACGGCCAGCAGTCCGAACCCGATCAGGAGCACCGGCCGGCCGCGCACCAGTGCGCGGTGGCGCCAGGCGACGGGCAGCATGACCAGGGCGGCGCCCGCCACCCGCAGCCAGACCACATGCAGCGGATCGACGCCCGCCTCGATGAGCGGTTTGGCCGCCACCCCCGAACCGCCGAACGCGAACGCCGAGACCAGGGCCAGTCCCAGGCCGTTTCTTCCCCGAGCCACGTGCATCGGCACATCATGGCAGGCCGCCGTCAGCAGCGTCACCCCGGTGACGCCTGACACGAGTCCGCCCGACGGCTCCGTCCCGGCCGGGGCCGACGACCGCGCGTGCCGGCCGGGAGCGGCCACGCGAAGGCGGCGGAGGAACACGGGAGCAGCACGGGAAGGAGCGGAGGAGGGCCGCCCCGATGCCGGGCGAACCGCGTGGGCCGCCGGTCAGCCCCGGTCCGCCGCCCGGGTGACGCGGGCCGCGAGCCGCCGGGGGTCGACTCCGGCGCGCGTCAGCACCTCGACGGCCCGGCACTCGTGGTCCGTGGCCAGGGCGGCGAGCAGGTCGAGCCCGCCGGCCCGCTCGTCACCCCGCCGCCCGGCCCGTCCGTGGGCCTCCGCCATCGCCGCGGCGGCCGAGGGCGACCAGCCCTCGACCCCGGTGTCACGGGGGCGCGACTCGCGGACGGAGACGACCGGAACGGCGCCCGAGTCCTCCACCGAGCCCTGCCAGCGGAGCCCGTATCCGATGCTCCGCTGCACGAGGTAGCCGAGCACCTTGGCCAGTTGCGGGCCCTCGTCGAACGCCGCTCGCACCTCGGGGTCCGATTCGATGAGGGAGTGCAGCAGATGCGCCGTGTCGATGTGCCGGTCGCCGTCGCGCAGCGCGCGTCTGCGGGCGCCCGTCACCACGGCGGCCAGTTCCACCGTGAGTCCGGTGTCGAGGCCGGCGCGGTTCGCTGCGGGCTGCTGAGGGATCTGCGGCGTCCGGTTTTGCACACCTCTCACCCCATCAGTCCCCTGGCGCGAAGTCATCGGCGGAGCGACTCATTACGGCATCCCACGCAAGTTGGGCACGCCCGACCGGTTCCTCCTCCTTACGGATGAGATCTCGCCACTTCGGAACCGGGTCGGAAAGAGTCGCGCGCGCCGCCTTGCCTCGCGCCTTCCGGGGCAACCATGAGCCGCTCCGGCACGTCCCACAGGCGACGACGATCGAACGGACGACGGAAAGGGGGCTGCGGACGTGTCCTGGCTGGTCGCCCTGCCGGCGCTCGACGGACGGGAGTACGTGTACTGGATCCACGCACCGGCGGACGCGCTGCGCGCCGATCTGTTCTGGTCGGCGTTCCACTGCCACGACGACGGCCCGCACCCGCGCGCCTCCGACCGGTTCGACGCCGCGTCGATCTGGCGGGCGGGCGAGGAGCGCGGCACGGACCGCCACACCTGACGGTTCATCAGTATTGAATGTTCGCGCCGCTGCGGCTACGTTCCGCGACACCGTAACCCGCCGAGAAGGGGTGGTCGCATGGCCGAGGTCAGCGCAGAGGCACGCATCGGGGCTCCGACCGGGAAGGTCTGGGCCCAGCTGACGGACTTCACCGCGTACGGCCGGTGGAACGCCACCCACACGAGCTTCCCGAAGGGCGGCCCGGCCGTGCTGGAACCCGGGGCCGCCTACGAGGAGAACATGAAGCTCATGGGCTTCCCCGCCGAGGTGACCTGGACGGTGGCGGAACTGGAGGCCGAACGCCTGCTGACCACGCGGGGCAAGGGGCCGATGGGGGTCAACCTGGCCATGCGCTACTCCCTGACGCCCGACGGGGACGCGACGACGGTCCGCATCGACGGCGAGTTCACCGGCGCCGCGGTCTCCCTGATGGCGGGCAAGCTCAAGGACTCGGCGACCGCCGCGCTCGTCGAGTCGCTGAACCGGCTGGACGGCCTCGTCACCGGCTGAACCGGCGGCCCGCACGGACCCGTCGGGAATCCTCTGGGCTCACGGGAACCTCTCGACCCACGGGAACCTCTCGGCGCGCCGGAGCACCACGGGAACTCCGCGCCCGGACGGCCCCGGAACCCGGCACGGACGACGGAAGGGCCTCGCACCCCGCCACGAGACCCTTCCGCCGCCCCGCCACGGGCTCAGCGCTCGTCGGCGAGAATCAGATACAGCCTCTTGCGCGCGTCGTTGACGACGGCGAGCGCCTTCTGGCGCTGATCCGCCGAGCCGGTCTTCCAGACCTGGCCGAACGCCTCCATCAGACCGAAGCCGGCCTGCCGTATCTCGTTGACGCTCTCCCAGTCGACCCCGCGCCCGGCCTCCTCCCAGGGCGCCTCGGGACCCGACTCGGCCTCGGCGCGGCCCGCCTCGGTGAGCGTGAACAGCTTCTTTCCGCCCTCGCTCGCGCTGACGATCAGGCCCTCGTCCTCCAGCAGCTGAAGGGTGGGGTAGACCGAGCCCGGGCTGGGCCGCCAGGCCCCGCCGCTCCGCTCGCCGATCTCCTGGATCATCTCGTACCCGTGCATCGGCCGGTCCTTCAGCAGCGCCAGAATCGACGCGCGCACATCACCGCGGCGCGCCCTCCCCCGGCCACCGCCGCCCCGGCCGCGCCCGCCGCCGAAGGGGCCGCCGCCGAACGGCGGACCGAACGGCCCGAAGGCCCGCCGCCCCTCGAAGTCGCCCCACCCCGGACGGCCGGGCCCCCGCCGCCCATGGCCGTGACCGCGGCCGCGCCCCTGCTCGTGCTCGTATCCCTGCGAACGCATCCTCGCGCTCCCCTCTGCATTGACCCATCGTGACACATCAACGATATATCGGAATAGCTCGCTCGGTAAACCCCTTCCCGCGCGGCGGTCCGAGGTCCGGGTCCTGTCTCCCGGGTTCCAATCCCGCGAACGGCCGGCCGCCGTCCGGCTATCGTGGCTCCGCATGGCCCACACCGAGATCGAGATCACCGCGGAGCTGGTCCGGGATCTGCTGCGCGACCAGCACCCCGACCTGGCCGATCGCCCTGTGACGCTGGGTGCGCGTGGCTGGGACAACCAGCTGTGGCGGCTCGGCGACGACCTCGCCGTCCGGCTGCCCTGGGCGACGCGGTCGGCGGACGCGCTGCTGCGCAAGGAGCACGCCTGGCTGCCCGGTCTCGCGCCGCGCCTGCCCCTTCCGGTTCCCGTCCCGCAGCGCATGGGCGAGCCCTCCGAGCGGTTTCCGCGCCCCTGGATCGTCACCACCTGGGTGCCGGGCACACCAGCCGACCGCGCCCCCGCCACGCGCGCCGCGGAGGCGGCCGACGCCCTGGCCGACTTCCTGACCGCTCTTCACCGGCCCGCCCCCGGAGGGGCGCCGACCGGCCGCGACCGCGGGGGTCCGCTGGCCGACCACGCCGAGCCGTTCGCCCAGGCGCTCGGCTCGGCCACCGAACAGGGACTTCTCCCCGACCCGGACGCCGTCCGCGTCGTCTGGGAGGACGCCGTCGCCGCGCCCGGCTGGTCGGGGCCGGCGCTGTGGCTGCACGGCGACCTGCATCCGGCCAACGTCCTGACCGAGAACGGCACTTTCTGCGGCGTGATCGACTTCGGCGACCTCTGCGCGGGCGATCCGGCCTGCGACCTCGCCGCCGCGTGGATACTGCTGCCGGACGGCGCCGCCGACCGCTTCCACGCCGCCTGTCAGCCGGTCCCGGACCCGGCGACCCTTCGCCGTGCCCGTGGCTGGGCGGTGCTGAAGGCCCTCGCCTGCGTCTTCATCGGAGATGCGGGCGTCCACGGCCGTCCGGGCGGCAAGCGCACCTGGGGCCCGCCCGCCCACGCCTCGCTGCGACGCCTCATCGCAACGGCCCGCCGCTGATTCACGTCCGTGTTCACGCCTGCGGCCCTCGAGTCGCAACGACGAACGCGTTCCCCGCCGCCGCGATCACATGGGCCCCGCCGGAATCCCTCGGGCCCGGTGGATCGACGTTGTCGGACCCGTGTGCGAACGTGTCGGCACGAGGGGCTCGGACCGAACCGCGGGCATCGCCGAAGGGGGCAGGGTGGCAGCGCAGCGCAAGAGCGGATCCCGTAGGGAGTGGGACTGGACGGACGTCGACGGCGTCCGCCGACGGCTCGATCAGGACGCCCTCCCGGAGGGCTGGAGCGTGGAGCGGCTGCTGCACCGCGCGGCGACGCTCGCCTCCCCGGAGGTGGTCGCGGAACTGGCCCGGCGGGTCGCGGACGTGGACACAACGGAGGACGGAGTGACGGCGTTGTGGGAAGCCGTCGTATCCGGAAGGCCTGACAACGCACGGGCTCTCGCCGACGCGGGCGCCGACCCGTGGCGGCGGTCGATCGGCGGCTGGTCGCCGGGGCGGCTGAGCCTCGCCGGACCGACGCCGGCCCTGTTCGCCGTGCCGGACGGCGAGCGCCTGACCGGTGCGGAGCGCGCCGCGGCCGAGGAGGCCGCTCGGCTCATCGCGGCACTGGGCGACTTCTTCCACGACGGCACGGGCCTGGCCTGCGTAGCCGGCATCGACGCGGCCGAGGCGATACGCCGCCTGGCGGCGACGCCCGCGCGGCAGGAGGACGTCGACGAGCTGCCGGCCGGTCCCCGGGCGCACGGCATGGACGAGAACCCGGAGATCATCGGCGTGACCTCCGTGCCGGGCGGTTGCGTGGTGACCCAGCCGTGGGGGTACGCGCCGCAGATGCCCGGCGTGCTGACCCGGCTGTCCGCCGGGACCGTCTGCTACGGCCTGTACGCCAACCCCAAGAGCGGCGACCAGGGCAGCATCGCCCGCGACGGGTCCGTCGAAGGCCGGGACCTGCACCCGGGCGGCGGTCCGGACGAAGGCGACAGCTCCGAGGAAGTCCTTGCCTCGTACCTCTACCAGGGCAACGCCGTGGCCTACTCGTGCTCCTTCGCGGGGCTGCGCCCGGCCGACGCGCGCGCGGTCGTCGGGCCCCCGGACCGGTGGGTCCGGCTGCCGCGACGCGACTGCTGGGACGACTGACCCCGGTCGGAACGGGCCCGCCGGGTGGAACCGGAGCCGCCGCGCCCGGGACCGCACCCGGGCCGGAGCGTCGCGCAGTCGCCCGGGCGGGGCGAAGCACCGGAAGCAGCACGCGAGCATCACGTGCCTCCGGCCTCCCCGGCCTCGCCCGCCCCGGATCGCGGACGGTCCGTAGAGTCGCCGGGTGACCGGTCCCTCCTGCCTCGACGCGATCCGGGACTCGTACGACACCGTCCGCCGCCGACAATCTGGCTCGTCAAACGACCGGCGGAACTCCATCTTGTCGCGGGCGGCACTGGCCGCGTTCGCCGAGACCGTGCGGGCGGCGGGCAGCCGTGCGCCGGTCGCGGACCTGGGATGCGGCCCCGGCCTGATCACGGCGCATCTGGCGGAGCTGGGCGTGCCCGTCTTCGGCGTCGATCTGTCGCCGAGGAGGGTCGAGCTCGCCGGGCGGGCGCATCCGGGGCCGGGCTTCGCCGTGGGATCGATGACCGCGCTGCCCCTCCGGGACGGCGGGCTCGGCGGGATCCTGGCGTACTACTCCACCCACCACCTGCCGCCGGATCTGCTGCCGACTGCCTTCACCGAATTCCGTCGCGCCCTCGCACCGGGCGGCCGCCTGATGCCGGCCGGATACGTGGGCGACGGCGAACGTCTGCGGCCGGCACGGGCGTACGGCGGTCATCCGGTGTCGTACGAGACGCACCTGCTGCCGGCGGACCGCATCGCCGAGCTGTTGGAGCGGGCGGGGCTCGCCGTCTCCGCGCGGCTCACCCAGCAGCGGGTCGGCAGAGCGAAACGGACGGTCGCCACGTTCCTGGCCCGAGCACCCCGCCGCCAGTGACGCCCGGTCCCCGTCGGGGACGGCGCCCCCGGCGGCCGGCCGGCCGATCTTCCGGTCCAGCGACCCGGAATTGGCCTTGGCCGACGCCTCGCCGCGTCCCGTACGGTCGCGCCATGAGAGTCCGAGTCGTCGACACGTTCACCGACCGCCCCTTCACCGGCAACCCCGCAGCGGTCGTCCTGCTGGACGCCGAGGCGGCGGCCGACGACGCGCTGTTCCAGCGGATCGCCAGGGAGATGAATCTCTCCGAGACCGCGTTCGTGCGCCCGGCGGCGCCGGGCGGGCCCGTCGACTGGGAACTGCGCTGGTTCACCCCGACCACCGAGGTCGACATGTGCGGGCACGCCACTCTGGCCGCCGCCCATGTCCTGCACCGCACCGGAGCTGCCGCCGGAACGATGCGCTTCGCCGCCCGGTGCGGCGTCCTCGCCGCGACCGCCCGCCCGGACGGCGCGATCACGCTCGACTTCCCCACCGCCCCGCTCACCCCCACGACCGCCCCGCCCGGGCTGGCGTCCGCGCTGGGCGCGGAGCCGCTCTCCGTCCACCACACCGGCCCGCGGATCGGCGATCTGCTCGTCGAACTCGCCGACGAGGCGACGGTGCGGGCACTGGCGCCGGACTTCACGGCGCTGGCCCGGGTCTCCCCGCGGGGCGTCATCGCCACGGCCGCCGCCGAGGACCCCGCCGGCGGCCACGACTTCGTCTCCCGCGGTTTCTTCCCCAACGTCGGGATCGACGAGGACCCGGTGACCGGCAGCGCCCACACCGCGCTGGCCCCCTTCTGGGCGGCCCGCCTCGGCCGTGACGAACTGACCGGGCTCCAGGTCTCCGCCCGGCCCGGCCTGGTCCGCACCTCCCTGCGCGGCGACCGCACACTGCTGACCGGCACCGCCGTGACGGTCGTCGACGGCGAACTGCTCACGATGTAGGCAGCCAGCCCACCTTCCCCGCCAGCAGCGCGTACCCGACGAACGCCCCGATGTCGAGCAGGGTATGCGCCGCCACCAGCGGGCCCACCCGCCCCCAGCGCCGGTACAGCAGCACGAAGACCACGCCCATCACCAGGTTTCCGATGAACCCGCCGATCCCCTGGTACAGGTGGTACGAACCGCGCAGCACCGAGCTCGCCGCCAGCGCCGCCGTCGGGGACCACCCCAACTGCCCCAGCCTGCGCAGGAGATAGCCGACGACGATCACCTCCTCCAGCACGGAGTTCTGCACCGCCGACAGGACGAGGACCGGGAACTTCCACCAGACGTCGGGCAGCGACTCCGCGACCACGGTGAGATTGAAACCGGCGGCGCGCGACGCCAGGTAGAAGGCGAGCCCGGCGCTGCCGATGCCCGCCGCGACCGCCGTGCCGCGCCCCAGATCCCTCCAGGGCTGCTGTCGGTCGAAGCCGATGGCGCGCAGCCCGGCGCCCTCCCTGAGCAGCAGATGGGCGACGAGCGCGACGGGCACCAGGACCGTGGCGATCCCGAAGAGCTGCCAGGCCAGGTCCAGCCAGGGGCGGCCCGGCGCGTGCGAGCTGTGGAGCGTGACGGCCTGGTGTTTCAGACCCCCGGGTTTCGTCAGCGATCCGACGAAGCTGATCAGGGCGGACACTCCGCTCGCGCCCAGCGAGAGAGCCAGCACCAGTACCGTCTCGGACCGCAGGACCCGCCGCGACAGCGCCTCCTGAGGGAGAGAATCCGCCATACGCCCCGCCTCCACCTGTACATCTGCCTTGAGGCCGTCCCGTCGTCCCCGGCGAGGCGGCCCCTTTGAGAGGTCACAGCTTGCCGTACCGGTGACGCGCCGGTGGCCGCGGGGGCCCGCTCCGCCGCCCCATGCCCCGCGCGGCGCGGCGCGGCGCGGACGACGACGGGCCGGGGCGAGGGGCCGGATGTGCGACGGCCCGGGGGGCGAGGGGTCAGGGCCGGGGGGCGCCCGTGGGCCAGCGGTGCACCGGCTCGCCGCTGTGCATGAGTTCGGCGTATCTGCGGGTGGTCGCGGCCAGGGCCGCGTGCCGCGCGAGCCCCGCCTCCCGTGCCCGGTGATAGGTGTCCGCCTGCCAGGAAGCCCCGTTCACCCGCCGTCGGCAGCGTCCCTCGATGACGCCGAGATAGCGGTCGCGGTCCGCGGGCGCGATGTGCCAGGCGTCGAGCCCGGCGGCGGCCAGCGGCAGCAGCTCGTCCCGCACGAGCGTGACGGCCGGTGTCCGGACCGGCCCGCCCGACCTGCCGGAGCGCGGCCAGAGCAGTTCCGCGTCGATGCCGTGGCGGCAGGCGGCGTCGAAGTTCTCCGCCGCCGCCTCGAACGGGAGCCGGGTCCAGACCGGACGGGGCGCGTCGGCGAGGGCCCGCACCAGCCCGTAGTAGAACGCGGCGTTGGCGATCACATCGGTCACGGTGGGGCCGGCGGGCAGGACCCGGTTCTCCACCCGCAGATGGGGCACGCCGTCGGCCACCCCGTACACCGGCCGGTTCCAGCGGTAGACGGTGCCGTTGTGGAGCGCGAGTTCCTGGAGCCCGGGCGCCCCGCCCGCGTCGAGTACCGCCAGCGGGTCCTCGTCGCCGCAGATCGGCAGCAGCGGGGGGTAGTAGCGCAGGTTCTCCTCGAAGAGCTCGTACGCCGATCCCACCCAGCGCTCGCCGAACCAGGTCCGGGGCCGCACGCCCTGGTTGCGGAGCTCCGGCGGCCTGGTGTCGGTGGCCTGCTGGAAGAGCGGCGGCCTCGATTCGCGCCACAGCTCCCGGCCGAACAGGAACGGGGAGTTGGCGCCGAGCGCTATCTGCACCCCGGCGACGGCCTGGGCCGCGTTCCACACGGCGGCGAAGCGGGCCGGGGTCACCTGGAGGTGCAACTGGACCGAGGTGCAGGCCGCCTCGGGGGTGATCGAGGACGACGTGGAGACCAGGTGCTCCACCCCGTGGATATCGAGGGAGAAATCCTCGCCCCGCGCGGCCACTATCTGATCGTTCAGCAGGGTGTAGCGGTCCGCGTCCGAGAGGTTCGACGCCACGAGATCCGAACGCTCCAGAGTCGGCAGAATTCCGATCATCACGATCCCGGCATCGACTTCGCCCGCCTTTCGGTGGGCATATCCGAGTCCGGTTCTGAGCTCTTCGGCCAGCTGGTCGAAAACGCGACCTCCCAGAGGGTGCGGAACTATGTTCACTTCCAAATTGAACATGCCGAGTTCGGTCTGGAAATCACGGCTCGCGATGCGCTGGAGAACCTCCCCGTTCATCATCTTCGGCATGCCGTCGGAGCCTGCCAGATTCAGCTCGATCTCCATGCCCATGAGGTTGCGGGGACGATCGAACCTGCCCTCCGCGAGCAGCCGCTCCAACCCCTCCAGACACCGGTGGAGCTTCCTCCGGTACCTCTGCCGATCGGACAGGTCAAAGGCGCCCGCAACGACCTTCTCCCCCATCGAAGTGTCCTTCCCTCAATTGGGCAGCCCGCGGCCCAGGCCGCTCGCGTCACGGGTCGAATATGCCCAGGCCGGTGATCCCTAACTCCCTCGCGAACTCCGCGCACCCGGTAGCCTGTGAGCGGCGGCCGGAGGCACATTCCCTCGGCATGACGCGGTGTAGGGTTTCCGTGGCCGGGGCGCGGCAATAGTAGGTGGCGTTTCAGCCGTCCGCGCCCGGAGAAAACCGCTGGCGACGACTGCGCCGCCGACGGCAAATCATCAGAAACATCGCATAATAAAGTCCTGATGACGTCTTGTCGGCAATACCGGCGACGGCTAGGGGAAACACTGCGTGAACACCTGTCGTATAAACTTTGCTGACGTGGCAGAGAGTTGACGCACCGGTGCGTCGCCGGCCTCCTCCGGCCCCGTACGCCGACAGCGTCGTCTGCACCCGCCCACGCATCACCCTGTCTCTTGAGTGAGAGGCGACCCACCATGCCGCTGCATGTTCCCCCGGCCCCCGCGCCCGCTCTGCGCAGCGTTCTCGCGGCACTCGGCTCCCCCACCGCGGTCCGCGAGGCCCGAACGCCCGCTCTCCGGTCCGCCCAGGGGCCGCTGAGCCCCGAACTGCCGCTCCCCGTCCATGTGCTGGACGGGATCGGACCGGGCGGGATCGCCCCCGCCACCCGGCTCACCGCCTGGCGGTTCGTGATCCGCGACGCGGAGCGCGCCGTCGCCGCGGCGGACACCGTGCTCACCCCGGACGGCTGGGCCTTCTCGCACTTCTTCGAGGGCCCGTACATTCCCGCGACGGAACTCGCCCTGCGCCAGGCCGAGACGGCTGCCCCGCGCTACCAGCCGCGGCTGCTGTCCATCCCGGAGCTCTACATGCTGGCGCTGTGGCTGCACGCCGACGCCGAGGCCGACGCGTCGGAGGGCTCGCTCGCGCCCGCCGATCTGCTGGTGCCGCTGGCGCCCGCGCCGCCGGGCATCGCGGCGCACCGCGCCCACCGGGTGGCCGACCTGCTCCGGGTGCTGACGTCGCGCATCGCCCCGGGCCCCGGCCCGCTGCTCGGTTCATCGGCCTGACGAAGCGTTCCGCCGGCCCGACGAAGGCGCCTCCGCCCCGGTCCTGTGCCCCGCCGCCGTTTCCCGGTGGCGGGGCACAGGGCTTCTTTCCTCCGGGCGCGGCGCACAGCGTGGCGCGCGGCCTCCGGGGGGCGCACTTCCGCCCGTTGGGACTAGCCCGGTCCGGCCACCCCGAACCACCCGAAAGGACAGTGCAATTGCGGTGAACCGTCCGGGCGGGTGACACGTCATCGGAGTAGGCGGAAGTGCTGCCGCGAAATCCCTGCGGAAAGGCTTCCGTGGGGCAACACTGGGACCGGAGCCATCGATACGGGGGAAGCGGTCATGAACGCCTCGACGAACCGCACGACATTCACCACGACGCAGCGAAAGATCCCATCCATGTGCCAGCACCAGCCGCCCTGCCCCACCGCCGACTCAGCCGACCGGGAGGCCGCCCGCCTGGTGGCGCACCATCCGGAACAGGGCTGGAGCCTGCTGTGCAACGGAGTCCTGCTCTTCGAGGACACCGGTGAGCTGCTCCCGGACGGGCAGATCATCGCCCCCCACCGGCCCCTGGCGACCGACCGGGTGATGCGGGCCGCCTGACCTGGCAGGTACAGACGGGGGCCGGCACGGAGGGAATCCTCCGCACCGGCCCCGACGCGCGCCCGTGCCGTCCCCGGACGTCCGGGCGCGGACGTCCGGGCGTCAGTTGTCGTACTCGTCCAGGGGCGGGCAGGAGCAGACGAGATTGCGGTCGCCGAAGGCGCCGTCGATCCGGCGCACCGGCGGCCAGTACTTGCCCACGGCCGAGACACCGGCCGGGAAGACCGCCTCCTCACGGCTGTAGCCGTGCTCCCACTCACCGCCCAGCATCGCCGCGGTGTGCGGCGCGTTGCGCAGCGGGTTGTCCTCGGCGCTCCACTCCCCCGAGGCGACCTTCTCGATCTCGCCGCGAATGGCGATCATCGTGTCGCAGAAGCGGTCGAGCTCCGCGAGGTTCTCGCTCTCGGTCGGCTCGATCATCAGCGTGCCGGCGACCGGGAACGACATGGTCGGCGCGTGGAAGCCGTAGTCGATCAGCCGCTTGGCGATGTCGTCGACGCTGACGCCGGTCGCCTTGGAGATCGGCCGCAGGTCCACGATGCACTCGTGGGCGACCAGGCCCGCGGGACCGCTGTACAGGATCGGGAAGTGCGGCTCCAGCCGCTTGGCGATGTAGTTGGCGGCGAGCACGGCGACCTGCGTCGCGTGCTTCAGCCCCTCCCCGCCCATCAGGCGGACGTACGCCCAGGAGATGGGCAGGATGCCGGCCGAGCCCCACGGGGCGGCCGAGACCGGGCCGACCCCGGTCTCGGGGCCCGCGGTCGGCTGCAGCGGGTGGTTGGGCAGGTACGGCGCGAGGTGCGCGCGCACGCCGACCGGGCCGACGCCGGGGCCGCCGCCGCCGTGCGGGATGCAGAAGGTCTTGTGCAGGTTGAGGTGCGACACGTCGCCGCCGAACCGGCCCGGCTTCGCGAGGCCGACCAGGGCGTTGAGGTTGGCGCCGTCCACGTACACCTGGCCGCCGGCGTCGTGCACCTCGGCGCAGATGTCCGCGACGTGCTCCTCGAACACGCCGTGCGTCGACGGGTACGTGATCATGAGCACGGCGAGCTCGTCGCGGTGCTTCTCGATCTTGGCGCGCAGGTCCTCGACGTCGACCTCGCCGTCCTCGGCGGTCTTCACCACGACGACCTTCATCCCGGCCATCACCGCACTGGCGGCGTTGGTGCCGTGCGCGGAGGACGGGATCAGGCAGACGGTGCGCTGGTCGTCGCCGTTGGCCCGGTGGTAGGCGCGGACGGCCAGCAGGCCCGCGAACTCGCCCTGGGAGCCCGCGTTCGGCTGGATCGACACCGTGTCGTACCCGGTGACCTCCGCCAGGCGCTCCTCCAGCTCACGGATGAGGGTGAGGAAGCCCTGGGCCTGCTCGGCCGGGGCGAAGGGATGCAGCGCGCCGAACTCGGGCCAGGTGATCGGCTCCATCTCGGTGGTCGCGTTCAGCTTCATGGTGCAGGAGCCGAGCGGGATCATGCCGCGGTCCAGGGCGTAGTCCCGGTCCGCGAGCCCGCGCAGGTAGCGCAGCATGGCCGTCTCGGAGCGGTGCTGGTGGAAGACCGGGTGGGTGAGGAAGTCCTCGGTGCGCAGCAGTTCCTCGGGCAGCGCGTCGGCGGCCCGGTCGTCCAGCGCGTCGATGTCGCCGTCGGCGCCGAAGGCCGCCCAGACGGCGGCGATGTGCGCGCGGGTGGTGGTCTCGTCGCAGGCGACGGAGACGAGGTCGGCGTCGACGAGCCGCAGGTTGACGCCCCGCTCGCGGGCCCCGGCCACGACGTCGGCGGCCCGGCCCGGGACGCGCACGGTGAGGGTGTCGAAGTAGCTGTCGGTCACCACGTCGACGCCGGCGGCGCGCAGGCCCTCGGCGAGGACCGCGGCGTAGCGGTGGGTGCGCCGGGCGATCAGCCGCAGCCCGTCGGGGCCGTGGTAGACGGCGTACATGGCGGCCATGACGGCGAGCAGCACCTGGGCGGTGCAGATGTTGCTGGTGGCCTTCTCGCGGCGGATGTGCTGCTCGCGGGTCTGGAGGGCCAGCCGGTACGCCTTGTCGCCGTCCGCGTCCACGGAGACGCCGACGAGGCGGCCGGGCAGGCTGCGGGCGAACTTCTCGCGCACGGCCATGTAGCCGGCGTGCGGGCCGCCGAAGCCCATCGGGACGCCGAAGCGCTGTGTGGTGCCGACCGCGATGTCGGCGCCCAGCTCGCCCGGCGAGGCGAGCAGCGTGAGGGCCAGCAGGTCGGCGGCGACGGTGACGATCGCGCCGAGCTCGTGGGCCTGCTCGATGACGGGGCGGAGGTCGCGCACCGCGCCGGAGGCGCCGGGGTACTGCACCAGGACGCCGAAGACGCCCCGCTCGGCGAACTCGGCGGGGATGCCGTCGGAGAGGTCCGCGACGACGACCTCCACGCCGGTCGGCTCGGCGCGGGTGCCGATGACGGCGATGGTCTGCGGCAGAGCGTCGGCGTCGACCAGGAAGACGCCGTTCTTGACCTTGCCGACCCGTCGCGAGAGCGCCATCGCCTCGGCGGCCGCGGTGCCCTCGTCGAGCAGGGAGGCGCCGGAGGTGGGCAGCCCGGTGAGGTCGGCGACCATCGTCTGGAAGTTGAGCAGCGCCTCCAGCCGGCCCTGCGAGATCTCCGGCTGGTACGGCGTGTACGCGGTGTACCAGGCGGGGTTCTCCATGACGTTGCGCAGGATCACCGGCGGGGTGAACGTGCCGTGGTAGCCGAGCCCGATCATCGGGGTCAGGACCTGGTTGCGCTCGGCCAGGGCGCGCAGCTCGGCCAGGACCTCGGCCTCGGTGCGGGCGCCCGGCAGGTTCAGCGCCTCGGCGCTCCTGATGACGTCGGGCACCGCGGCCGCGGTCAGCTCGTCCAGCGATCCGTAACCGACCTGGGCGAGCATCTTCGACTGCGCCTCGGCGTCGGGGCCGATGTGGCGCCGCTCGAACGGAATGCCCTGCTCCAGCTGGGAGAGCGGAGTGCGACGGGGGGTCATGGTGGAGGCCTCCTGGTCTGTCACGACCTGCGAGGGGCACCCCTGCGCGGGTGCCCGAACGGCCTCCCCCTCTGTCATCTCGACCTGAGAGCTTCACCGGCGCACCCCCGCGGGGCACCGGCTTTCACCGTCGGTGAGGAAGGGAACCGCACCGGCACCCGGCCGCACGGAACCCGCCCTGCTTTCCAGAGTGACCTCGTCCGTGCGGTACGGGGGCCTGAGAGATTCCGGGGAGGATTTGCTCCTTCGGCGCCTACGGAACGGATTCCGGAGGCTCTCCCGCACGGGGTCAGCGGCCGTCACCAGCCTACCAGCGGGGTCCGGGACGGATTTCTCGAGTGGCCAACCCCCGGATTCTGCATTTCTGTAGTGCTTGTGGAGTAGGCCGCGACCAGTGGAGGGACCGTGCAGACCGACATCGATCCGCGCAGCCTGATCGGCCGCAAGGCGTTCGACCGCAGGGGCACCAAGATCGGAACCGTGGACGAGGTGTACCTCGACGACGCGACCGGAGTGCCCGAGTGGGCGGCCGTACGCACCGGACTCTTCAGCCGGGACGCGTTCGTCCCGCTGGAACCCAGCGAATTCGTGGAGGACACCCTCCGCGTCCCCTTCGACCGCGCACTGATCAAGGACGCGCCCGACTTCGGGGTCGGCCGCCATCTCTCACCGGAACAGGAGCTCCAGCTGTACCGCCACTACGGCCTCGACGCCTCGCCCGGCGAGGCCGCCCCGGACCGGGACTTCGGCCGGCTGGCCGGCCAGGAGGAGTAGTCCCCCGGGTCGCTCACCAGCGGCAACGGGTCGGCCGGCCGCAGCTGCGGGTCGTCGGTCCGGAACGTCCGCACCCGGCCGGGCGCCGACCCGGGCGCCTCGAAACGGACCGTGACCCGCCCGACCCCGCTGCCCTGCACCCAGCCGTGGCCGTGGACGTCGTGGTGGACGTCGTGGCCGGGGGCCCAGCCCCGGGCCGCGAGCCGTTCGCCGGTCTCCGGGGCCGTCTCCGCCGCGCCGGGCGCCGCCCCGCCGGACTCGGGCTCGTCCCCCGCGTCCGTCCCGGCCGTGTCGTCGCCGGCGGCGGCCCGCTCGCCGGCGGCCTGGGCGAACAGGTCCTCCTGGGTGTAGTCGGCGAGGCCCGTGACGCCCACGCCGAGCAGCCGCACGCCCCCGGTGGTGTCCACGGCCTCCAGGAGCCGCGCGGCGGCCTCGCGGACCACCGCGGGGTCGTCCGTGGGCCCGCGCAGCGTCTCGGAGCGGGTGAGCGTGGAGAAGTCGTAGCGCCGCACCTTCAGCACCACCGTGCGCCCGGACCGGTGCGCCCCGCGCAGCCGCTGGACGCACCGGTCGGCCAGCCGCTCCACCTCCGTCCTGACCCGCACCCGGTCGTGCAGGTCGGCGTCGAAGGTGTCCTCGACCGACACCGATTTCGCGTCCCGTTCCGCGACCACGGGCCGGTCGTCGTGGCCGAGGGCCATCCGGTGCAGCGCGACGCCGTGCGCCTTCCCCAGCAGCCGCACCAGCTCCGCCTCGCCCGCCTCGGCCAGGTCCTCGACCGCGGTCATCCCGGCGCGGCGCAGATGGTCGGCCGTCGCGGGCCCGACCCCGGGAAGGATCCGTACGGACATGGGGGCCAGCAGCTCCCGCTCCGTCCCCGGCTCGATGAGTCTCAGGCCGTCCGGCTTGGCCTGCTCGGAGGCGATCTTGGCCAGCATCTTGGAGCCCGCGAGCCCGACCGAGCCGGTGAGCCCGGTGACGGCCCTGATGACCGCGCGCAGATCCGCCCCGATCGCCAGCGCGGAGGCCGTGTCGTCGGCCGTCCCGCCGGCCTCCAGGTCGACGAACGCCTCGTCCAGGCTGAGCGGCTCCACCAGCGGGGAGAGCCGCCCCAGCAGCTCCATCACCTGGTCGCTGACCGCCCGGTACAGATGGAAGCGGGGCACCAGGTAGGCCGCGTTGGGCGCCAGCCGCCGCGCCTGCGCCATGGGCATCGCCGAGTGCACCCCGAAGCGCCGCGCCTCGTACGACGCGGTGGCGACGACCCCGCGCGGCCCGAGCCCGCCCACCACGACCGGCTTGCCGCGCAGGCTGGGCTTCGCCGCCTGCTCCGCGGAGGCGTAGAAGGCGTCCATGTCGAGATGCAGGATGGTGGGCGCGGCTCTCACACCTACCGATGCTGCCCTACGGCACTGACAATCGCCGTGCCCGGCTCACCGCCCGCTCAGCCCGCGCGGTTGCGCCGCCGCGCCAGCTCGTCCGCGGGGTTGTTGCCGATCAGCGTCTCGCCGGTGTCGACCCGCTCGCCGTGCAACTGCGACAGCGCGACGTCCACGTCGTGCCAGACCACGCCGACGGCGATCCCGAAGACCCCCTGACCGCCCTGGAGCAGGCTCACGACCTCGTCGGGCGAGGAGCACTCGTAGACCGTGGCCCCGTCGCTCATCAGCGTCATCCGCTCCAGGTCCTGGAACCCGCGGGCCCGCAGGTGCTGGACCGTGGTGCGGATGTTCTGCAGGGCGACGCCCGTGTCCAGGAACCGTTTGACGATCTTCAGCAGGACGACGTCCCTGAAGCTGTAGAGCCGCTGGGTGCCCGAGCCGTACGCGGGCCGCACACTCGGCTCCACCAGTCCCGTGCGCGCCCAGTAGTCGAGCTGCCGGTAGGTGATGCCCGCGGCGGCGCAGGCCGTGGGCCCCCGGTAACCGATCTCTTCGGCCGCTGTCACGCTGCCCCCCGCCACCGCAGCCGGTTTCACCGACTGCCTGATGGTGTGGCCGTGCGTACTCCCCTGCTGCGGGTACGGCCCACCGGCTGCCGTACCGTCGCCGCTGCTTCTCACGCCGACCTCCGTCCTTGACCTGCCACCTCGAAGGTAGGCAGTCACCCGGGGTGCGTCAACGATCGCCACACTCGGCACGCCGAGTGATAATCACCCTGAGGGTGGTTTCCCGTGCCGAGTGAGCGGGAAAGGCTTGTCGAATGCGCTGACGGCGGCCCCGTGGACGGTTACTGACTGCTGGTGCCGAAGTCCTCCGGTGAGATCTGGTCGAGGAACTCGCGGAACTTCTCCACCTCGTCCTCCTGCTCGTCCGGAATGGCGATGCCCGCGTCGTCCAGCACACCGTCACTGCCGTAGATCGGCGTGCCGGTCCGCAGCGCGAGGGCTATGGCGTCGGAGGGACGAGCGCTCACCTCGACGCCGCTGGCGAAGACCAGCTCCGCGTAGAAGACCCCTTCCCGCAGGTCCGTGATACGGACCTCGGTCAGCTCCTGGCCGACGGCCTGGAGCACGTCCTTGAAGAGGTCATGAGTCAGCGGCCTGGCCGGAGCCATGCCTTGCTGGGCGAACGCGATCGCGGTCGCCTCACCAGGACCGATCCAGATGGGGAGGAACCGGTCGCCTCCCACTTCACGCAGGAGAACGATCGGTTGATTGGAGGGCATCTCCACCCGGACACCCACAACGTCGAGCTCGTTCACACAGCAACCCTAGGACGTGCCCGCCGGGTTTGGGTAGTCGGGGCGGAGACGCGATCAGTGGAGGCGCACCCGCAGAGCGGTCTGCACCAGCGCGGAATGAAGCCGTACGGACAGCTCCGCGAGTTCCTTCGCGGTGGCCTCCGCATGTGCTCTGGTCTGGGGATTCCGGTGCCTGCGCAGAGGCGCGACGACCTGCTCGACGAGCCCTGCCTCACGGTCCGCCGCGGCCTTCATGGCACGCAGATGACGTGGTTCCAGACCGAATCGCCCCAGATCCGCCACAAGCCTGGCCACGGTCACCATCCCGGCGTCGTAGCCGCCCTCGGCGGTCGGGGCGACCAGACCGTACGCCTCCCACTCGTCGAGGTCGCCCTCGGTGACCTCGGCGGCCGCGAGCAGCTCGGCGCGGCCGATCCGGGCCGCCGTGACCCGCCCGGACTCCGCCTCCGGGCCGCCGTCGGACAGCTCCCGCAGCCCTCCGGACGGCAGCGCGACCTGCTCGCCGCGGGCCAGCGCGTCGAGATGCTCGCGGATGACCTTCAGCGGCAGGTAGTGGTCCCGCTGCATGCGCAGGACCTGCGCCAGTCGCTCCACGTCCGCGGCGCGGAACTTGCGGTACCCGGAGGGGGTCCGCTGCGGCTCGACGAGTCCCTCGGCCTCCAGGAAACGGATCTTGGAGATGGTGACCTCGGGAAACTCGTCCCGCAGCTGCAGGAGCACCGTGCCGATGCTCATCGGACGGTCGTCGGCGGTGGCGGTGCCGCGACCGGCACCGCCCGTCGGTGTTCTCAGCATGGACCTTCCCTGACGGGTCAGACGCCCCGCTGGCTCGCGTAGAAGACCAGCCGGTACTTGCCGATCTGCACTTCGTCGCCGTTGGACAGGGCGACGGAGTCGATGCGCTCCCGGTTCACGTAGGTGCCGTTGAGGCTGCCCACGTCGCCGACCGTGAAGCTGCCGTCGGGGTTCCGGCGGAACTCCACGTGCCGACGCGACACGGTCACGTCGTCGAGGAAGATGTCGCTCTGCGGATGCCGGCCGGCCGTGGTCAGCTCGCCGTCCAGCAGGAAACGGCTCCCGGAGTTCGGGCCGCGCCGCACCACCAGGAGGGCCGAGCCGGACGGGAGGGCGTCGACGGCGGCCTGGGCCTCGGGCGAGAGCGACGGCAGGGCCGTCTGCCCGGTGGTCTCCGAGTCGTACGCCTCCAGACCGGAGATGGAGATGGTCGAGGTCGTCTCCGAGGCGCGCTCGGGGATCCCGCCCCGCAGCGGCACGCCGCAGTACGAGCAGAAACGACTGTCCGCGGTGTTGTGGTGCCCGCACCTCGAACACACCATGGCCGCACCCTCCTGCCTCGGGGTGAACCCTCCACCTGTACCCGAGGTCGACGGTTCTCCGGAACCTATGCGGCCGGCACCGGCGGAGTCGGCGGACGACGCGCCGTCACCGCCCTGGCCGGACCTCTCGTCGCGGAAGAGCGGGCGCTGCGAGCCCGCCTCGTCCGCCTGACCGTGGCGCGGCGCGCGATGGCGGGCGGCCTCGTCGCGAGCGCTCTTGCCGAACAACTTCCCAAACAACTTCACGGGCGATTCCCCTTGACCGAAATAGACCCGCCCGTGGGGCAGGACGAACCCTGAACGAACACACCTGCCGACCCGGACAACTTCACAACGTCCGTATCCACTCGACAGTTTCCACCACGCACCGCCATGACGGCGCGGCGACCCCCCGCAACCTCCCGCACGTGTTTCCCGAACCTTCCCCGTCGCGGCCTCACGAGGTCGACGACCGAGCGTAGTCAGGCCGCTGCGCCCGTCGCAAGACGTCCACGACGATGTCGTCGACCCGTTCCACATGCACCGTGGCCTGCTCCTTCTCCAGTGTCTGCACCACACCGCCGGGGATGTTGAGCGCGGGTTCCAGATCCTGCGGCTTCCCGATCACCTTGAACACATACGGTGCGGTGATCTTACGACCGTCGACCCTCACATCGCCGCCATCGCCCGAGAAGTACGTGTTGGCGACCACTCTGACCCCGTTGACCTCGATCGCCTCGGCGCCCGCCGCGCGCAGCTCCTGGAGCGCGTCCAGCAGCATGTCGGCCTTGACCCCGTTGCCGGGGTCGTTGACGGTGAGGGTGATCCCGGGTCCGTGTGCGGCCACCGTGCCCGCGAGGATACCGAGTTGCCGCTCCTTCTCGACGGTCTGTCTGCGCGCCTCCTCGGCCTGGTCGGAGCTGTTCTCCAGTTCCGTGCGCTGGGCGTCCAGGCGCTGCTTCTCGTCCTCCAGGCGCTGTGTGCGGTCGTCGAGCTCGTCGAGGATGCGCACCAGGTCCTCCTGGCGGGCGCCGCGCAGGGCGCTGTTGTCGCTGGTGGAGCGCACCTGGATGGCCAGGCCGAGTCCGAGGACGAACAGCAGGAGCGCGACGACGAGTTGGGCCCGGGTCACCCTCGGCGGCCAGAGTCCGGCGATCAGCCGCTGGCGTCCGGTGAGCGGCACGCCGGCGCCGACGGGCCGCTCGTCGGCCGGGGTGTCGCTGCCGGCCGGGGCGCCCGGGCCGGCCGGTTCGCCCTGGCCTGCCGGTTCGTGCTCGGCAGCCGGTTCGCGCTTGTCGGGGAGTTCCGCGTCGTTCATCGGCGTCAGGCCCGGAAGACGTGCCGGCGGATGGCCGCGGCGTTCGAGAAGATCCGGATCCCGAGCACGACCACCACACCGGTGGACAGCTGGGCCCCGACGCCCAGCTTGTCGCCCAGGAAGACGATCAGCGCGGCCACCACGACGTTCGACAGGAAGGAGACGACGAACACCTTGTCGACGAAAATGCCGTCGAGCATGGCCCGCAGCCCGCCGAAGACCGCGTCGAGGGCGGCGACGACGGCGATCGGAAGGTAGGGCTCGACCACCGCCGGCACTTCGGGGCGGACCAACAGTCCGACCACCACTCCCACGACGAGGCCCAGTACGGCGATCACGATGTGCCCTTCTCTGTCTCTGCCGCACCACCGCCGGTGTCTGCGGCCCGGTAAGGCTGTGCTGTTCGTACGATCAGACTCGGGGCGACCGGGAGGCTCACCTTCTTCTCCACTGACAGGCTGGTCCGGATGTCGAAGGTGTCCTTGAGAGCCTGCAGGTACTGGCCGTCGTCGCTGTCCTGGAAGGCTGTCGCGAGCCGCTTCCCGTCCCCCACCGCCAGCACCGTGTACGGCGGCACGAGCGGTCTGTTGTCGACCAGTATGGCGTCACCGGCGGCGCGGATCGCCGAGAGGGCCGTCAGGCGCTGCCCGTTGATCGCGACCGCCTCGGCCCCGGACTGCCACAGGCCGTTGACGACCCTCTGGAGATCCCGGTCGCGCACCCGCCCGGTGTCGGAGAAGCCGCTGCTCTCCCGCGGTCCGCCGCCGCCCGGCTCGGTGTTCTTCGCGTCGTCGACCACCAGCTTCACCCCGGGCCCCCGCACCGGTGTCGCCCCGGAGAGCAGCGAGACCAGCTCGCCCTGGTCCCCGCCGTGCTTCTCCAGCGCCTTGCGCTGGCGTTTGCCGACGTCGTCGCGGAGCCGGTCGACCTGCTCCTCCAGGGCGTCGGCCGCCGCCGTCTCGTCGTCGATGCGGTCGATCAGTTCCTCGCGCTCCTTGGCGAGGACGGGCGCGGAGACCCTCGCCTGCGCGGCGCCCAGCGTGACGACGAGGGCGGCCAGCACCAGGCAGGCGGCGAGTCCCAGCTTCGACCTGAGGCTGCGGGGCAGGCCCGCGCTGCCGTCGGCCCTGCGACGCGCCGCCGCCTCGGCGTATCCGTCGTCCAGGCTGTGGTCCATCACGTTGGTCAGCAGCGACATGGACGCGTCGGGACGCGCGGGTGTACTCCGATCGGGGGTCTGCTGCGACATGCCGCACATCGTCGCACGGCTCCGCCCCTACCGCCGAATGGGCCCACCGGTGTGCCCGGGACGTCCCCGGGCACACCGGCGCATCGTCAGTGACCTGCGCTCTCCACGACCGCCGCCCACTCGTCCAGCAGGGCCTGCGCGGACGCGTCATCCGGTCCCTCGGCCCACAGATGGGTGAGCGCCTCCGCCGGGTCGGGCAGCACCATCACCCATCGCCCGTCGGCCTCGACGACCCGCACGCCGTCCGTGGTGTCGACGCTGCGCTCCCCCGCGGCCTCGACGACCCGGCGCATGACCATGCCCTTGACCGCCCAGGGCGTGGCCAGGTCGCGGCGCAGGACGTGGGCGCGCGGGATGCGCGCGTCGATCCTGCTGAGGGTGAGCTGGGTCCTGGCGATGAGCCCGAGCAGTCTCACGAAGGCCGCGGCCCCGTCGAAGACGCTGCTGAATTCGGGAACGATGAAGCCGCCGCGGCCGTCTCCTCCGAAGATGGTGCCTTCCTCCCGCCCCACCCGGGTCAGGTCGTCGGGCGACGTCGTCGTCCATTCGACCTGTGTGCCGTGGTACGCCGCGACCTGCTCGGCGACCCGTGTCGTGGTCACCGGCAGCGCCACCCTGCCGCTGCGCCGCTCGGCCGCGACGAGGTCCAGCATCACCAGGAGCGCCCGGTCGTCCTCGACGATCCTGCCCCGTTCGTCGACGAGGGAGAGCCGCTCGCCGACGGGGTCGAACCGCACCCCGAACGCCGCCCCCGCCGAGGAGACGATCTCGCCCAGCCGCACCAGTCCGGCCCGTCGGGTCTCGGCGGACTCGGTGGGCCGGGACTCGTCGAGGCCGGGGTTGATGGTCAGGGCATCCACGCCGAGCCGGCCCAGCAGGCTGGGCAGGACCAGGCCGGCGCTGCCGTTGGACGCGTCGACGACGACCTTGAGGCCGGCGTCGGCGACCCCGGTGGTGTCCACGTTCCGCAGCAGCGAGCCGGTGTATGAGTCGAAAACGCTGGACGGGAAGTGCAGATCCCCGATCTCCCCGGGGAACGCCCGGCGGTATTCCTGGCGGGCGTAGACGCGGTCCAGCTTCCGCTGCCGCGCCTGGGACAGGTCGGCGCCCCGCTCGTCGAAGAACATGATGTCGACCGAGTCGGGCACGCCGGGCGAGGTGCGGATCATGATCCCGCCGGCGCTGCCCCGCGCGGTCTGCTGGCGGGCGACGGGCATCGGCACGTTCTCCAGGTCCCGTACGTCGATGGCGCTGGCCTGGAGCGCCGAGATCACCGCTCGCTTCAGGGCGCGTGCGCCACGGGAGTGGTCGCGCGCCGTGGTGACCGTGGAGCCCTTCTTGAGGGTCGTGGCGTAGGCCCCGGCCAGCCGGACGGCGAGCTCCGGGGTGATCTCGACGTTCAGGATGCCGGAGACGCCCCGTGTGCCGAAGAGGTGGGCCTGTCCCCGCGACTCCCAGATCACCGACGTGTTGACGAAGGCCCCGGCCTCGACGGTCTTGAAGGGGTAGACGCGGACGTTGCCCTGGATGATCGACTCCTCGCCGATCAGGCACTCGTCCCCGATGACCGCGCCGTCCTCGATCCGGGCCGCGCGCATGACGTCGGTGTTCTTGCCGACGACGCATCCGCGCAGGTTGCTGTGCTGGCCGATGTAGACGTTGTCGTGGATCACGGCCTTGTGCAGGAAGGCGCCGCTTTTGACGACGACGTTGGAGCCGACGACCGTGTGCTCGCGGATCTCCGCTCCGGCTTCGATCTTCGCGTAGTCACCGATGTAGAGGGGGCCCCGCAGTACGGCGTCGGGGTGCACTTCGGCGCCTTCGGCCACCCATACGCCGGGCGAGATCTCGAAGCCGTCGATCTCGACGTCGACCTTGCGTTCCAGGACGTCGGCCTGGGCCTTCACATAGCTCTCATGGGTGCCGACGTCCTCCCAGTAGCCCTCGGCGACATAGCCGTAGATGGGCTTGCCCTCCTTCATGAGCTGGGGGAAGACGTCGCCGGACCAGTCCACGGAGACATCGGCTTCGACGTAGTCGAACACCTCGGGCTCCATGACGTAGATGCCGGTGTTGACGGTGTCCGAGAAGACCTGGCCCCAGGTGGGCTTCTCCAGGAAGCGCTCGACCTGTCCCGCCTCGTCGACGATCGTGATCCCGAACTCCAGGGGGTTCGGGACCCGCGTCAGGCATACCGTGACCAGCCCGCCCTTCTCCTTGTGGAAGGCGATGAGATCGGTGAGGTCGAAGTCGGTGAGCGCGTCACCGGAAATGACGAGGAACGTGTCGTCCTTCAGCGCCGCCTCGGCGTTCTTCACGCTTCCGGCGGTGCCGAGCGGCTTCTCCTCGTTGGCGTAGCTGAGCTCCATTCCGAGCTCTTCGCCGTCCCCGAAGTAGTTCTTGACGAGCGAGGCGAGGAATTGGACCGTGACGACGGTTTCGTTGAGCCCGTGTCGCTTGAGCAGCCGCAGCACGTGCTCCATGATCGGCCGGTTGGCGACCGGCAGGAGCGGCTTGGGCATGCTTGAGGTCATGGGGCGAAGACGAGTGCCTTCGCCGCCGGCCATCACGACGGCCTTCATGTCGGAATCGTCCTCCTTGAAGAGACGATGGTCTGGCCGACTTCGCCCGTCGGGGCACTATCCGGGTCACCAGTGGCGGGCCGGCCACGCTGCGCGGCACCGCTTCAACGGGCTCAATCGGCTGCTGCGTCCGCCTTGACGAGCCGGCGGACCTGAACCACGTAGAGGATCCCTGCCCACCAATACAGCGTTGTACCCCAACCTGCGAACGCCCATCCGAAAATCGCGGCCAGCGAGGCAAGCCAACCACTTCCGTCGCTGAGCAGCAACAAGGGGAACGCGTACATCAGGTTGAACGTGGCGGCCTTCCCGAGGAAGTTCACCTGGGGCGGCGGGTAGCCGTGGCGTCGCAGGATTCCCACCATCACGAGGAGCATCAGTTCGCGGGCCAGCAGGACGACGGTGAGCCAGAGCGGCAGGATCTCGCGCCAGGTCAGGCCGACGAGCGTGGAGAGGATGTACAGACGGTCCGCGGCGGGGTCCAGGAGCCGGCCGAGGCTGCTGATCTGGTTCCATCGCCGGGCGAGCTTGCCGTCGAGGTAGTCGCTGACGCCGCTCAGCATCAGCACCAGGAGGGCCCAGCCATCGCTCTGGGGGCCGCCGAATACCGGGCGGAGAATCAGCCACAGAAAGAGCGGAACGCCGACGAGGCGAGCCATGCTGAGGATGTTCGGGATGGTGAGTACCCGGTCCGTCTGAACCCGAGTCTCCTGGACCTCCACCCGGGGGCCTCCTGATGAAGAACGTACGAATGATGCCCCTCGACCCTACCCGCAGCCGTCTCGCCGGGGCGCACAGGGGTGAAGGGGTGACAGCAGGCGTCCTTAAACGCAGGGAAGCCCCGTACCAGAACGGTACGGGGCTTCCACAAAAAGAGT